>JBAZFZ010000030.1:0-23447 GCA_041653075.1 Methanoregula sp.
AGATACACCAGGAATATGCCGGTTTTTTCGGGAATGCCCGGCAGGGTTCTTCCGGGTCAATGGGGTGTCGTGTCATTTTTCCCGGCAAGCCGGGACTCCGGATTTATCTGGGCCGGCCCGGCTCATGCCGGTTTTTTCATCATAATGTTTTGCTGCCGGCCGGGTCGGGCGTTCCGTGACAACTGTCTGGAGCTGCAATGCAGGACTCAGAAAAACAGGTACTACCCCGACCCCTGCCCGTTTTTTTTATTTTCACCGTAAATTCATGCAGGGTGGAAAGGAGGTCGTACCAGTCGGGCCCGGAAACGATCCTGTCAAGGGTTTTGTGCCATGCGGGACAAGGATCGGCCCCCGGATTATTTCTTTTTGGGTTTTGCAATGGAATAGATAAACCCGGTGACCGGGTTGGTCTTTTTTGGCCGGAAGATTCCCTGGTTTACGTACCGCACATCCTCGATGGAGAAAAATGCGTTCGGTGCGGTCTCTTCGAGATGTTTTGTGAGCCCGGGGACATCCTCGCGGTTGACAAGCGAGATGATCATCGTGACCTCTCCCCGTGAACCTTTCGCGTCAAGATAGGTTGCCCCGTAGTTTTCGGCCTGCATATAGGTGGCAATTGCCGCCAGTGAATCTTCTGCCGCGATGATCCGCAGGATGACCATGCCAATCGAGAGTTTCTCTTCAATGACAAGACCGACATACGTCCCAAAGGCAAACCCGAACGCATAGGCAAGGAAGTTTGCAACATTGGAGAGGTTGCTCATGACCCCGACAATGGCAAGGAGCCAGATAATGATCTCGAAAAATGCGATGATCGGCGCGAGATATTTGATCCCTTTTGACAAAAAGACGATCCGGAGCGTCTCCATGCAGACGTTTGCAATCTGTGCAAGAAAGATCAGCGCAGGAAGGATAACCCAGGAATAGATCTCCGGGCTGATAATGAAAAACGCCATCCGCTGCCTCGCTGACTTCCGCTTTTCCCCGGCATTGCCGTATCGTTACGACTGCCGGCAGGTGAACCGGAAAGTGTTTGCTGTATGAGGTATATCAAGATTTCCGGGAAAAACCATAAAAAAGGGAAGATCCTTTTGCCAATGCAGGATTGCGCTGCGGATCGCGGCCCGGGACCGTGCCCGGACCGATCCCAGGATCACCAATCTCTGCATTCAGGCGTACTTTGCCGGGTCTGCATCGAATTTCTTCTTGCAGCCCGGGGCACAGAAATAATAGTTCTTTCCGTTGTACATGCTCGTGAACTTTGCCGTCTTTTCATCAACAGTCATCTTGCAGATCGGATCGATTGCCATTTTTTACACCTTTTGTACTGGAAGATTCCTTGCTTTTGGTATATACCCTTTCAGGAGCAGGGAGAGCGTGACGACCGTGACCGAACTTGCAGCCATTGCAAGGGCGGCAAGTTCCGGCCGGAACATGTAGCCGAAGAACGGGTACAACACCCCGGCGCCGATCGGGATGAGTGCCGCGTTGTAGGCAAACGCCCAGAAAATGTTTCCCCGGATCCGTCCCATCACTTTTGCGGAGAGTTCTAATGAGGCAACGACATCGAGCAGGTCGCTTCTGACAAGGACGATTCCGCCGCTTTCGATGGCAACATCTGTCCCGCTCCCGATCGCGATCCCGACGTCTGCCTGTGCAAGTGCCGGGGCATCGTTGATCCCGTCGCCGACAAATGCGACGACTTCGCCTTTCCCCTGGAGGGCTTTTACTTCAGCGGCTTTCCGGTCCGGAAGTACCCCGGAGATCACGGTGTCGATGCCGACCGCCCGGGCGACCGCGTCAGCAGTCTGGCGGTTGTCACCGGTTACCATCACGACCCGGCAGCCGCGTTCTTTTAAGAGCCTTACTGCTTCGGCGCTGGAATCCTTGATCGTATCGGCAATGGCAATCAACCCGGCGACCTGTCCGCCGACTGCGATAAGGATCACGGTTTTTGCGCTGCGTTCGAGGGCCGCGACCTTTTCTTCAACATCGTGTGTGATCGTGATCGCGTTATCCGAAAGGAGCGCCCGGTTCCCGACAAGCACCGGTTCGCCAAGGACTTTGGCCGTGACACCTTTACCCCCGAGCGTATCGAAGTTATCCGCTTTCCTGATTACAACCGACCGTTTCTCAGCGGCCCGGACAACGGCAAGTGCAAGCGGGTGGGATGAATCTTTTTCGACCGATGCGGCAAATGAAAGAAGTGTCTCTTCGGTCACGCCAAGCGGGACGATGTCGGTCACTTCCGGTTTTCCCCGGGTGAGCGTCCCGGTCTTGTCGAGGACGACGGTCGTGACCTTTTCTGCCAGTTCCAGGGATTCGCCGTTCCGGATCAGGATGCCCAGCTCAGCTCCCCTTCCGATCCCGACCGTAACTGCGGTCGGCGTGGCAAGCCCGAGTGCGCAGGGGCAGGCAACCACAAGGACCGATATGAGTGCGGTCAGGGCAAGGATAAGGGGCGAGTGGAAAACGAAGTACCATACGATAAACGCGGACGCAGCAATGATGAGGACTGCCGGAATAAAGTAGGTGACCGCGACATCGGCAATGTGCTGGACCGGCGGCTTTGATCCCTGTGCATCGCTGACAAGCCGGATGATCTGGGCAAGCACCGTGTCCCTGCCGATCTTTGTGGCCCTGACCGAGAGGACACCGTTTGTATTGATTGTTCCCCCAACCACCAGGCTTCCCTTTGTTTTGAGCGGCGGAACCGGTTCGCCGGTGATCATCGATTCATCAACATAGCTTTCCCCGGCAACAACTTCGCCGTCCACCGGGATCTTGCTGCCGGGTTTTACGACAACGATATCGCCAATCCCGAGATCGTCTATGGCAACCTCGATCTCTTTTCCATCCCGGATCACCGTTGCCGATTTCACCTGGAGACCGGCGAGCTTTTTGATCGCATCGGAGGTCCGGCCTTTTGCCCGGCCTTCGAGGTACCGGCCGAGCATGAGAAACGCGGCAAGCATGATAGCGGTATCGTAGAACATGAACTCGTGGGTGAGGACAATCGAGAACGTTCCCATGACGCTTGCGACGTACGCGACCCCGGTGCCCATCGCGTACATGACATCCATCGAGAGCGATTTGTTTTTGAGCGCATGGTACGCGGCTGCAAAGATCGGGTAAGCGACGTACACAAAGACCGGGGTCGAGACCACGAGCATGAAGTACGCAAGAACCTGCATGGAGATACCAAGCGGCACCCACATGAGGATCATGAGCGGGATGCTGACAGCAAAACCGATCGAGAACCTGACAAGTTTTCCGTGCAGGTCTTTTTCCCGGGCCGCGGTCTCCTCGTCTTCGTTTACTTCCCCGGCAATTCCGAGGTACTGGTAGCCCTCGTCTACGATTGCCTTTTTCATGTCGGGGATGTCGGTAAGTGACGGGTTGTACGTGACATAGGCCTGTTCGTTTCCGAGGTTCACATTCACAGAAACGACTCCGGGGAGTGCCCGGAGCCCGGCCTCGATGGTCTGGACGCAGGTCGCACACATCATGCCCCCGACTTTGAGGACGACATCGCGGTTGGTTACCTCGTATCCTGCGTCCCTGACCGCTTTTTCAAGATCGGCAAGTCCGGTCTTTGCCGGGTCGTACTCAACCTGTGCGGTCTCGGTCCCGAAGTTCACCCGGGCTGCCTGTACATCGGAAATACCGGCAAGTGCTTCCTCAATGGTTACAGCACAGGTCGCACAGTGCATTCCTGAAATTTTGAGTTCCGCTTTTTTTCTCTCCTGCTCCGGCACCCCGGGCACCTCCGCGTACACAATTAAAAAATTATTGTGTGGATATCGCATCCCTGTTCTTATAACTGTTATGAACGGGGCCAACGTCTCCCGTTTTTTTTTTGTAAATGTTTTGTTATAAGGGAGTGCCTGCCACCTTGGTTTGAGTGCTCATTACTGGATAAGGTCTGGTAATTATGTGAGATAATTATATATATACACATATTATAAGCAACTATAAACCTGGCCGTATTTACCGCGGTAATTCCTGCGACAAAAACGGCTTTTTGTGTCTGTTGAACCTCCGGTTGAAAAAAGAGCAGCAAAAAAGGTCCGGTCCGGATTTAAAAAACCCGGTTTTGCCGGCGGATAACGCCCGGCATGCAGTGGTCATTGATGTGCGAGGAACAAGAACATGGTATTCCTGTCGGTAACAAAGCGTTTTGTTTCCCCGCCGGTGATCCTTGCGATCGTTCTTGTATCGTTTTTCATGACGCAGGTTGCAACGTTCCTGCTTGCGAATTTCCTGCTTGCGGTCATGGGCATGGTCCTGTACCTTCCGGTTATCCTTGTCGCACTCTGTTATCCCCGCCTTTCCCTGCCGGTTAACCTCTGCATTGCTTGTGCTTACCTCGGGATGGCGGGGTTTATTGCCTACCCGGAACCGGTTGCCCTTGTCACGGTGATGATGCAGTTCCTGCTGTATATCTGCATCAGTATTGTTCTTGCATCGGTTTTTGGCGAATCCGGGTGGGGTGGCTCAGGGTACAGGGACTTTTTTGAATTTTCCTCCTGCCCTGCGTGCCTTTTCGATGTCTCCCAAAAAAGCATCGTCCGGGTTAATTCCCGGTTCAGGAACCTGTTTTGTCCGGCAGACCGTAGCACCCTCTCCCCGGCATTTATGGAGTTTCTGTCAGGGCTTTTGTTTCAGAATCCCCGGGGAAATGAAGGTGCAACGGTTTCCCCAAAAAAAATCACGGTTGAAACACCGAATGGACCCGGTGTTTTTCTTGCAGGAATCACAACCGCCCCGGGTGCCGGCAGGGTTTTTGTCACATTTTCAGATATCACCGTAAGCGAGCAGCTGAAAGCAGAAGAAAGCACCCGATCTGTCCGTGATGAAATTATCGGTCGGCTCATTTCCCGTACCTGGGAAAACCGGGAAACGCTCCTCTGCGAGACATTAGATGATACCCTGGATCTCATGCACTTTGATTGCGGCGGGATTTTTCTTGTACAGGACGGGTCGGGCCAGCGCGTAAAACTGGAATGTGCAAAAAACATCCCCTCACCCCTTTTAGCTGCAGTCCGGGAGATCCGGTCCGACGATTCCCTAATTGCACCGGTTTATACCAGCGGCAGGGTTGTTGTTATCGAAGATGTTTTTTCAACCGACCCCGGTCTTTGCCAGCGCCATGGCATTTGTTCGCTTGCCGGGATTCCCATAACCCACAGGGACACAGTCACCGGTGCCCTCGTTGTTGCAACAAAAGAGCACCACCGGTTTTTGCCAGATGAGATATCCGTTCTTGAGGGAGTGGGCCGGCATTTGGGAAATGCAATCGAGCATGTCAGGATATCCATGCAGCTCCAGCTTGAACGCGAAAACCTCCAGATCCTGTTTAATACCATGGACGAATTCGTCGCTATCCTGGAAAAGGATGGGACGATTATCGAAGTAAACGATGCTCTTATCCATACTTTTGGGTATGCACGGGAAGAACTTCTCGGCCGCTCGCTTTTTGATCTCCACGGGCCGAAAAAGCGCTCGGAGATCAAAACGGCTTTTTTTCGGATCCTCGTTCATCCAACCGGAGATTCCCGGTATTGTTTTTTTACCCGGGCAAAACTTCCGGTTGAAACCGAGTGCCGGATCCGGGAAGGACAATGGGATGGCAAGCCGGTCTATTTTTGCATATCCCGGGACATCACCGGGCGCAGCCATGCAGAAAAAGTTCTCACCCGGCGGACTGCTATCCTTGAAGCGGTCAGTTTTGCAGCAGACCGTTTCTTAAAAGAGCCAATTCAGGGTACCTCGTGGACCGATGAGATCCCGGCAGTTCTCGAAATCCTTGGTCAGGCAACAGGATCCGGCCGGATCTGTATCTTTGAAAACCGTCCCTGCCCGGACAACCCGGACATTCCCTGCACAACCCTCAGGTTTGAGTGGGTGAATCCACCCTTTACAAGCCGGCTGGGAGATCCCCGGCTGATCGATATCCGGTTCCCTGAAGTATTTCCGGATGCGTATCGTGATTTGTCCGGGGGAAAACCGGTGTTTTTGCGGGTGAACGAACTGCCGTTTCTTACCGATGAGTCTGCCCGGGCGAACGGATCCCTTGAACTGATAAACGTCCCGATCCTGGCCGATTCCCGGTGGTGGGGAATCTTAACCATCGAACCGGGGTCCGGGGATCAGGAGTGGTCGCGGATAGAAACCGATGCCCTGGTGACGGCGGCAGGGATCCTCGGGTCTGCCATCCACCATCGTTCCATGGTGGAAATTTACCAGAACCCGGTTGAGCATTCCCTTGTCGGGATATTCCTCCTGGAAAACGGTGTCATCCGGTATGTCAATCCCCGGTTTGCTGAAATGTTTGGCTATAGTCCCGGAGAACTTTCGGGAAAAGTGTTTGTCCCGCTCCTTGTTGCTCCCCGGGACCAACCGCTGGTTGAAAAACAGCGGTTGGCAAAGGAATCCGGCCGGGAAAAATCCACGCATTATTGTTTTTACGGGGTCCGCAAAGACGGGGCCATCATCACGCTTGAAAATTACAGCACCCGGGTGGATTTCCAGGGCCAGCCGGGGATCATCGGTACCCTTATGGATATCACCGAACGGACAAAAGCGGAGGACGCACTCAAGGAAAGCGAGATCAAGTTCCGCACCCTTTCGGAAGCGTCACCTGTCGGGATCTTCCTTGCAGACCGTGAAGGAAATCTGGCCTATGCAAACGACAAGTGGTTTGAAATTACCGGCCTGACCCGGGAAAACGCGGCAGGAGTCGGGTGGAAATCCGTGATCCCCCGTGAATTCCAGGCCCGGTTTGAACAGTTCTGCGAGGATAGCATCAGGGAAGCAAAAGTGGTTTCTGAAGAGTTCCGTATTCTCCATGCAGACGGGTCGCAGACCTGGGCATTCCTTCGGGCTCTTGCGAGAAGGGATGCCGGCGGCAGGATCAACGGCTTTGCCGGTGTCATAGTCGATATCACGGAACGGAAAAAATATGAGGATGCTCTCCGGACTGCCGTTGATGAAAAATCCGTTCTTATCATGGAAATCCACCACCGGGTTAAAAACAATCTCCAGATCATATCCGGACTCATCCGTCTCCAGTCCCGGTATATCATAAACGAACAGGCCCTCCGTGCGTTAAAGGAATGCGAGAACCGGGTGATCACCATGGCCCTTGTCCACGAGAGCCTGTACCAGTCCGGCAACCTCGCAAACATCAATGCCCGCCGCCATATCTCCACCCTTGTCCATAACCTTATCCTGTCCGACGAACTGGGGACGCGGATCCGCATTGAAACGGATATCGACGATATGCCTCTTGATATGAATATCGCCATTCCGGTGAGCCTTATCATAAACGAACTCGTGATAAATTCTCTTAAATACGCGTTTACCGGCCGGGACCACGGAACAATCCGGGTTATTCTTCACAAAAACACTGATGACAACCTGCTTGTTCTTATCGTCAGCGATGATGGCGTTGGTGTCCTTCCGGGTGTCAATATCCTTGAATCCAAAAGTCTTGGCATCAAGCTGGTTATCCGCCTTGCCCGCGATCAGCTCAAGGGAGATATTGAAATATCCTCAAAAGGAGGCGGGACTACGGTGACGATCCGGTTTCCTGATGCAGAGTGCGGGACGCTTCCCGCAGACGGAGTGTCCTGACATGCCTGAAAAACGAATCCTGATTGTTGAAGATGAAACGATTGTTGCCATGACCCTTGAGGAAGTGCTGCATGACCAGGGATACTCTGTTGCCGGGATTGTCTCCTCAGCAGATGATGCGATCCTTGCTACTGCAAAATTTAACCCCGACCTGATACTCATGGATATCCGCATCCGGGGCGACCGCGACGGGATTTCTGCAGCCGAGGAAATAAACCGGCGGTTTAATATTCCGATTGTTTACCTTACTTCACACTCTGATGACAAGACCCTGGCTCGTGCAGTAAAGACCAGACCGTACGGTTATCTCCTTAAGCCGTTCCGGCCCCGGGAGCTGCACACGACTATTGAAATTGCGCTCTATAAACACCGTCTCATCAGCCAGCAGAAGAACGGCAGCAAGAGCGAACCTCAGGAAACCCCCCGGGTCCCGGAAGAATCTCCAGGTACACTACCAATATCCCCGGGTGCCGGGCCTTCCCCTTCGGTTCCTTTGGTCCCGGAGAGTCGGTCGGGTATAGAACACGTGGTGCTTGATGTAATTGACCTGCCGGTCTTTGTGATCGACCGGGATCTTCATATTGTCTATTATAATGCGGCACTTGAACGGTTTTTTACGATGGCGGGATATCTTTCCGCAAAAAACCAGCAGATGATCTTTGAGATCGCACCCTCATCATTTCTTGGGACGCCCAAGGAATACCGGGATGTCTTTGAGTCCAGGAAATCATCCCGGTCTGAAAATACCTTTGTCCTTGGTGAACGGATGGTGACCTATTCCCTCCAGCGGGTCCCGCTTTTTGGAAAGGATACCGTGGCCTTTCTTGCGGTCATATTAAAGGATATCACCCGGGAACTTGTCGGGATACGGAAAGGGGAGGAGATCCGTGAGGGGTATGAGGATCTGTTGCAAAAAGCCGGGGAGATAAGCACAATCGTCAAGCGTGAGGATACTGCCGATAACCGGGCTATCGCAAAAATTGTCGGTGACATGGTGATAACCCTTGCAAAAATCGATCCCCAGTGGCCGCTCGTGCGGGAGCGGTGATGCACATGACCGGAAAAACAATTCTTATTGTGGAAGATGAAGCGGTAACGGCAATGGAACTTGAGGAAACCCTCTCACGGCGGGGATATTCCATTATCGGGGTTGCGACAACCGGAACGGCCGCAATCCGTATCGCAAAAGAGAAATGGCCGGATGTTATCCTGATGGATATTCATATCCAGGGACCGATTGACGGGATTGAGGCAGCTGACCGGATCAACCTGTTTTACGAGATCCCGATTATCTTTTTGACTGCATATTCCGATGATCTCACGATGTCGCGGGCCATAAAGTCCCGATCGTACAGCTTCCTCTTAAAACCGTTTAACGAAAAAGAGCTCTTCTCCAATATCGAGATGGCGATTAACCGGCACCGGCTCTATGAGAAGTCCATGGCAGTCCAGCGGATTGTAACGTCATTATTTGATCTTGTGACTGACAGCATAATTGCGACCGATCCTGATGGGAATGTCCGAAGGGTCAATGCAACGTTTGAAAGCCTGACCGGGCTCAACCGGGATGATCTTAACGGGAAAAAGTTCTGGGATGTGGTACCGGTGGAATGTGAGTACCGCGACCAGCTGGAAGGCCTGATCGCCCATGCACGGGAGAATGGCGACCAGATTGTCCACTGGCCGTACTTTGTCACCCTCCGGCTTCACGACGGGTCGGTCCAGCAGATGTCGCTCAACATCGAACTTTTGATGCTTGCAAACCGGACCCTGCTTGAGATGATGTACATCCTTACCCCGATAAAGGAGGAGAGAAAATCCTCGGTTTAGGGTATGTGGAGGAACTGGGCCGGATCCGGGGACATTTCCCCTCTCTTCAACAGGATATCCGGCAGGCTTCAGGAACTTTATTCCCGGATCATGGTCAGCAGCATGCGGAACCGTTCATGGGCATATACGGCATGGGGCTTGTTTGCCGGCATGATGATCATCTCACCGGTTTTGACGGTATATGCGGTCCCGGCAATCCTGATCTCGGCATTGCCATCGATGACCTGGAGAACTGCATCGTACGGTGCGGTATGTTCCGATAGTCCCTCACCCTTGTCAAAGGAAAACACGGTGAGTGTACCGGCTTTTTTAAACACGATCATCCGGCTTGCAACGGTGCCTTCCAGGTAAGCGATGAGGTCATTTACCGGAAGGACTTTTTCTTTGAGATCTTCGCGTGCAGTGTCTGTCATCCTGTACTCCGTTTTGCTGGTGCTTTGGTATTCTCCCGATGACCTGATAATCTTCACGGATATTTTTGGGATTGCATACACGGGCACCGGTTCATGAGTGCCTGATTAATCCTGGTGCACGGTCAGGATCCCCCGGGGGTGAGGGGAAAACTATCCGGGCTGGCCTTGGGGGATTCCCTGTTGTCAGGGTGGGATCCCCCAGGTCCCCCCCGGTTGATCCGCAAAAAAAAATTCCCTGTCCCGAAAAGTACCAGGGGAAAATGTGCTGTGGCCCAGGTAAATAACAGGGGGTCCCCCCTCCTTGAGTCGGTCCTTAACAGGGTGGGGAGGGGATGGGGGGATCCGGCCAAAGAGGAAGGGATCCCCCCGTTTGGATCAGGGCCGTGTACCCGGACCGGCTCCGGAGGAAAGGGGTTTTGTCTCTTTAAAAAACCCGGGTGTACCCGGGTGTATTACAAGATCCCCCCGGTTCGATGACCTCCAGTTCCGGGGTTTTACAGGATGGCAAGCATCCCTGCATAAATCCCGATCTGGATAATGGTCAGCGGCACACCGGCTTTTGCAAACTCCATAAAGGTGATAGTCTCGCCTCTTGATTCTGCCTGCTGGATGATGATTACGTTGCTTGCAGCGCCAAGGATCGTGAGGTTCCCGGCAATCGTGCTCCCGGCAGCAAGCGCCAAAAAGTCAGCTGTTGTTCCTCCGGCCTGGATGATAAGCGGGGTAAACAGCGCAACAAATGGCACATTTGAGATGAACTGGCTGAGTATCACGCTTGTTCCAAGAATTGCCGGGATGGTCGAGAGTCCGTCTGGCCCGGTAAATACCTGGAAAAAGCCGGTCTGCCAGACTGACGCCATGAGAACAAACATCGCGGCAAAAAAAACAAGCGTGCACCAGTCGATGGCTTTGAGTACCGCAAATCTCTCGCGTGAAAAAAGGATCACCGGAATGGCCGCGGCAATGGCGATGAACGGAAGAGGAATCGCGAGGGCACCGTTAAGCAGCGATGCAATAATGTTGACGCCGGCAAGTCCGATGAGGATAACAAGCGAGCACTGCACGATCCGGGTGAGGGCCGGGTCAGCACGGATCTCCGGTTCCGGTACTGTCTCACCGTTTCCTGTTTTCCAATCCTTGCGGTACACGAGGCGCAGAACGAGCCATGCCGCCAAAAGACCAAGGAGGGTCGGGATAAGAAGGGCTGCGGCAAAGGTGACAAACGGTGCACTCATCCCGCTGTTTATTGCAATCAGCAGGTTCTGCGGGTTTCCTATCGGACTTGCCACGCTCCCGGTCGTGATGGCAAAGGCAAGGGCTAAAAGCAGCATCTTCTTTGGGAGCCGGTTTTGGGCGGCAAGGCCAAGGACAACCGGTGTCCCGATGATGGCAAGTGTATCGTTCATCAGGAGTGCTGAGAGTAATCCGAAACAGAAGATCAAAAGAAACAGGAGTTGTCCCGTTGTCCTGGCATGCCCAAACACTTTTTTGGAGATGCAGTCGAGATAACCGCTCCGGCATAATGCCTCCCCCACTACAAACATCCCGAATAAAAATATCATCACATTGATATCAATTGCCGATAGTGCATCGGGAACCGATATCTGGCCGGTGAGGAGAACCGCTGCCGCTCCCCCGAGCATGACCTGCCAGATCTTAATATTATACCTTCCCACCTGCCGTACCGCAATCAGGAGAAAAACTGCGGCAAGGACAATGATCGCGAGATACGTGGATGATCATTGTGGAGTGCCGGTTCAAGAGACTTGTCATCCGTGGCAACGATGACCCCGGTCCAGGGCCGGAAAAAAAAGTGATTACGGGTAATTTACCGTCCAGTGGAGAAGGACGCCCTCGTCCATCCGATCCATGCCGGCAAGTTCAAGCCGGGCAAAATCCTCATCTTTAATCCAGCCCGGGCCATCAGCAAGAGTCGGAGCATCCTTCCCTCCGATGATCAAATTTCCCACAAATGTGTGGATCTCGTCAGCGAGGCCGGCCCGGATGAGTCCTGCAATAAGGGTACCTCCCCCTTCGACCATGATGCGCCGGATCCCCATTTTCCCGAGCTTGTCAAAAAGCTCTGCAAGGTCCACCTCGGTTTTCCCGCACACGACAACCGTTGATTTAGCTTTGAGTCTTTCACAGGTTGCCTTGTCCGCCCGGGCAGATACCGCCACCACCCGGGGCCCGTCACCCTTGTTTAAAATGGACGCTGTAAGCGGGATCCGGGCAGAGCTGTCTACCACCACCCGGACCGGGTGTTCGCTTTTTCCCTGATCCCTTCGCTGCTTTTTGAGGTCATCGTTTTTCACCGTGAGCGACGGATCGTCGGCAAGCACGGTCCCGATCCCGACCATGATTGCATCGCACCCGGCCTTGAGCCGGTCAACCCGGGCAAAATCGTTCTGCCCGGATATTTTGACCTGCCTGCGCTCCCGGGTAGAAAGTTTTCCATCGGCACTCATCGCCACATTGATCACGGTATATGGCCGCATGCATATACTGTACGCCTGTTTGAAGCTTTAATCGCATCCCTGTGGCACCGGTATGTCCGGATTCTCCTTGCTGGATTCTGAAATCAGGAAATTATACGGCACCCTCAATTCATTCACGGGATTTTTATAATAAAACCAGATGCTCCTGTCGGCATGTTCAGAAGGAACGAATAAATAAGAGGACTATCTAACCGCCACTACTATCAATGGCAGCAATTTTTCCGCATAAATGCCACATCTCTCTCGAACGAGACGATACTCTCCGCAGCTGCATTATTGCGGTGCTTGTTGTTCTTTGTATCATTACAACGATTGTGTCTTTTGAGATCCGCCTTGAAGTCCTTACCACCCAGCTTTTTTTTATCCCGATAATTTATGCAGCCTATGCATTCCCCCGCAAGGGAATTATTGTTGCGGGGATCTGTTCAATTATCTATGAACTTACCGGGTATATTTTCCGATACCCACACGGTGGGGCTTCTGGCAATTACTATCCAGGCAGCAATTTTTATTGGTATTGCGGCACTCGTCTCGTTTCTGATAGACCGCGTCAAGGCCGGGGAAGCCCAGTACCGGTCAGTCTTTGAACATTCGCAGCTTGGGATCGTGGTCTTTAACCGGGCTGATTTTGGGATACAGCGCGTTAACCAGAAATTCCAGGATCTTCTCCATTATTCAGCAGAGGAACTCAGGTCAAAGACATTTCTTGATATCCTCAATTCGCCGACTGAACAGGACCGGTTCCTTGTCAGGATAAAAAAAGATACCAATATCGATAATTTCGAGACAAAACTGCGCACCCGGGAAGGTTCGGCATGCTGGGTAAACCTTTCCTGGTGCAGCCTTGATACCTCCACAAACAGTTGTACTGCGGTCAATATTAACGCTCGAAAGCTTGCGGAAAGGGCAGTCAACGACAATATGACCAAGTACCGTCAGCTCACGGAAAATTCTCCGATGGGTATCCTCATCACGCAGTCCGGGGTGATCCGGTATGCAAACCCGGCAATATCAAAACTTCTTGGGTATCCTCCATCGATGCTGATTGGAAAAGAGCTCTGCGCGTTTGCCGATGAACCGGAGCTTGTTACCTGCAGTGAGCGCGGACAATCCTGGGAACAGCCCCGGTCCCCGAAAAAAGAGTACGAGTTCTGGTTCCGGACCCAGTCCGGGAGCCTGCGTCGTGTCTCCCTTTCAACAACCCCGATTTTGCATTTCCAGAAAACGGCAGCCCTGATCACCATCATCGATATCACGGAAAAACGGGAGCTGGAGGAACGGATCCAGCTCGATAATGAGCGTCGGCGGGGAATCATGATGACGGTGGCCCATGAACTCAGAACCCCTCTCCAGCCGATCATGGGTTACCTCAATATCCTTCTTGAAAAACCCGAAGATTTTGGGATAAACGATGAAACAAAAAAGATCCTCACGCGTTGCCTGTCAAGTGTAGATCGGGAACGCCAGATCATCAACCGGATGCTGGATCTATCTGTTCTTGAATCCGGCAAGCTCACCCTCAAGTGCACGGAATTTTCTCTCATAAACATGATCCGCTCGGTTATCGATGCAAACGGGTATGGTACAAAAGCCGATATCACGCTTGATATCCCTTCGGGAATGCTCATTTGTGCTGACCGGGACCGGCTCTTTGTGGTTCTTGATGCGATAATTTCCAATGCTGTCCAGTACTCACGTCCTCCCCGGGTTATTTCCATTTCTTATGCATCATCAAATTCCGATCCGATGCATCACATATCGGTGAAGGATAACGGGAGTGGAATTCCGGCCAATGCGCAGAAAACCATCTTTGAACCGTTCCAGCTTGCGGATGCCGCCCAGCTTTCCCGGAAGTTCGACCGGATTGGCATTTCACTTGCGATTGCGCGAAAGATTATGGACCTTCACCGGGGTGATATCAGCGTGGAAAGCGAACCTGGCAAGGGAAGCACGTTTTCCATTCACCTGCCAAAAGAGGTGCGGCGGTGACCGGTACCATCCTTGTTGTTGAGGATAATCGTCCCATCCTTGACATGATGGAGATCCTGCTTTCCCGGATGGGGTATACGTCCGTGCTCGTTAATGACGCACTGGAAGCAGGTGAAGCGGTTAAACGGGAACTGCCGCACCTGATCCTTCTTGATGTGATGATGAAACCGGTTTCCGGCTGGGAATTCTTAAAAGAGCTCCGGGCTTCAGACAAGACACGGGAGATTCCCGTCATTATTTTTACTGCCTGCCCTGCGGCAGATGACAAGATCGCAAAGCTTTGTGACCCCCACGTAAGCATTCTTTACAAACCGGTCAATATTGACGAACTTAGGGACGCCCTTGAAAAATCCCTTGCAGGTTCGTAACGGGGTTCCTGGAACATACCCGTCCCGGGATTCATTAAACGCCGGGTTCCCTTTTTTCCCGAGGATAATCTTCGTGAAATTGAGCATTGGTATTATGAATGGTTGACGCCCCCGGCCAAAGATCCTTTTGTTGTACCTGCTGCCTAACCCGAGGGTCCCGGGTGACCGGATGAAGGAAAAGACAGGACGGTCTGAAGATTTTCATCGGTTGCGTACAGGATGAGGGCATCGCCTTCGTGAATCTTTTCTTCGGGAGTAAGGGACATGCTTGTTGTCGTGCCCCGCCTTATCCCGAGGATCCCCACGTGATAGTGGCTCCATGAATCGAGATCCCGAACGGTTTTCCCGCACAGGAACAAGCCCGGCGCGACAAAAACGGTATGAATCCGGAAATCCTCTGCATCTTCCCCCGGGGAGGCGCTCCGGGCAGAAGGTGCGGTTAACCGGTTGAACATCCGGTAACCGCTGCTGCGGATTTTTTCTGTCAGGGAATCGATCTCCTTTTTTGGGAGGGCATATTTTTCGACCCGGCATGAGAAGATCCTTACCAATGTCTCGAACTCTTCAGGAATGACTTCATCTGCGCCCAGGGCAAGCAGGTTCCTGACATCGCAGACGTGCCGGGTCCGCACAACGATATAGAGGTCTGGTGAAATTTTTCGGGCGAGATTGATGATCCCTGGAATGACATTCTGTTCGGAAATTACGATGACTAGTGCGCGGGCCTGTTAGTTTCCCTGTTTTTCATTAAGGTTTGCCAGCACCCCCTCATCAGGGACCCTGGCCGGCCCGATTGTCTGATTCCCTCTTGTTCCGGGAACTTTCCTGAACGTGTGTATATTTAAAATGAGTGAATGGGTTGGGTGCTTATATCTATGGAAGATTATTTTTGCCGGGAAAAGAGCGGGATAATTTTCCCTGCTTTATCATCGGTCATAAAGAAAATGAGCGTGTCACCGGCACAAAGAACGGTCTCCTGTGAGGGTTTAGTGAGTTTTGTGGTTCCGCGGCGGAACCCGAATTCCCGAATGCCGAAACGTTCTGCCAGTTCGAGTTCACCGATGGTTTTTCCTTGTGCCTCCGATCCTTCTTCGACCCGTATCGTGTGGACATGGGTTGCTTTGAAAAGTGTTTCAAAGTTCTGGAGCTTTTTATCCTGGGCAGGATCGTTTGCCCGGGTAAACAATGCATTACCCATCCGTTTTGTCCGCTCGATAATCCGCTCAATTTCTTCATCCGGCATCTGGTAATAGTGGAGCGCCCGGTAAAAGATCTCAAGTGCAGCTTCAAACTCTTCGGATATTACTTCATCGGCACCAAGGTCAAGCAGGTACTGGGCATTCCGTATCCGGCGGGTCCGGGCAAGGATATGAACATTGGGAGAAAGACTTCGGGCAGCGTGGATAATCCGGGGGATAGCCTCTTCCTCGGACACTGCGACAACAAGGGTCTTTGCACGGTGGATCCCGGCATGTTCGAGAATTTCCTCGTTTACCGCATCGCCGAAAACAAAATTTTGCTGGTAATGGGAGCGTTCTTCCCGGATGATTTCAGGGTTTAAATCGATGACCATGTAGGGTATACCGGCGACGGTGGCTGCCCGGGCAACGCTTTTTCCCGTGATGCCAAAACCGACAATGATGATGTGGTTTGCAATCTCTTCCACCGGAGTTTCATCAGGCTTTGCCGGGATTGCATCCTTTGCTTTCCGTTTTGGGAATATCCGGTACACCTTTTCCGTGACCCACGGGGATGCATTCATTGTAAAGGGCGTGATTGTCATGGTTATGATTGCACCGGCAAGGAAGAGCTGGTAGACTGAAGCCTGGATGATCCCGGCGTCAAGCCCGGTCTTTGCAAGGACAAACGAAAATTCCCCTATCTGACAGAGAGCAAGTCCGGTAAAGATGCAGACCCGGGTCGGCATGCCAAGGACTGCCGCAGAAAGCGATCCCGTCACCACCTTTATGCCGATGATAAAGAGGACCATAATGCAGACCCATATGTAATTGTCAAGGATAGTCCGGGTGTTTAAGAGCATCCCGATGGAAAGGAAAAAAACTGCGGCAAAAACATCGCGGAATGGGATGATATGGCCCAGTGCATCGATGTTATAATCCGATTCTCCGATGATAAGGCCGCCGATGAAAGCGCCCAGGGTATAGGAAAGTCCAGCCTCGTTTGTCAGCCATGCAATCATGATACAGATGCCTGCAATGGTAAAGAGGAAAAGTTCCCGGCTTTTTTCCTTTGCAACCCGGTACAGGAACCGGGGGATAACCCAGTAGGCAAGGACTACGATTACAAGAATAATCAGGGCGATTTTGATAACTTCAAATGGAATCGCTGCATAATTCAGGCTCTGTCCGCCGGCTATGAGAGGGACTGCAAGCATCATGGGGATGATTGCCAGGTCCTGGAATATCAGGATCCCAAGAAGTGTCCGTCCCTGGAGCGTATCGACATCCCCTTTTTCCTGGAGGATCTTCATCACGATTGCAGTACTTGACAGGGAGACGATGAAACCAAATATCAGTGATTCAGCAAAAGGCATGCCAAAATACGATGATAGTGCAGTAATGGCGATGATGGTCGTACAGACCTGGACTATCCCGCCGATGATGACCGCCCGCCAGGTTCGTAACAGTTTCTGGAAAGAGAATTCAAGACCTATGGTAAAGAGCAGGAGTATGATCCCGATCTCGCCAACCATGTCGATGGTGGACTGGTCGGTAATAAGTGCAAAGCCAAAAGGCCCCACAAGCATTCCAATGATAATGAATGTGACGACACTTGGCAGTTTGAACCGCTGGCCAAAATACAGGAGAATCACGGAAAGAATGATGACACAGACACTTGCAAGCATGAAGTCCATTGGCGGTCACATCCCCGGGGAATAACCGGTAACCATAGATCAAGCGACGGGTACGCTTTTATAGGTTACGAGTGTATCCCCCGTAAAAGCCCTTCGCCCGGTAAATGATCTGCATCTTTGTTTTCCGAATGTCGCAACCGTGGGAAAAAATACCCCCGTTATGGGTAAAAAACGGGAAAAATGAGTGCCCCAGCCCGGATTTGAACCGGGGACAACCAGATCTTCAGTCTGGCGCTCTCCCAGTCTGAGCTACTAGGGCAGGAGTAATAATGTTAAATCTTCTGATTAATAAATGATCCGTTTCCGCGTGGGGAATAGCCCCGGAAACCAACGCTCTTTTTTATGCACTGAACGCCTCAATTATATTCCTATGCCAGTTTCAAGCACCGGTTCCAGAGATGATACCTCGGGACTCTCGCAGGCACTTGCTTCCCGGACAGCCCATATTGTCCACCTTACGCATAACGATCTCGATGCGGTGGGAGCAGATGCCATCCATCGCATGCAGTACGGGAGTGAAGGTGTATTTACGATCTGGAGTTCCGTGGGACGATTTTTTGATCTCTTCGGCATGGTTGCAGCGTGCAGCGGAAAGGGAGATACCCTTTCAATCTCTGATCTCGGTTATCACCGGGACATAGAAAAAACCGCAAAGAAAGCAACGGATAACGGCTGGGTGATCCAGTGGCGCGATCATCACCGCTGGCATGATGAAGAAATAACAAAGGTACAAAAAGTGGTATCCCTTCTCCATATCGATACGTCCGTCTGTGCAACGGGCATTGTCGCCCGGGACCTTGCCGGGGACAATCCGGTTGCCGTGGAGGTTGCCCGGGTCGTATGCGATTACGATCTCTGGAAACAGGCAGATCCGCGTTCCGCAGTGCTTGGCCAGGTTCTCCAGAGAAAGAAGAACCGGGAGCATGTCCGGGACTGTCTGGTTCAGGGGATATTTTCCGATCCCGTCATTGAGGCGGAATATGCAGATATCAAATCCGAGATGGATGCAATGATGGAGCGCAGCCTAAAGCATGCTACATTTGCAGGAACGAAATACCGGATCGTCTTTGCACCACTCTATGGTTATCCAAGCGAGACTGCGCATTATATCCGTAAGAAATGCGGGACTGATATCGAAGTGATCATCGGGAAAGACGGGAAATTTTCCCTGAGATCTGTTCCCCCGGTAAGCCACCTGATTGCCCGGGAGTTCGGTGGCGGCGGACACCCAAACGCAGCGGGCGGAAATTTTAATTTTACCGTTGTCGAACGGTTTACCTGGTGGCTTTTTAAGAAGAGCCGGCATTTCGATGAGTTTGTCCGTATTGCAGAACAACAATAACATACACTCATGATATCTGGTAATCCCCTGAAAGGCAGGTGTCACGGTATCAGCAGGATACCGGATAATTCCTGTAAAAGTCCCAAAGTTTCTCATAAACTGTTTATCAGGGTTGCCGGTATTTTTCTGATAACTGCATTCGTCTGCATCTCCGGTGTATCGGGTGCCACTTGGGGGACCGGGCAGTTTGCCATATCCTGCAATGTCGATAATGCCGAAGTCTTTTTTGACGATACCTTCCAGGGATTTATTTCTGGCGGACAACTGACGGTTGCTGTTCCGACATCCGGGTACGATATGCGGTACAGTTCGATCGAGGTCAGAAAGACCGGCTATGTCACCTATTCGGGAAATCTGGAACCCTACCCGGAAACCGGACAGATTGTCCCAATCAATGTGATGCTCCAGAATGTATCGGGTACGATTCAGACTGCATCCACAGCCATGCCGCTGCCCCTTGTACCGTATTTTGCAATAGTCGGTATTGTCACTGCAATGGTGTTGTTTGTCTTTGTACGTAACAAGTGACAATTAAACGACCGGGTAACCGGCAGGGAAGTCCCGCGGGTCAGAGCCTTTGTAATAATGTACCTTTCTTTTGTCAGGTGTCCCTGCCAGTCCGGTGTTGTCAAGTGGGAAAAACTCCCGCAAAAAAATTCCAGGATCTGCCGGATTTTTATTCCCGGATAGCTGAAACTGGGAATCATGGTTACAAACCACCAAAATATTGCATTATTCCTGGTTCTTGGGATGATAGTGTGCATATCCCCCGCCCTCGGGGAAATTTCTCCCGGGGGAACCGGCTGGATCGCCTTTAAGACCAATGTCCCGGATGCTACGGTGTATATCAACGGCAACTGGGCAGGTACTACCGATTCAAGCGGGGAATTCGATATCCTGTACGAGAATACCTATACTACCTACACCATCGAGAAGGATTCGTATTATTCCCAGACCGGGTCGATTGACATGCTTCCCGGCTCCGATAATATTGAAATCTCCGTGATGCTGACGGCAAAACCGATCGGGAGCGGCAAGGGATACTATACGGTTTACTGTAATGTGAACGGTGCAACGGTCTCGTTCGATGGAAAGACCGTGGGCACCATCTCAAACGGGGAGTATACCCTCACGGTATCGACAACCGGTACTGCATACTCAACGTACTCGGTTTCAAAATCCGGGTATTACAGCTACACCGATTCGATCTCATCGGTCCCTTCAGATGGTGAGACTATCTCCCTCTATGCAACGTTAAACCCCGTGACAACCGCACCTACCACCGCGGAAACGATTGGCGGGAGTACCGGGTATTACACGATTTACTGCAGCACCAACGGAGCCTCGGTATATTTTGATAATACCTACAAAGGGGTAATATCAAATGGCATGCTTTCCGTCATGGTTTATACAACCGGCACCCCATATTCGACATATTCCGTGAGGGCAAGCGGCTATAATACGGCAGCCGGATCGCTTTCCACACTCTCGGCCGGGCAGACCCGGGATATCTCCGTGACGCTGACACCGGTTACTGTTGTGACCACTTCTACCGTGCCCCCAGCAGGTTCCGGGCAGGGGACCTATGCAATCTCCTGTAATGTTGACGGCGCGAAGGTGTACTTTGACAACACCTATCAGGGGACCATCTCAAATGGTGTCCTGTATGATTCAGTCCCGGTAACCGGTACACCGTTTACAACGTACCGTGTCGAAGCCGACGGGTATACCGCAAAAAGCGGATCGATCACACAATATCCATCTGCTGGCGAGATAGTGTCCATGACCGTAACGCTTGCAAAAACCCCGGATATACCTGCCCCAACACCAACAACAAAATCCCCGATTTCTGTTGTTGTTGTCCTGGCTGGTCTATGTGGAGCAGCGATGGTGCTTGCAAAACGCCACTAATTTTTTTTCATATCGTACTAAAAAGAAAAATTCATCCTGAATTCAGTCAGTAAATTCCATGATGTTTTGTTCCCTTCCTCCTGTTTTCGTCGTAAAACAAGGCCGTTGGGGAAACAAGCCTATATAGCAGGAAATGTAAAATGAACTTGACACAATTATGAAGTACAGTATCCTTTTAACCGGCTGCCTCTGTGTTGTTTTACTGGCCGTGATGCCCGTCCAGGCTTTTACCTCCCAGACCCTCACCATATCTCTTGACGGGGCTGGCAACGCACAGGCAGATATGCAGTATGAATTGTCGATTCCGGAACAGGCAGCGCTGTTTTTCCATGTTGCCGATCTCAAGAGCGAACTCAAGTCAGCCCTGGAGAACAACCTCGGTGAAGAGATCACGATTAACAAGGTAGATGGCTCTTCTGCCGAGGTCATTATCCCGTCATTTGCGACGCTCTCCTATACCAATACCACAAGCACCATGGCAACCCCTGAATTCTCGTTTGCATCCGCACAGGACAGCCTCAGGAACAAATGGTATTCTTCATTTGTCCCGGCAGACTTTGCCCCGGAAACAACAACGATCACCTTCCCTGACGGGTACCAGGCAAGTTTCAATAATCTTATAACAATCCCGTCGGTATCCCATCAGATCACGGCATGATCCTATTTTTTTATTTTTTATTTTGAACCCTGGCCGGGGGTCTGGCTGTGGTTGGGCCGGGTAGCACACAAGGTTTTCCCGGGCCGGTATCAGCACTTCTCTGATTTTTGCGACTCCGAAAAGAGACCCGAAATCTCCGAGCCACCAGCTGAAAAGAGACTGGGGAAAGATCTCATGACAAGACATTAAAACCGGGTCCGACTCCTGGCATTTCTTGTAGGCAGGAGATCCCATGAACTTCTTGAGCTGGATTGCTGATTTCTCGCCCGGTAGGATTTTAGCGAAGCCTGGGTATTGTGATTATTTGCATATCCCGGTAAAACACCAGAAGCGCAATTCCGCCGGCTATTTTTCATACCACGCTGCAGAAACGAGATCTTTCCAGTATTCTTCCGGGTTTTCCGGTTCAGTACAGTATCCCCCACAACAGATCTGATCCGGGTCAAGATATTCACGGGCTTTCCTGATAGTGGCGGGGTCAGGGTTTAAGATAACGAGACGCCGGATATCGTACTCGTTTTCCCGGGAAAAGAGATCGTCAAGCCGGGACCGGTCCACGGCAATTTCGTGCTGCGTTTCCAGCAGTATTTCAAGATCGGCAGATGTTGCACCAGGAACAAAAAAGAATACGTTCTTCCGCGATAGGAGTGCGATCTCCATCTCATCGGCACGATTGCCGATCAGGACATGGCCCCCTATCCCGGCGTCCCGCATGTCCCGCAGGATCTTTCGGTATACTCCTGCAAGTGCCTCATTCCATTCGTCCGTGTCCCGGTAGTAAGCATCAGTAAGACCGAGCATATGGGGGGCAGGAAGTGCACACCAGACTTTTTTTTTCATTGCCGCAAGCATCGCGGCATCCCCGGTGAGTGCCGATCCTTCTGCATCGATCTCACTGGTTGCGGTATCCCGGTTCCGGTTTAACCCGACAATCCCTTCAAGCACCCGGTCCTGAACAAATTTTCCCCCGGCACAGGGTGCATCGATGTCGGAAGCAAGCTGGGGGGCAAGTGACACATCGAGCCGGTAAGCATCAAGATCCGCAGCCATTCCCCGGTGATCTGCGATCCAGCCGGCGAGCGCGGCAACATCCGGTATACCCGGTTCCGCACCAAATGCCCGTGTCGGAAGCAAAACGATCTTTGCCATGGTACAGGAATTATTACGTATCAGATGCTAAAAAGTACCTTCAATGACTAAACCACCGCTGCTGGTAACCTGCGGGCTCCCGTACACGAACGGTCCCTGCCATCTCGGGCATCTGCGAACGTACGTCCCCGCCGACTGTTACGTCCGCTACATGCGGCGGACAGGTGAAGAGGTCGTGTTTGTCTCGGGCTCGGACAACCACGGTACACCGATCGTGGTATCTGCAGAAGAGCAGGGAATATCTCCGAGAGCTCTCTCCGAACGGTACCATAAGCACTTCGATGAAACCTTCAAGCGGATCGGAGTCAACTTCGATTATTTTGGCATGACCGACGACCCGGCAAACCACCGCCGGACGCAGGAGATCATGAGCCGGCTCGTAAAAAATGGCTATGTTTACAAGCAGGTTGTCCACCAGGCATACTGTCCCAGGTGCAAGCGTTTCCTCCCGGACCGGTACGTGGAAGGTACCTGTCCTTACTGCGGCAAGCAGGCCCGGGGGGACGAGTGCGACCAGGGATGCGGCAAGCATCTTGAGCCCGGGGAGATCAAGGACCCGGTCTGCAAGGTTTGCGGGACAAAAGCGGAATTCCGCGACCAGGAACACTATTTCTTCCGGCTCTCCGCGTTTAAGGATTACCTCCTGCAATTCCTGGAGAAGCTCAAAGGAACGAGCAACGCGAAGAATTATGCAATCGGCTGGATCAAGGATGAGCTCCACGACTGGTGCATCACCCGCACGCTCGAATGGGGCGTGAAGTTTCCCGGCCGTGATG
>JBAZFZ010000031.1:0-23355 GCA_041653075.1 Methanoregula sp.
TATCTCAACCGTACGAAAGAATGATCAACCCGTTCTCGCATCGATTAGAGATGCATTTAATGAAGAACCGTTCATCCCATCCGTAACTTTAGAGTCAGGCTAGATAGTCACGTTTTTCTTTTTCATACTTTATGTGGTTGGGTGAACAAAACGGATAATCCCTGCAACGATAAAGCAGCGTCGGAAAATATGCCGTTGTCCGGTGCCTGTGGTGGAAACCCTTCCGGGATGACGCTGGAACAGGTTATTGAGATCACCGGAGAATTAGGTCACCTGAATGAACTGGTAATGGTCCATGTCAAAAAGACCGGCGGGTTTTCCGGGACGGAAGCCTATTTTGAAACGGTCCAGCCCCTTCTTGACCTGCTGGAAGCTGAAATACGGGAGAATTATGTACAGGGGATGTCGCATGAAGAGATCAAACGGATCGTAAAAAACTGGATCGACCGGGAAATGACCATCTTATCGTGACCCTGTGAAAATCCCGAGGTACTCTCTGGAGATGCAGACAGGTTATAAGCATTTGGAAAAACACCGGCATCTGGTACGTGGATTTATTGCCGGGTTATTGTCAGAGTTTCTGTTTTTTTTCCGCGTTTTTTCAATCGTGATGGGGGGGGGGTCGGGTCATCCCATTAAAAAAACAGGGTGATCCCTTTTTTTATGGGTGACCCCCACACCCTCCTGTTTAGATCGTCCCTCGTAAGGTTTCCGGTGTCCGTCACTTTGAAAAGTGATTTTGCCGATCCAAACGTGATTCTCACTTTGAAAAGTGATAACTGTGTCCGGCATTTTGGTTGCAGTGACCCTCCGGGTGTAACTCATGCAGGGTCAACTCCCCGGTCCAGGTTAAAAAACATCCTTGTATGTTCCTACGTTCATACCGGAATTTTCATTAAGCCGGTATTTGTGCAGGTAACGAACGTGTCCCGCCGGTCCCCGAGGCTGGGAATTCGAAACTGTGCATACAATGTCACGGATCGGATCTAAAAAAAAGAATGTCCTAGAACAACCCAACCAGGGCTGCCCACATATTGTGAACCCCGGACGAGATGACTACCACCGGGTCGATGTTGAGCAGCGGGAAGACAAAGATGAAATAGAGAAACGTGCCAAGCAGGCTCCCGAGGTTTGCAAGCGCTGCGACAAGCACCACTTTAAAGAGCGGGATCCGTGTCATCTCCCGCACGGATTCTGCCTCGTAGATCTTCCGAAAATCCGTAACCGGCGGTTTTCGTACCTTTGCTTCAACATAAGCCGCAAACCAGCCGGCATGGAGCATGGGATTGAGGGATGTCATCCATGCAACGCCAAAACAGGTCAGGGCAGAATACGGGTGACCCCCGGCAAGGAGAGTGAAAAGCGCTGAAATCGAACCGTGGATGACAACCCAGAAGATGAGTGCATAGAGAAGCACATTGAGACCGACACCGGAAAATGCTATTGCCGCAATCAGGAATGCAAAAAGGCCGGTCACGGCAAAACCGAAAATCTTTGCCCACGGGAACGACCGGGGTTCCCGGTTGAGGTCATCAAAGGGAGGGAGGGATTTGGGGTTGTCGATATATCCGGTGATTCCCTGTCTGTGCCCTGCCCCGACGACCGCGAGGATCCGGCTCTGCTGGCGTTCAGCCTTGAGAATAATTAACTGGTGTGCGATAAATGCGTCCCTCTCGTCGATAAGCGCATTTGCGCCGTTTGGCGAGAACTTGCGGAACTCTTCCATCATGGCATCGATGACATTCTGTTCCTTGAGCGACTCGATATCGATCTCTTCTCCCTTATCAACTTCGGCGATAGAATAAATGAGCGCAAAGACCATCTTGATCTTCTCGATGACACCCATCGATTTCCAGAAACGGAGGAGCGTGAGCCTGATATCCCGGTCCACAAGTGCAATGGAAATGTTCCTGCTTTCGGCTTCGGCAATCGCGGCTTTCATCTCGGCCCCGGGTTCTACACCGACATCGACACCGATTTTCCTCTGGAGGTAAGAAAGAAGCCACTGGACAAGGAGTGAGTTAAAATTCTTTACTTCCAGCACATCATTAACGGTTGGATCTTTTGCCTGTTTTTTTAACGCTGCAAACCGTGCAGGGTCCAGTTCAATTGCCACAACATCGGGTTTGAACTCCTCGATGGCAGCCCTGACCTCATCGACACTTTTCTGGGAAACATGCGCAGTCCCGACAATCTTTAGTTCCGCCATCAGCCACCGTTATACCTGTAGTACTCCGATATATTGGATTTTGATCCTCATTAAGAGTGGCATCGCGTTATTTCCCCGCGTCCTTTTGGCAGAAAAAGAAGAAGAGAATGAGTAGGAGAAAAAGGAGACGATGAAAAAGCCCGATGCATGATACTTGATAAAATACTCGGGAAAAAAAGAGATTCCGCAGGTTTACACGGTTTCTAACATTTCTGGGAACAGTCTACCAGCATGTTCGGGTTATTGAAATAGGAATCCGAGCAGCTCTGGATACAGGCCTTGCATTTTTCATAGGGGGTCTGGGTGACGACCTGGCAGACATTATCTACAACCTGGCAGGTGGCGTACTTGCGGCACCGGTCACCGACATTGATCTCTGAGGTACAGGAATCCACCGGGTTTGAACCGCACTGGACGGTTACACCATGGCAGTTTTCAGCGCCGCAGACAACCGTGGTCTGGGCTGGGACAGGTTCTGTGGTCTCTGGTGTCGGGACGGTTGTTGCGGTTGTTTCCTGACTGGTGGTTTGCGATGTGCATCCGGCAGAAAAGATTACAATGACAACCAGTGCAAGGAGCACCGGAATGTATGGGGAGATCCGGGTCATGATATCATCTCAACGTTATTCTTTGGCAGATCATATCAAAAAGGTGTCCTATGGAAAAACGACCGGCACCCAAGAATGTCTTTGGCATCAGGTTATTTTTGGGAAGTTTTTTTGGAGAAAATTTTGTTGTACTGATTTACGGTTTAGGGTATGATGAGGTAATGACAGGTCTGTGATTTATCAGAAAGGCCGGTTTCTTAAACTTGTTATGCACAGGTATATACTGAAACAGTTAAGGGCGTCTTATTGAACCCGCGCGTGAGTCCACCATGAAAATTGCCATTGCAGGAAAAGGGGGAACGGGAAAAACTTTTTTGTCCAGTACGCTTGCATGGCTGGTGTCCGACAACGGCTACACGACTCTTGCCATTGACGCGGATTCTGCACCCAACCTTGGTGTCTCACTCGGGCTTGGGGAAGCTGAAGCTGCGGCAATTGTTCCGGTTTCCTTAAATGAGGATCTTATCCGGACAAAAACCGGTACTGGATATCCCGGGGTTTATTCGCTCAATTTTTCCGTCGATGATGTAATACGAAAATTTTCTGTTCCCACGCCATCGGGTGTCCACATTCTTGTGATGGGGATGGTTACCGCCATGGGTACCGGCTGTACCTGCCCGGCAAACAGTGTTGTCCGGGCGCTTCTCCGCCACCTTATTATCGACAGGAACGAGGCTGTGATCCTCGATATGGAGGCAGGTGTAGAACACCTGGGAAGAGGGACGGCTCAGGGAGTTGATGTCATGCTTGTTGTTGCTGATGCGAACCGGAAATCGCTAGCGCTTGCCGGATCGATTGCCAGCATGGCAGGGGAGGCCGGTATTCCCCGCATCATGCTTGTGGGAAACAGGGTGCGTGATGAGGAGGAATCCGTGGTTATCAGAAAATTTGCAACCGAAAAGAACCTGCCGCTTGCCGGCATGGTGCCCTTTGATCCGGCCGTGGCACAGGCAGGTATTGATGGGAAACCGGTGACCTGCATTCCCGTGGATAATCCTGCCGTTGTTGCGGTAAAAAAGATCCTGGATGATTGTTTCTTTTGCGGAAACGATCCCGGAGAATCAGAGCACGGTGAATTTGCATGAAGACTCTGGTAACGATGGGGCGCGGCGGGACCGGGAAAACAAGTTTTGTCGCGATGATGACAAAATTTTTTGCCGGGCAGGATGAATCGCCGCTGCTTCTTGTTGATATCGATCCTGACCAGAACCTTGCCGAGATGGTGGGTGTCGATCTGGAACGTGAAGGAGTAAAGTCCATCGCCGAGCTGGTGACTGAGACCTTCATCAAAAAAGGGGGAACAACCGTGGGGATATCTCCTGCGGAACGGATAGAATCGCGAGTCCTTGCCGAAGGGCTTTACGAAGGTGATACCTTCGACCTTATGGCAATCGGGACAAAGTGGATCGAGGGTTGTTACTGCATGCCGGACGCAGCACTCAAAAGCGCCCTTGAATCGCTCACGAAAAATTACCGGTATATCCTCATTGATTCCCCGGCCGGTCTCGAACACCTGAACCGGAAGATCACCGCAAAGGTCAACGATATCTTCGATGTCATGGGGCCGTCGCACAAATCGTTTGAGCATGTAAAGCGTGCCAACCGGATCACCCGGGATGTAGGCATTGTATTCGATCATTTTTACGTTGTCGGGGGGTGCCTGTTCCCGGAGATACTTGAGGATACTGCACGAAAGGAAACCGGCCGGCAGTACCTTGGGAAGATTGCTTTTGATCCGGTAGTGCAGGAATATGTCATTGCCGGACGTTCTCTCCTCGATATCCCTGATGACACCCCGGGGTATTTATCCGTTGTGCGGCTTATGGAGCGGGCCGGCTATGACAAACAATGACGGGTTAAAAGCTAAAGCGGGCCGGCTTTTTTTAGTACTTTTTTAATACTTTTTAAGGCTTTTTGATAAATCGTTACCGGATTGGGTTGCCCCGGGCGATCTGGTTAAAAAGGGGCAGGTTAAATTTATACCAGCAAATCTCCTCCGCGAGAAAATACGAGATCCCGGTTGTGCCCCTGGTGACAGAAAAGAACGTCAGTATCTCAATAAAGGAGCTGGAGTCTGGTTTAGGCCGTATAAGGGACCTGTCGATATCGATTGGGAAAATTTCCAGCCCGCACTGGAAGGAACGCCCCGGTCCGACGCCGTTTCCCTCCCTGTCATCACTCAGGAACTGGGATTTGCTCCTTCTTTCCCGGTACCAACCGTTTTACATGCCGTTTTGCGATCTCTGCTGCCTCTGCACGTACGGCAAATGTGATCTGTCGGGATCAAAGCAGGGTGCCTGCGGGATATCGATGCCCGCCCAGCAGTCCCGCACCGTACTGCTGACTGCCTGTATCGGTGCTGCAACTCACACGAGCCACGCACGCGAACTCCTGACCTATGCAATAGGAAAGTCCGGCCGGGACTGCCCGGTAAACCCGGGTGATAATTCCATCGAAGTCGAGGCCCCGGTTATCCGGCTTGTCTGCGGTGAAAAGCCCCAAACCCTTGCTGACCTTGAAACTGCGCTTGATTACTGCGAGCGCCAGATCACGCAGCTTCTTTCGGTTGCTCACACCGGCCAGGAAGGAAATCCGCTGGATTTTGAGAGCAGGGTGCTCCATGCCGGCATGATCGACCAGGTGGGAATGGAAATTGCCGATCTCTCCCAGGTATCGGCGCTCGGCTATCCCCGGGCCGATCCTGATGCCCCGCTTGCCGCTCTCGGTATGGGCAGCGTCGATACGACAAAACCGGTTGTCCTGGTGATCGGTCACAATGTGCCGCCATCGGTTGCCATCATCGATTATCTTGCACAGGAGGAGCTCACCGATAAGGTGGAGGTTACCGGGATTTGCTGTACTGCGATTGATGCAACCCGCTATTCCCCCCGTGCAAAAATCGTCGGTCCCATGTCCTGGCAGCTCCGGTATATCCGCAGCGGGATACCCGATGTGATTGTCGTTGACGAGCAATGTATCCGGACCGATGCTCTTGATGAGGCAAAAGCTATTCGGGCGCCATTTATTGCGACCTCAGAGAAAAACTGCCTTGGCCTGCCTGACCGGACAAACGATCCGGCCGATGAGATTGTCACAGATCTGGTAAAGGGTACCTGTGCCGGTGTCCTTATTCTCGATCCGGATAAAGTCGGTGAAGTAGCAGTCCGGGTCGCCCTGGCTGTTGCCCCGCAGCGAAAAAAAACCGGGTTTTCACAGTCCGCCGAAGCGATCAGATCGTATGCAAAGACCTGCACCCAGTGCCGATTGTGCCGGCGGGCATGCCCAAATGACCTTGCAATCCCGCAGGCCATGGCTGCCGCAGCTGCCGGGAACCTGAAACTGCTTGCCGGGCTTTCCGAGCCCTGTGTCGGATGCGGGAGGTGCGAGCAGGCCTGCGCAAAGAACATCCCGGTTCATTCCCTGATTGCCGATGCTGCCGTGCATACCACGCAACAGGAACAGTACATGATCCGGACCGGACGTGGCGCGATCCAGGATGTCGAGATACGCAAGGTCGGTGGGCCGATTGTTCTTGGTGAGATCCCCGGGATCGTGGCGTTTGTCGGCTGCGCGAATTTCCCCCATGGCGGTCGGGAAGTTGCCGAGATGGCCGTGGAATTTGCAAAGCGCCGGTATATTGTCTGCACTTCGGGCTGTGCTGCCATGGCGGTCGGGATGTACCATGACGAGGAGGGGAAAACCCCGTACGAGCAGTTCCCGGGAAGTTTTTCTGCTGGTGGGATCGTGAACGTCGGCTCCTGTGTGGCAAATGCCCATATCGCTGGTGCGGCAATAAAGATTGCAAGTATATTTGCACGGAAAGAACTTCGGGGGAATTATGCAGAGATCGCGGACTACGTGTACACCCGTGTGGGTGCAGTTGGTGTAGCATGGGGTGCGATGTCCCAGAAAGCAGCGGCAATCGCCAGCGGGTTCTGGCGTCTTGGGATTCCGGTTGTCGTTGGTCCCCATGGGACCAAATACCGCCGGATGCTCCTTGGTCGTGCCGACCGGGATGAAGACTGGTATGTCCATGACCAGAGAAGCGGGGAAGACGTGTATGCAGGTCCGGTTCCCGAGCACTTGTTCTGTGCTGCAGAAACAAAGGAGGAGGCAATGGTGCTTGTGGCAAAACTCTGTATGCGACCCAATGACACGACCAAAGGCCGTTCGATGAAGCTGACGCATTATATCGATCTTCACCGCCGCAATTTCGGGGCGATCCCGGACGATATCCCCCGGTTCATCCGCACGAAGGCCGATATCCCCCTGACCATGAAAGATGAGATCTCCCGCATCCTTTCCACATCCGGCTGGTCGGAGCGTCCGATCCCCGATCCAACCATCCTTGGTTTCCGCAATGTGGGGGAAAAAACCGTGCCGGAAGAGGAGCGTTAGACCCGTCATGTCCACGACTGAACCCTGGCAGACCGCCGAAACTGGCGGAACAAAACAGGCCGTCGTTATCCAGAAACCGGAGGTAATCGCTGCCCTTCTCCGGAATGCACACCATCCGATTCTTATTATTGGCCACCTGGCTGCGGAAATGGAGGCCGGAACCCGGACCTATGGGGAGCTTCTCATCGATCTTGCACAGACAAGGAACCTTCCGGTTATTGCTACGGGACATGCGAACCGCGACCTGGTGCACCGGGGATTTACCCGGGCAACCATTCTTCCCGCAGTCGAGGCAGGGCAGCGGATCTGCGATCCGGGTTGGAAAGGGCCGGATGGGAAAGGGACCGTCGACCTCGTGCTGGTGGCCGGGCTCCCGTACCCGATGGCATGGACGCTTCTTTCCGGACTCAGAAACTTTGCGCCGCAGGTAAAAACGGTCTCGCTCGATCCCCTGTATCATCCAAACGCCGGGTTATCGTTTGGGAATATCCCGCTGAACGTATGGACAGAATCTCTTGTTTTCCTTGTCCAGGCTAAAAATACGGAGAGGTAAGGCAGATGTTTGAAGATTTCCCGGTCGAAGTCGGACTCGTCCATGTCGGTGAGCGGATCCGGAAAAACGATATGTTTGTCGAATTGGGCGGGCCGGCGATCCCGGAGAAATTTGAGCTCGTCAAAGTCCGCCCTGCCGGTCTGATAACCGATGGGAATATTGTAATCGAAGGCCCCGACCTCTCGGAAATGGAGACGGAAAAGAAGTATCCCCTTGGCATTCTCGTTGAGATTGCCGGCCCCGAGCTCGAAGAGGATATCGAAGGCGTCATCGAGCGCAGGATCCACGAGTACACCAATTACATCGAAGGGTTCATGCACCTTAACCAGCGCTACGATATCTGGGTGAGGGTTTCCAAAAAAGCGTACCAGAAAGGGTTTACTTCCCTCAAATATGTCGGGACCGTCCTTAGTTCCCTCTTAAAAAACGAACTTCCGATCATCGGAAAGATCCAGGTTACGTTCTATACCGATGCGGGGAAAATCTCGGCACAGTATGCCGGGGCAATGGCAGCGTACGAGGCGCGAGACGGCCGGGCCCGGGGCCTGACCGATGACGATGTCGATGTTTTCTACGGATGCGCCCTCTGCCAGTCGTTTGCCCCAAGCCATGTCTGCGTGATCACGCCCCAGCGGTACGCAAACTGCGGGGCTATCAGCTGGTTTGACGGGCGGGCTGCATCCCGGATCGATCCAAAAGGTCCGATCTTTCCCATAGAAAAAGGTGAATGTCTTGATCCTGTGCGGGGCGAGTATGCCGGCATCAACGACAGTGCAAAGAAGCGGTCGCTTGGGACGGTCAGCCGGGTCTATCTCTACAGCGCATTTACCTATCCCCATACCTCCTGCGGGTGCTTTGAGGGAATCGCGTTTTACATTCCGGAAGTCGAGGGATTTGGGATCGTGATGAGGGGATACCGGAATGTAACGGTGAACGGCCTGCCGTTTTCGACCATGGCCGATTCGACGGCCGGAGGCCGGCAGGTTGACGGTTTCCACGGGATCTCGCTTGAGTACATGCGTTCGCCCCGGTTCCTTTCTGCCGATGACGGATATGCCCGCGTGGTCTGGATGCCCTCGGATCTTAAGGATCAGATGCACCCGTTTATCCCCGCAGACCTTTTTGAGAAGATCGCAACGGAAAAAGAAGTAAAAACGGTCAGTGAACTCCGCGACTTCCTCTCTGAAAAATCCCATCCGGTGACCTGCCGGTGGAAAGGAGAAGAGACTGCTCCGGCAGAAGAAGGAAGCGGAACCGTCCCGGTGTACCAGGCCGGAGACTTCCCGATTACTTCGGGGGGTTTTAAGATCATATTCAAAAATGCCCGGATCTATGCAGACAAGGTTATCATCGAACCTATCCAGCCAGAAAAGTCAGGGGAGAAAAAGTAACATGACTGAAAAAGATCCCCGCAAACTGCAACCGATGACAGGCACCGTGCAGGATGCACTGCCCCGTCTTCTCTCGTTGTTGTCCGGATCCGAACGGATCGAACTGGAAAATTTTGCCATGGAAGTAGGGGATCTTGAATTCTGGATCCCTACCGGTTCTTCCGGGGCACCCATGGCATCGCCGGTATCGACCCGCCAGAAACCGGCCTCCCTTTTCCCGGAGACCTTTGTTCCTCCTCATGAAGAATACGTGGGAAAAATTCACGAGGTAAAACTGGGTGCCACCCGAAGCGAGGGCGGCAGCAGGGGACGGTCGCTTGTTATCGGAGGCTCGGACTGTCCACCGTTTGTCAGCCCTGACAGACCCCCGGCTCATCCGCCGATCTTTGCGCTCGATGTCTTTGACATGGATGTCGCACTCTCAAAAGTGCTCATGGTTAACGTCAAGGAGGTCATGGGGGATCCGGCTGCATGGGCAAAAATGAACGTGGAAAAGTTTGGAGCTGACATGGTCACGGTCCATCTCATGTCCACCGATCCACTTATCGGCGATGCATCGCCAAGGGCCGCTGCAAAGACGGTTGAAGAGGTTCTCCAGGCCGTTGATGTCCCCCTGATTATCGGCGGATGCGGGGATCCACGGAAAGATGCATACGTGTTTAAGGAAGTATCAGAGATCGCTGATGGCGAAAGGCTGCTGTTAAATTCCGTTACCCTTGGCATGACCGAGACAAAGACCCTTGACCTTGTCGCCCGGTCGGCAAAGGAACACGGGCATGCGGTGCTCGGGTTTACCGGCCTTGAGCTCAACAAGGCAAAGGAACTCAACCGCCGGCTCTACGAGTACCTGCCCCCTGAAGATATCGTCATGGACCTCACTACCGTTGCACTCGGGTACGGTCTTGAGTATTCGTTTACCATCCACGAACGTGCCCGGCATGCTGCCCTTATGGGAGATACCGAACTCCAGCAGCCGACAATATCTGCATCGACAAATGCATGGGCAGCCCGCGAAGCATGGATGAAGATGGAGCCAAAATATGGTTCCCGGGGACTCCGCGGACCGCTCTGGGAAACGATCAATGCCCTTACACTCCTCCTTGCAGGGGTTGATATCTTCATGATGATGCATCCTGCATCAATCCGGACCTGCAAAGATACGATCCGTATGTTCATGGAACGGGAAGCGCCGGTGCCGGACCAGATTGCCCACTGGGCGACAATGAAGATCTAAGGAGAGCTGCACGATGTCGGAACGCGAACAGAAAAAGACGATAAAAGAGATCAGCCCGATTGACGTGTACAAACTTCTTCCAAAGACCAACTGCCAGGAGTGCGGCGAGGCAAACTGCATGGCGTTTGCCACCCGGGTGGTCAATGGTGAACGCGCAATTGAGATATGCACCCCGGTCACAAAGGAAGAGTACCGGGCAAATTTCAAAAAGCTCTCGCAGCTCATGGCACCCCCGGTAAAAACGGTTGTCGTGGGAACCGGCGACCGGGCAATCCGGCTGGGTGGGAAATATGTCCTGTACCGTCACGAGTTCACATACCAGAACCCGACGCCGATTGCCCTTGACATCTCCGATGACCTGACCGATACCGAGCGCGATGCCCGTGCAGACGCAATTAAAAAGTTCACCTATAACTATATCGGGCGGGAGCTGAGGCTTGATGCAATTGCCCTCAGATCGACCCGGCATGACCCGGCGGCATTTGCCGCAGCTGTTGACGCAGTTGCAAGGAAGACGGATCTCCCGCTCATTCTCTGCACGTACGATCCTGCTATCATGGCAGCAGGGCTTGCCCACATCAAAGAACAACGGCCGCTTCTCTATGCAGCCACCAAAGACAACTGGAAGGATATGGCAGAACTTGCCCTGCAGTATCACTGCCCGCTGGTCGTCTCTGCCCCCCATGATATATCCCTGCTTAAATCGCTTGTAAAAACCCTTGTGGAATACGGGATAACCGATCTGGTTCTCGATCCGGGGACCGCGGTCGAACCCGGACTCTCATCTACCATCCATGATTTTTCGCTCATCCGCCGGGCGGTTTTCGAGGACCGTGACGAACTTTTGGGATACCCGCTTCTTGGGACCCCGATCACCGCATGGCTCTCACCTGAAATTTCCCATGAACTGATCCAGTGGAAAGAGGCCTGTGCCGCTTCGATGCTGCTCTCCCGGTACGCGGATCTCCTGATCATGCACAGCATGGAGGGCTGGGTGATTCTGCCCCAGCTCATCTGGCGGTTCAATATCTATACCGATCCAAGAAAACCGGTCTCGGTAGACACCGGTGTCAGGACCTTTGGTTCTCCGGACAAGAAATCCCCGGTCCTTATCACGACCAATTACGCCCTGACGTACTTTACCGTTGAAAGCGACATCAAATCGGCAAATATCGATTGTTACCTCATCGTAGTCGACACCGGGGGAAACAGTGTCGAGAGTGCCGTTGCCGGGAGATACCTGAATGCCGAATCGATGGCTGCGGCACTCCGGGACAATAAAATCTCCGAACTGGTCGATCACCGGTACCTGATCATCCCTGGCCTTGCCGCCCGGTTAAGCGGGGAGACCGAGGAAGCAAGCGGATGGCACATCATGGTCGGGCCCAAGGACTCATCAGGCATCCCGGCTTTTTTAAAAGCGCACTGGCCCCCGAAACCTGAAAACTGATCCCGGATATTTTGCCGTGCCCGGATCCGTTTGCCTTTTTTGGCCCCACAAAAAAACCGTGGGGTAACATCCATACCTTTGGCCGGCAGAATTGATGGAGGAAAAGGTGAGCAGGCATGCAGGAACCGGTGATCCAGGTAAGTTTCCAGCCGATGAATCGTGTCCTTACCCTCCCGGCCGGCACCCCGCTTTTTACCGCACTCCGCGATGCCGGCATCTGGCTTGAGAGCATCTGCGGCGGCAAAGGGTTCTGCGGGAAATGCCGTGTGATCCTTACCCGGGGTTCCTGTCATGCAGAACCCGAAACCGGTTCGCCCTGCCGGCTTTCCGATGCCGAACGACAACAGGGCTATTACCTTGCCTGCCAGGTCACGCTGACCGCTGATGCCGAGTTCCTGATCCCGGTCGAGAGCCGGATCGATTCCCCGCAGATTCTTATCTCCCCCACGGTAAAGGTCGGGACCATTTCTGCGGCAGTAGCCCGGTACCGGGTGGACGTGAGCCCGTCGTTTGGGCTCCCGTTTGCATCCAGGTCTATCCGGTTTTTGGGATATTCCGGCCCCGGCCCCGGATGAGCGACGGGATATATAACGCCCTTCTGTCCGCATCCGTTCCGCAGTCCGCCATTCTTTCGCAGGTCAGAGCCCCTCCCGGGGTCATTGCTGCCGGCCCGGCAGATTCGTCCGGTCCGCTGTGCGGTGCTGCAATCGATCTCGGTACGACAACGGTCGTCGGCTGCCTGGTCGATCTCGAAACCGGGGCGATCCTTGCAACCGCATCAGCAATGAACCGGCAGATTACCTATGGCGAGGAGCTTATGACCCGGATCGGTTATGCTTCATCAGATGCGGGGCTCCAGGCGCTCCGGAATGCCGCACTCGAAAGTATCAACGCTGTTCTTGTCTCGCTTGCAGGATCTGCCGGTATCCGCCCGGATTCCATCATGGACACCTGCATTGCGGGAAATACCGTCATGAACCACCTGCTCTGCGGGACTGCCCCCACAGAGCTTGATCTTGCCAACGCGCCGGTGTCCCGGGCCCCGGTCGAGATGACCGCTGAATGTCTTGGAATCTGCACGATGCCGGGGTCCGCGGTGTACATACTCCCGAATGTCAGCCGGTTTGTCGGCGGGGATGCCATTGGCGATGCGCTTGCTGCGGGGTTGTATACCGCAGACGACCTGAGCCTTGTTATCGATCTCGGGACAAACGGCGAGATCATGCTCGGGAACAAAGACTGGACCGCATCGGTTTCCTGCGCATCCGGCCCGGCCTTTGAAGGGGCCGGGATCATGCACGGCATGCGGGCGATGAAAGGTGCAATCGATCACGTGAAATCCGATCCTGCCACGCAGGGCATCTCGTTTACCACTATCGACAATGCACCGGCCCGGGGCATCTGCGGGTCCGGGATCATCGATACGGCAGTTGCCATGCTCGAAACCGGTGCCCTTGATTTTGCCGGAAAGATCTGTCACCCGCATCCCCGTGTACGGGCCGGGCCGGCAGGATATGAATACCTGCTTGCCCCGGCCTCTGCAACAGCAACCGGCCGCGATATTGTCATCACCCGGCAGGACATCGATTATCTCATGGATTCAAAGGCTGCCGCATGTGGTTCAATTGCGGTACTGCTCAAAAAATACAAGTGCACCGTTGCGGATATCCGGTATGTGTACCTTGCAGGTGCCTTTGGTGCATACACGGACATCGACAACGCGACCCGGCTTGGAATCCTCCCGGAGTTCCCGAATGCAGAAGTCTGCCCGATCGGGAACGGCTCGCTCTCGGGAGCTTACGCAACCCTTGTGTCCACCCGGTGCCGGTCGATAGCAGAGCATCTCGCCGGGCACATGGTGTATATCGACCTGCTGGTTGAGACCTCTTTTGCTGAAGAATATTCTGCGGCCTTGTATATCCCGGGGCACCCGGAACTGTTCCCGTCATCACGGAAAACCGCATAAATCCCATATTTCGGGGTGTCTTTGAGATCCAGCCCTCAAAAATCCAGGTGATGTATGCAGGCGATTATTTTGCACCGGCTTTGGTTTTTTTCAATTACCCCTGATCCCTGTTACCACCGTTCCCGATCTTCCCAGATAGCGTTTGACTGTACCTGGACCGGGCCCCCTCCTTCCAGATCGTCTTTGATTCCCTTTGCGACACCCATAACAAGGATGATCACCGGGATAATTTCAAGCCGGCCAAGCCACATCAGCACAATAAAGATCCATTTTATTGCAAACGGGCTTGTCCCTGAGATAAATCCGACCGTAAGCCCCGAGTTTGAAAGGGCCGAGACGCACTCAAACATTACTTCGTCAAGACGGAATGTCGTGATATAAAGGTGCAGGCAGAGAATGGTTGAAATCACCACGGTGAAAACGTACAGAGCGATCACAAGCATATTTTTTGAAATTTCCATTTCCGAGATTTCCCGGGAGAGCATCCGCCCTTCGTACCGGAATGCAACGATGGTCCGGCTGCTCACGAAAAAACGCTTGAACCACCATTTTATCCCTTCCCATGCAAGGGCGACCCGGTTGACCTTGATTCCCCCGGCAAGGCTCCCCATCGCCCCGCCGATAAACACCAGCATCCCGATTACCGCAAGCGGAATTGTAGCCCAGAGATGCAGGTCTGCATTCTGGAGGCCGCAGGTACAGATCCCGGCAAATGAGACAAACGCCCCTTCCCGGATGGCGTCGGTAACCGGCAGCCCGTTGAATATCCAGAGTTCAAGCGAGACAATAAACGATCCGGCAAGGGCGATGAGAAGCAGGAGCCTGACGGTCTGGTCCCGCAGCATGATGTTGATCTTTCCCCGGTACATCAGGAAGTACAGCTTGAACGGAATCGCCCCGGCCACCATGACCGGGATAAGGAGCAGCTCAAGGAACGGGTTGTTGTAATAGGAAAGACCGGCTGCGTGGAGGGAAAATCCCCCGGTTGAAATTGCCACCATGACCAGGTTGAGTGCATCCCAGAGCGGGATACCGGCAAGCATTACAAGACCGGTGAACATGCATGTCAGGAAAATATAGATCTTCCACATCCTCCATCCCGTCGACATCAGGTTTGGCATGAGCTCTTCTGGTTTACCCTCAGATTTAAAAATCTGGAACAGGGTAACTTTTGTTTTCCTCCGCATCGAAATCCCGAACGTGATGATGCCAATGCCGCCGATCCACTGCATATAGGACCGCCAGAAAAGCAGCGTGTGGGTCGTGGTGTCGGGCGATGGGAGCATGGTAAACCCGGTACTTGTCCAGCCGGACATCGCTTCGAATACGCTGTCGGTGTAGGTAAATCCAAGGCCAAAAACAAATGGAAGCGCCCCGATAATGGCAAGAAGCAGCCATGCCATTGCCACGACAACAAGGGTCACCGAAAGGGGAGTCTCGTAGTCAGGAGCCGGCACCCGGGTCAGGATATCGCCGATGAGAAGAAACGCGAGAGGAGCTGTTGCAGCAGGAACGATCATGTTCCATTCCTGGAAAATTGCAAGGACTGCAAACGGCACCAGGGACAGGATGCCCACAAAACGACTGATCCTCCCCAGGTCATGCAGAATCATGGCGATGTGATCAAGGCGCTTCATGTGTCAAGGAAAATTGTTGGCGTTCCTTTATTGTTATGGATTGTGCTGGTTCCTGTGCACGGGATGATCGCGGGATTTTAGCCATGCGTGCCTATTTTCTCATCCGGCATCCAATTGCTGATCCGGTATGACACTGCCCCGGATAGATAAGGATCTCCAGGTATTCCTCTTTGTCGTGGCCCTTGCCCTTATCGTTCTTGTGGCATTCTGGGGGGTGTTTGACATGGTGATCCTCGGGGCATCCCTTGCCGTGGTCCTTGTGCCGCTGTATCACCGGCTCACCAAAAGGATACCTGCCCTCTTGTCGGCATTTCTTGTAACGCTTGGAGTACTGCTCGTAGTTGTTGCTGTCGCGTATGTCACCTTCCTGATCATGAGTGACAACAGTGGTGTCCTGACCTCGCTGTTTTCAACGATCGGTACCTGGCTTGCGGATCCTTCGACACATCCGGAGGCATTCGGGATCCCGCTGGCAAAAGAGACCCTGTCATCCTGGCTTGCCACTGGCGAATCGCTGTTCCTCAATTACGGGGCAACGGTCATGCGTAATCTCGGTCTTGTGGTTTTCAAGGGTTTTGTCTTCCTGTTTTCCCTGTTTATCATTCTTGTAAAAGGCGAGGAACTTAAAAACCGGGTTTTCCGGCACCTTCCCGGGCCGGTGAAACGGTACTGCGTCCAGCTTGAATCTGTAACGGTCGATACGCTGTATGTAATTTATATCGTGCAGATTGCCATTGCCGTGCTGACATTTTTCATTGCAATCCCGGTCTTTTATTTTCTTGGCTATGGCAATGTCCTCTTCTATTCATTCCTTGCGGCGTTCTGCGAACTTATCCCCATTCTCGGCTCCTCTGTCGCGTTTATCGTTATCGGTGCGTATTCCCTGGCTATCGGCGATATGAAGGGCGTGTTCATCCTCTTTGTCTTTGGGTATCTCATTGTATCTGCGATGCCCGAGGTCTATATCCGGCCGGTGCTTGTCGGCCGGCGGGTGAAGATCCATCCCGTGATCATGTTTGTGGGCCTTATCGGCGGCCTTTTGACCATGGGGCTTGCAGGTTTTGTGCTCGGGCCGCTTCTCATCGTCCTTCTCATGCGGAGCTACCGGATATGGACCGATGAACGTAAAACCGGCCGCGAAGCAGGTGTCCCCGGGCGATAGCCGGAACGTTTCCGGGTTCATAACGGTTTATTGCAGTTCGCATTATTTTCGCGCGAAAATCCCGGCATTTTGGTTTTTTCCCTTCACGGGCAGGACCCTGTCTAAAAAAAAGGAAAACAATATACCTCTTATCTTACCACCCGTAAAGCAGGAATGCACAAGGAACACAGACCGATGCCCGGCATCGTAAAATCGATGGGGCTCGTTTTCGGGGATATCGGTACCAGTCCGATCTATACGTTTACCGCTATTTTCCTGATACTCCCGCCGACACCGCAGAATGTCATGGGTATTTTATCCCTGATTTTCTGGACGCTCACCATCCTTGTCACGGTCCAGTACACGTTCCTTGCCATGCACCTCGGGAAAAAAGGTGAAGGCGGGACAATCGTGTTAAAGGAGATCCTGTTGCCGATGCTCAAATCCGGTAACCAGGTGGCGTTTGTCTCGCTCTTAACTATTATTGGCATCTCGCTTTTCATAGGGGATGGGGTGATCACCCCTGCAATCAGTATTCTCTCGGCAGTTGAAGGTATCCTCCTTATCCCGGGTTTTGAACATACGGCCCAGATTATCCTGATGCTTGTCGCGGCAATCATTGCCATCTGCCTGTTTTCATTCCAGGCAAAAGGTACAGAAAAGGTTGCATGGGCATTTGGGCCGGTCATGCTCATCTGGTTTAGTGTCCTTGCGGTATCCGGTGTGGTATCTCTTATCCTTGCACCGCAGGTGATTTTTGCGGTAAACCCGGCATATGCCATCGATTACCTCCTGCACAACGGTCTTGAAGGGTTTTTGATCCTTTCGTCCGTGATTTTGTGTGCCACTGGTGGGGAAGCTCTCTATGCCGATATGGGGCACCTCGGCCGCGAGCCGATCATCCATGCCTGGTATCTTGTGTTTTTTGCCCTTGTCATCAATTATTTCGGACAGGGTGCGTATCTCATGGCAAACCCCGGTGCCCATAACGTGCTCTTCGAGATGATTTTCTCCGAGGCGCAGCTGCTCTATATCCCGTTCCTCCTCTTAAGTATCGCAGCAACGATCATTGCGTCTCAGGCCATGATCTCCGGGATCTTTTCCATCGTGTATCAGGGAATAACCACCCGGATCCTGCCGCTGTTGCGGATCGAGTACACATCCCCGCTCCTCCGCTCCCAGATCTATATCGATATCGTCAACTGGATGCTCTTGTTTGCCGTCCTTGTCGTGATCTTTATCTTTAAATCCTCAAACAACCTGACCCATGCATACGGCCTTGCGGTCTGCGGGACCATGACAATTACAAGTATCCTTATTATCTGGATTCTCCTTCTCCGGGGCGAGATCCTGCGGGGTATTATTGCCATCGGCGTATTCTTTGTCACGATCACCTTCCTTGTCGCAAACCTGCACAAGATCCCGTTTGGCGGGTACTGGTCCCTGATTATTGCAGCAATCCCCCTGGGGATAATCCTGATTTACATCAACGGCCAGCGGCACCTTGCAAACTCTTTAAAACCTGTCCCGCTGGCTGAGTTCCTCCCCCGGTTCAATGAGGTCTATACGTCCGTGAACAAAATCTCGGGTTCGGCCCTGTATTTTGCCCGGGATTTCCGGCAGATCCCGCAATACATTCCGCGGACGATGTTTACCAACAATATTGTCTATGAGGAAAACATCATCATCTCTATTATCCGTACCGAGCAGCCTTTTGGCGTTACCTGGGGAGTGACACGCGAGCTCACCCCGGGGTTATCGATCTTTGAGATCTACCTGGGGTACATGGAAATTGTAGACATTTCTGCGATCCTCAAAGAGGCAGACATCGATGAAAAGACAATTTTCTATGGCATGGAAGATATTGTCACGAACCACTGGGTCTGGAAGGTTTTCGGGGCAATAAAGCATCTTACCCCTTCGGTCGTGCAGTTCTATCAGCTTCCCTCGGACAAGATCCATGGCGTGGTTACAAGAGTAGAGATATAAGGAAAAATCTCATCCAGTTTTCCTGTATTTTCAGTATGTTCTAAATGTATCCGGGGAGAATATTATGGTGCGCGAGGGTAGCCAAGCCCGGTAAACGGCGCTGGATTTAGGGTTCGGGGTAAGATTTGGGCACCCGATGCGAAAAGAGGTATGCGAGGATTGCCAAGCCAGGTTAAAGGCGCAGGGTTTAGGACCCTGTCCCGCAGGGGTTCGCCGGTTCGAATCCGGCTCCTCGCACTTTTCAGTTTTGTGATTTTTTCAAATGCCTGATCTCGCGCTCGAGGATATCGAGTTTGTCCGCCAGTTGTTCCGCGTCAACGATCACGATAACTTTCTTATGGTACTGTGTCATGATCCTTGTCTCATCCAGTGACCTGTGTTGCGGGCGGCACGATCTTGTAGGGCACTTGGACGGACTGCCACACTTTCAAACGCAGGACTTGGTGGGATTTCTTCACGTAGTATGTCACGGTCATGAGGTGATCGCCCATGGTCTTGATCGACTAGTGCTTGTAGGGTAGTTCGAAGTAAGAGTGGTCCTCTGCTTTGCCGGCGGTGTGGGGGAGCATGAAAACGATATCTTCGTCCGTGGCAACCTAGTTATCGTACTGCATCCTGATGCCGAGAGTCTGCCCCGGCAAAAATTGATGGATCCCACTTGACCCGCATATAGCCATGCCACCCAAGAGCTGCGAGAATCACCTGTGGGTGTGCGTCGAAGTGGGTTTTCCTGTCGAAATCCGAGAATGCAGAGGCTTACACCTCCTCAATCGTTGCCCTGGTACCGGGGAGCGGAATTGCTTGCATACGCCACCATTCGGGAATGCAGGTTATAAAAAAAAGTCAGGTTACGTGAATATCATTCTCAAAATTAGATAATCTGGTACCCTATACCAACAGGTGGTGGATCTGAGAAACCTCTTACATAGGTCTCAGTGATTGTTTTTGATTGTCCCGAGGCCAATGTCATACTCTGACCCAGGTAGCCAAATGTTTTGTAATCAGCGTCAACGAGAGTCAATCCGCCGTAGAAAGTGTGCGTTTGCGATCCGTGATTTGCGAACGTCCCGGTTACTGAGTATGTTATCTTTGAAGTAAGATTGTCTTCGCTTACAACCGTCCAATTTGCATCTGTGAGCTGAATAGATGAATCTTTATCGGATACGCCCGAGGAGTTTATACACCCCGTTACGAGGATAAACATTACACATATTATTAAAACCAGAGAAAAAAGAGCGCTGTTTCCCCACATGTTTTTAGCAGTTACATTTTCATCCACGATAATTATATCCTTTTTATTTTTAAGGACCGGTTAGGATCGAGCACTGTAAAATACGGGGGTTTTGTGTGGTGGGGGGAGTCCGATCCGTATTCCCGCGAGAGGGTCACCTGCCAATCTCCGGGCAGGTCCGTCGGGACATTCCCTTCTTTGGTGTCAGAATATGCAGTCCTGTTAGAGGCATCAGATGCGAGGATCGCAGTTGGCCATTTCACTATTGCACCATTGGGTCGAGTGACTTGGAACTCCAGAGGGGTTACGTTGGTGTTGTCCGGTCCTTCTCTAGGGGGGGAACGGTGTATGTGATCCGGATCGGATAGTCGCCGAGATAGATCGGTTCCGGGTCACTTATAGGGTAACCTCCAAGGTTGCCGGCTTCGGGATGCGTCGGTTGCAGTGTTCTGCAGCCCGTAAAACAGGCCGAGAACGTCAGCAGAGATTTCATCTGACATGATTCCGTCAGAGTCAAAGGCAAATAAAATTCCGATAGTGGCATGACGATGATAAATTATTTTCACGTCAGTTCCGGTTTTCGGGCACAGCAAAGTTCCCGGGAACCTCCCGTGTCAGAGATCCCGGTTATCCCCCGGTAAATGTCGGTGTCGCAAATATTACGCTTGTCGGGAGTGGGGGTATGAGGACCAGGTACAGGTGGGTGGTGTTTGGTAAGGCATCCCAAAAACTTTGGATGATCTGGCTGTTGTTGAGATCCCAGGCAGGTTCCGATCCAATACTGCGATCGGTAATGTTTGGGAAATAAAAAACCCCGATTCCCTGGATGATGACCGATATCGTGACAATGATGATGATCCCGATGGTCATGCATCTCCGTGCCAGGCCGGTCATTTTAGTGGTCTGTAGTTCTTCAAGGAATACCGCGAGGTACGCGGCAAGGACCGGGAGAATGCCGGTGAGATATCTTGGACCGTAGGAATACCCCCCGCCCCAGTCGCCAAAAAAGCTGTAGATGAGGATCTCAAGAAGAAGAATGGGACCAAACCAACGGAGCGTCCGCTGTAGTGAGGTATTTTCCCGTCGGCCAAGCATAAAAAAACCCATGACCGACAGCAGGAGAACCGGGGAATAAACCAAAAGCCCCTTGTTAGGTGCGACAAGGAGGCCAAGGTAATTTACGATAAACCCACCGTCAAACCGGAAGATTGCGATTTCGCTTGCTGTCCCTCCGAGAACATTGCCGAATATGGCAATATTATAGATCAGGAACGGGAGACCTGAGAGAAAAGCAGCGCTGAGAAAATACAGGATTTTTGTCCGGGAGAATATGAGGACACATGCGAGGACTGGAAAGACGAGCAGGGAATCTGCCGGTCGGGCAAAGACCATGAGTCCTGCGATTATGCCCAGGGCAATGATATTTGCGGTGGAGGGTTTGTGTTCGTTCCTGATTACAAGAAAGAGTATGAGGGACAGGAACAATTCGATAAGGCCGTGCTGCCAGAGTGCCTGGCTGCCGATCGACCAGGTCGATGTTGCGAAAGCGTAGATGAGTACCGAGACAAGCGCAGTTTTCTTGTGGACAAGTTCGCGTAATGCAAGATAGAGAATGCTGCACGAAAGGGCGGCGATCCCCGCACTCATGACATGAGCGGTGAGGTTGATGACTGCCATGTTTACCGGGATCCCGAGCAGTCCGAGGACTGCCTGCTGGCAGGCATAGGCCGGCAGGAGAAGGACCGGGAGGACAACCGGGAAGACCGAATACCAGCTGCCGTTGATTTCGGTAAATGCATAGGAGATACCGGTGTTTGTTGTAATGATGTCCCTGAATGGATCGAAATTCACGGTCCCGTGATACAGGATGCTGTACGGGAGAAGTGCTGCCGGTGCGGTATCCCCGGATGCCGCGATAGAGCTTGTAATATTGTAGAGAATAAAGCAGCCGATAAAAAGAAAAACCGGGAGGTGGTGCCGGATAAATTCCGCACCTTTATTCAGCATGCGTTTTGCCGGCTCGGGATTTTCTCTGTGGATCAGGTATCCTCCGAATGCAAGCATCACGCCAATCCCCACAGGGATGCAGGACCCGACCGGGCCGTTTAAGAAAGGCCCGTACGAGATGCAGTCGGAAATCAAAAAGAAAAGTGCTGCGGTAATCAGGAGTACAGCGGCAGGACATTTGCATCCTGTTGGTGCAGAACAGGGGCGGATCATCATGATCAGAAACAGGATGCATGCCCCGGTTCCAAGGCTCCAGAGCAATAATGCAATCGAGGTATCCTGCGATGCGATCCCGGCGTACAGGTACCGGAGGTCTGAAAGGAGTGTCACCCATGCAAGCCCGAAGTCGGCGGTCTGGCACCGGAAGAAGATCCACTGGAGCCCGATGCTGTACCAGTTCCCCATGATACAGATGTTGACCGGAATGAGGAACGGGATCAGGGGGAGGATGAAGCGGAGCGGGTTCCGATCGGACATTATGTATGGGGTGGGATGGTGAGGAAATTAAGGGTGATTGTGGGGGATCGTTACGTAATGCTCATTCCTCTGCAAACCCCTCCCATTAATTTGCCTTCATTTTCGGTCAGGCCGATTATAGTCAAGAACCTCACTTTTTATACAAACGCGATTGTTTTTACTGTGTAACCACGCCCGTTTACAGATTCGACCGCATTCTTTTAATTTCACTTTTGTCACTTGTCATAGATTCAAGGTTTTTCACTATAATCTTATCAGTACTCAGGAGAACTGGTACTACATCGGATCGAATTTTGTTCAGTACATTCTGGAAGCGTTTTGATGGACCGGATATTTCCGGGCGTTCAGGATGGTGTCAATGAAACCGCGACAAAATGGAATCGTTGTTCCCGGGCGCTCATGATTGATGATCAGCCATAAAGTGAGGAAGGGGTCCGGATTTGTAAAAGAAGTATCCGGGCGAATCGTTTGTTGTGGGTGATAACCCTCTTTGAAGCGGGGTGATGTTTTCGGCGCTTGTGGGGATTTTCAAACATCCGGCCGGATTTGAAGACCCGATGGAAAAAACGTGCAAATCCGGAACCCCGGCTACCCTGATAAGCAAAGAACCCCCCGGTGTCTCCGATGTATGAGAGAGAAAAATCAATCTCTGTATTCTGGACATTATATCGGAAAATACGCCCCAAAAACCTTCCGATAGGATATGCCGGTATTCCGGGAAATTTGGGAGGATATTTCGCAAAAATACACGAAAATTACGTCCCCTATAATGCCCTTTAATCGCCTTTCATGGTGGTTTCCTTTGCGGTCATTTTTCGGGCAATCATAAATCCGGTCCGACCTGAAAAACGCTGTTAAAACGCCATTATTCGATCCGTTAAAATTGTCCGATTCACAAAAAAACGATGATTTGAGCCTCTTTTAAAACGGAGCCCGATATGAGCTTCTTTTGGTTCCGGAAAAAGTCAATCGGAGCCCGTATAGAGCCCGGATGACGTATGCTTTTCCGGTCGGGATCCAAGGATCGGACGGCAGGATGGCGTGCCAAAAGAGGTTGGTCGAAC
>JBAZFZ010000032.1:0-22389 GCA_041653075.1 Methanoregula sp.
TACTTGTAGTGGAACTATGATCTCCATTGGGGTGGTCTCCTTTGAGTTTGGCAACCATTGAGATCATCCCTTTAAGGAATTATTTTAGCCGATCTTTGAACACAATCGAAAAATTACTGGCCACAAAAAAACCCGACGCGAAAGTCTGGACATGCGATCGATTTTCCGGTCGAAACCAGAATTCCTGTATATTTTCCCGCCTGAACAATTATCCGGCTTGAAAAAGCCGGGTCAAAATTCACCATGAGCGGAAAACGGACTGTGGTTCACCCGCCGGCTCCCCTGTGCACCAGGATCCGCGCAGCAACAAAAAAACCGGGGCAAAAAAGAGTTACTTGAGATTCCGGTACTTCCGCAGCTCGTGTTCGCGGAGTTCTGCCCTGCGGATCTTCCCGGAATGGGTTTTTGGCAGTTCTTTTACAAATTCAATTGCGCGCGGGTACTTGTACGGTGCCGTGGTGCGCTTGACAAAGGACTTGATCTCTTTTACCAGGGCTTCCGAGGGAGTATATCCCGGTTTTAACACGACAAACGCCTTGACGATAAGGCCCCGGATCCGGTCCGGCGCGCCGACCACCGCCGCCTCATGCACCGCAGGGTGCTCGATGAGTGCACTTTCGACCTCAAACGGCCCGATCCGGTACCCGGATGATTTAATCACGTCATCGTCACGGCCGATGAACCAGTAGAACCCGTCTTCATCCCTGTAAGCCTTGTCACCGGTATAATACCAGCCGTCGGCAAACGACTTCTTGTTCTCCTCTTCGTTTTCGAGATATTCGACGATAAGCCCGGCAGGGCGGGGATTAAGCGATATCGCGATCCTGCCTTCCTGCCTCACGCCGACCGGCTTTCCGTTCTCATCGTGCAGCTCGATATTCCAGCCGGGCGAGGGCTTGCCCATCGAACCGGGCCGGGACTCAAGGCAGGGGAACGACGCGATACAGCAGCAGGTCTCGCTCTGGCCGTAACCTTCCCGGATTGTAATGCCGGTCCCTTCCTTCCAGACCCGGATGACCTCGGGGTTGAGCGGTTCGCCGGCACTTGTGCAATGGCGCAGGGAAGAAAGATCGAACTTCTTTAAATCCGCTAAGATGAGCATACGGTAAATTGTCGGCGGGCAGCAGAACGTCGTGACCTGGTACTTCTCAAGCAACGGGAGCACTTCTGTCGCATTGAACTTTCCGACAAAGTTGTACACAAACAGGCAGGCGCCTTCGATCCACTGGCCGTAGATCTTTCCCCACCCGCACTTTGCCCACCCGGTGTCGGTCACCGTGAAGTGCAGGTCGTTTGAACGGATATCCTGCCAGAACCGGGCAGTTACGATCTGGCCCAGCGGATGACCGTTGTTGTGGAGCACCATCTTTGGTTCTGCCGCAGTCCCTGAAGTAAAGTAAATGAGCATCGGGTCGGAACTCTTTGTCCGCTGTTCGTCCGGAATGTTTACGCCGCGATGGGAAACCGGTGCCGGATACAGCAGCTCGTAGGGCCAGCTTGCCCAGCCCTCAAGTTCGCCGTCCACGACAAACCGGCAGGAAAGTGACGGGCACTCGTTGCAGATCTCATCGATCTTTGAAGAGTTCTCAAGATTGGTGATCACCATCTTAAAGCCGCCCTTGTTTACCCGGTACTTGATATCGCGCGGGGTAAGCATGGTCGGGCAGGGACAGAATACCGCGCCAAGCTTGATAAGGCCCACGACAAATATCCACCACTCGGGGATGCGGGGCAGCATGATCAGCACCCGGTCGCCCTTGTTGATGCCATATTTCAAAAGGACATTTGCCGCCTGGTTGGACAGGTTGGACATATCAAGAAAACTGAATTTCTTCACCTCGCCCTGCTGGTTTGTCCAGATCATGGCAAGCTTGTTCCGGTCTTTTTTTGCCCAGGCATCGACGACATCGTACCCGAAATTAAAATATTCGGGGATCTCGATGGAGAACGTCGCCTTTGTCTGTTCGTAATCGTTCATGTTATGCTCATCGTCACCCATACAATCAGCACCAGATATTTCGGGTAATTTTACTTTAAAGTGTTCCTGACTGCCAAATTATTTTTCAGGAGCGGGGACTGTCTGAAAAAAGACCCGTGTCCAGGTGCGCTGCGGTTCTTTTTGTTTTTATACCCGTACTGGTCGGCTCGCCGGAGAATTGCACAACCTTTACCCCGACCGCAGAAATCGGGACATAAAGATTCTCCATTAGTATTATGATTCGATACACTGCATAGTATAGAGATGGCTGATAAACGGTACGATTCATTAAAAATTGAAAACGTCGTGGCATCCGGTGTCATTGCCGATTCCATTGACCTTAACGAGGTTTCCAGCAAGATAAAAAGCTGCGAACTCAACACCAAACGCTTCCCGGGAGCGGTCTACCGTATCGAGAAACCCAAGATTGCATCGCTGATCTTCTCGTCCGGTAAAGTTGTGCTTACCGGCCTCCGAGATAACAAGGCACTGGATGACGGCCTTGCAATTATCATGAAGAACCTCAAGGAAGCCGGTGTAAACACGCTTGATGTTCCCCGTGTTGCAGTCACCAATATCGTCTGCTCGTATGATATCGGCAAGTACATCAACCTCAACAAGGTTGTTGTCACGCTCAATCTTGAGAACATTGAATACGAACCCGAACAGTTCCCGGGGCTTGTCTACCGGATCAAGGATCCAAAAATCGTTGCCCTGCTTTTCTCATCGGGCAAGATCATCCTGACCGGCGGGAAAACGATTGAAGATATCAAAAAAGGCCTGGATTTCCTCGAGCAGAAACTCGAAAGTATTATGTAATGCGGTGATGGTATCGTACCTTCACCGGAATCTCTTTTATTCCTGTATTTCGTTTATACCTGTCTTCCCGGAGGGACCCAAAAGAATCCCCCTGGATTTTCATGTACTGCATCGTGCAGTTCTCGTGTAGTTCTTTTATTCCTGTCAAATCCTGTGATGTACCGCGTACCCCCGCACATTCAGGGAGCAGCCCGGTGCGGATACGGCCGGCACGGAGGGGTGTAAATGGCAGGGAAAAAGTTACGACCAGTACCGGTGGGTCTGGATAAAGTTCCGTTCTGCTTTGAGGATTTCGCGGTAAAATGCATCCCCCTCCGAGAGCGTGGCAAGGATCCTTGATGCATTCTCGGGTCCGACCCCCCGGGCGGAGAGTGCAATTACCGCTTTTTTCCCGCTGGAAAGAACGATGTTTGCATTCCGGAGGAGACGCTGCTCGATAGCCCTTTCCTCCTGGGTCTTTTTCTGTCGGGAGACAACAGCGTACGTTTCTGCCTCGTACGGCTTGAGCGCGGCAATAAGCCGGGCCCCGCACCTGGGGCACCGGGGTTGTTCGGGAACCCGGGATACAACCGTGAGGCTTTTCCAGTCCCGACAGTTCATGCAGGCAAGAACCACGTTATCCTGTTCGAGCCGGCGCTTGAGCGTTGAAAGGACCGCCTGATCTGCAGTTGGCGGGGGGATCTGGTCGCGCGAGGAGAGGATCCCATCGGCTCCGATAATGGAATGCGGCCCGATTGCCATCTCAATCTCACCGGATTTCACCAGTCCTACGATCCTTGCCGCAGCGTCGACATCCATGTAATTCGACAGCAGCTCCCGGTACGCTTCCTGCTGGACAACGGTATTGTCGAAATACTCAAGGAGACGCTGGATGCTGATCTTCTCGTAATCTGCATCAGGATCTATTGCACCGAATTTCTTTGCGATCTGCACCAGTTTCCACTTGAAAAGCGCTGTACGCTTGAGCGCGAGTTTTAAGATGCCCGGCATATGGGCAGGTTCAAGCGAGATCAGGAAATCACGGACATCGGCGGCCCGTATTGCAGAAGGAAGGCGCAGCAGGATCCGGTACGCATCCAGTTCGATCCCCACCGTGGTTCCGTGCCGGGCTGAGATCAGGATGGAAAGGACACGGCCGAGAGCCTCGTTAGCCTTGTGCCCTGCGCAGACATTGCAAACCACGCCATCGTCGATATTCTCAAAGGTGATGAGCCGGTCGGTCGGGATTTTGCACCGGTTTTTCTCCATCTCTGATAGGATGTGGGCGGCAAAATCGATGCTCTCCTTTTCCTTTGTGTACCGGCCGGTCGTTTTTTCGCGCCGGATTGTCCCGACTTCCCGTGCGACATCGAAGGGAACCGGGATCTGCTCGCCTTCCCATGAGGGGAGTTCCCCGATCGCTTTTTTTGCCGGTTCGACCGTGAGCCGGCCGTCATTGATCTCAAGGACACGCCAGAGCTGGCCCTTGGTGATAAAAACTGCTCCGGTATGAACCCAGCCCACGACAAACGACTCATCGAGAGTTCCCACGGTCCGGCGCGAGACCATGTCGAAGATCGGGATCTTGCGTTCATCGTGGATCATCGAGAGGTTGGCCGACAGGTACCGCCGGGCCCGGCCGGTGGTAATGATCCGGCTGCCATCGGACCGGATGATCCGGTGCTCTTCGAGCTGGTTACAGATATCGTCGAGGAGTTTTCCGCACTCTGCAAACAGGAACGTGCGCTCCACGATCTCCCGGATCCGCGAACGGTCGATCTCGCCGTATTCCACGGCAAGTGCCGCGATCTGGTTTGCAAGGACATCGCCGGCATGGATGTCGGGGACAACCGGTTCGATCTCGTTTGCCTTTGCCCGGCGGGCGATGACAAGCGACTCTAACAGGTCGTCAAACCCGGTGGCGAGGATCGTGCCCCGGGAGATGGTGTTGAGCTGGTGGCCGGCCCGGCCGACCCGCTGCACGAGCCGGGCAACCTCGCGGGGAGAGCCGAACTGGATGACATGATCGACCCGGCCGATATCGATCCCGAGTTCCATGGATGAGGTGCAGATGAGCGTTCGTATCTCGCCTTTCTTGAACCGATCCTCCGCATCGATCCGGATCTCCTTTGAGAGCGAACCGTGGTGGACTTCCACGTCTCCCCGCGAGTACAGCGCATGGCCAAGAGCCTCGGCAGTCACCCGGGTGTTGACAAAGACCAGAGTGGATCCCTCGCGGCTGATAGCGCGTTCGAGGGCCTGGACCTGGTGCTTGAAGTTGTCGCCAACAAACTTAACAGAGATTTCCATGTTTTTTGCGACCGGCACCTGCACGATCTCGCAGGGCCGGGTCCCGCAGAGGAACCGTGCGATAGTCTCCGGGTTCCCGACTGTCGCAGAGAGACCGATGCGCTGGAACTCTCCTGCGTACTCCACGATGCGTTCGAGAGCAACGGCGAGCTGGGCGCCCCGCTTGCTCCCGGCCATCTCGTGGATCTCATCGATGATGACAAACTTCACGTGTTCGAGATGTTTTCGGAGGCGTTTTCCCATGAAGAGCGCCTGGAGCGTCTCGGGCGTCGTGATGAGCAGGTCGGGGGGGGAAAGCGCCTGCTTCCTCCGCTCTGCCATGGGCGTGTCCCCGTGCCGGACTCCGACGGTCAGGCCAAGCTCGTGGCACCACCATTCCATCCTGACGAGCATGTCCCGGTTGAGCGAGCGTAAAGGAGTGACATAGATCGCTTTGAATCCCCCGCCGGCCGGCATCTTTAATAGCGCATCAAAGACCGGGAGCATCGCGCTCTCGGTTTTCCCGGTCCCGGTGGGCGCAATCAGGACAATGTGGTTCTTCTTTAAAATTAAGGGGATTGCCTGCTCCTGTGCCGGGGAAAGCCGGGTAAAGCCCCGCTTCTTGACACATACCTGCACTTTTGCATCAAGCAGTTCAAACACCATGCCGGTTATGCCCCCTCGTCGTCCTTGTCGTTATCGCGCAGCATCGAAAGCGGCCCGATGTACGTGCCATCGGCAAGGATAACCTCGGCGTCATCCTGCTTCATGCACCGGGAAATGGGCGAGAACGGGTCGTCTGCGATCCGGACAATATCATACCCGGCAATCTCATTGAACGCCGGCATGAAGAGGGCCCGGGTCGTTGTCGTGTCAGTTTTGTTTGTGACAAGGCCAAGCGCTGCGGTATCGAGTTCCGCCCGCAGGTACGCCGGTGCCTGGAGTGCACACCCGACATCGTCATGCAGGCTGACCATCGGGTGGTGGTGGCCGGTGACGATGAGGTGGCCGCCAAGACCCGGTGCCGGGTATGTATGGCCGTGGAAATAGGCAACCCCGTCAACAACGCCTCCTTCAGCCGGCTGGAGTTCGCCTTCCCGGAGAAACCGCGCGATCCCGATGTCGTGGTTTCCCGGGAATATAAGAAATGGGATCCGGTTGCGGATCTTTTCCAGGACCCCGGGGATCTCGGCATATTCCTGCCGGGTAAGCGACGGGATGCTGTGCTTGACATCGCCAAGGAGGATCAACCGGTCGGGATCGGTTGCATCGATGGTCTGGAGGAGCCGGTCGAGCCGCTCCCGGCTGTGACTCCGGAAATGCATGCCGTGTGCCGCAAGGTCTGCCTCGATCCCGAAATGCAGATCGGCAACGACGAGCAGGCGCTCTTCGTTTTCAACAACAAGAGCCGGGCCGTCCCTGACAAACTCCAGTCTCATAATGGTTTGACATACCCTTTCTGGGGCTGGTAGCAGTCATCATTCTCCACCAGCACCCGGATCGCTGCGAGCACTGCGTCGCTGCCATACCCCTGCTCCCCGGCACCGGCAACGATCTCATCGACCGATACACCCCGCGGACTGCTCTTTTCCCGGATCATCTCCATGATAATTCCGCTGATGTCGGCGGGTGCCCTGGCCGGGGCCTGGTCCGGGACTGGATGTATTCCCGCGAGCGCGTCCTCAACCATCCTGGCTATCTCCGCGATGTGTTCCCGGGTAATCCTGTAATGCCGGACTGCTGTTGCGGCACAAGGATCCCGGGAATTTCCCTCAAGTGCATCGAGCAGGGTTTCAAGCCGCGCAAGGGTCATGCCAGCGGTCGAGACGACCCACCGGTCCCGGGCAGTCCTGTCGGAAACTCCCACAAAGCCCGGCCTCACAGAAATCTCATTGGTTCCGTTCCTGTGGAACAGCCGGGCAGTCCCGGTGACCGCGATAAACGAGGGAACAGGAAGCGACCGGATCTGATCTGCAAGGGCGGCATTCCGGGTACCGGCAACGATATCGAATGCCCCGGTCGGGTCCGCGAGCCGGCAGTGAAGGAGATCGGCAGCTTCGGTCATTTCCGTGAGCGCCCCGCAGAGATACAGCAACCGGCAGCATGCCCCTCCCGGTGTGATAACCCGTGGCAGACCCCCGTCATCCGATGGCTCCGCAAGCGTTGCCCGGGAGAGATCGCCGGCAAATACCCGTACTGCACCTTCCATGATTCTTAAGTAGTAATTTGCAAAAGAGAGGTATTCAAGGTATAGGCGTTGATAAAACGCAAAGCCCAAAAAAAAGTTACGGGTGTTTCAGCTTCGGGTCAAGCGCTGAAGCGTTTGCATAGGCAGCCTCGGCCTCTGTAGTTTTTCCCTGTGCGGACAATGCGTTTGCCTTGTTGTACCAGGCAATGGAGTGAACCGTGGTCAGGTTTCCCTGCACTGCGAGGGCAGCATCTGCCGCGGTGATTGCCTGGTCGTACTCCCCCATCGCTACAAGGATGCCGGCCCGGTTTGCCTGGATCAGGGGAATAAGCGCAGTTACATTCAGCGCAAGCGCCTTGTCTGCAGCAGCAAGCGCAGCCGTGTAATCCCCGACATTTGCAAGATCGAGGCTCTGGTCATAGAGGGCTCCGGCGGTATTAAACGAGGAGATCTGATTGGATTGCGTTGAAACCGGTGACGGTTCAGTGGTTACATTTGTCGCACCCGGGGCTGCTGTACCCGTTGGCGTGACAACGATCGGGGTTGCAGCTCCCGTCTGCGGTTGCAGGGGACCAAGATTAAGAAGAACTATGCCGCAGACTGCCACGATACAGACAACAATTACAACACCAATAGCAATGACCGTATTCCGTGAAAACCCGCTCTTTTTGGATTTTTCTTTCTGCTTTTTTATCTGGCTCATAGCAGCACTTCCCGAATAAAAAGGGTTGTATGGAAGGATTAATGCTTCCGCGCGAATGCAAGGAGGATTCCGCCAAGCAGGACTCCCAGAACAGCGATTCCTGTCGGGACCGGAGTGAACGTTGTCCGTGCCTGAGTCACGGTTGATGTCCGGGAAACGGTTCCAACCGGTGCAGTGGTGGTCTCCTGTACCGGGGTTGAAACATCTGCCATTGTTGACGATGCGGTCACGGTCGGGGCGGTTGTGAGTGTTGTGGGCATGGCATCGGCAACAAAGGTGATCGGCTGTTCGCCGCTTGAGTCTTTCCCGATCGCTGCATCGCTGCTGTAACTGCCCTGCATGCCGTTGAGGTTGGAGGTTACCTTGAACCGGTACGTCCCGGTCTGGTAATACGCGCTGCCTTCAGGACCTATTGCATTACGGTCCCATGCTGCGCCGTTCTGCCAGGTATATGTCGGGGATTTGATCAGGGGATGGGTATCGAGCTGGATGATCTGGGTGGTCGAAGCACCGACATCCCCGGTAAAGATCTGGGGAATTTTTGTCCCGGACGGAGAGGTGAGCGTCACGGTGAAAAACGAGTCCGAGGGGTTGTAATTGGGACGCGTCGAATAATCGAGCGCCATATACTGGTTTGTGTCAATCCGGTAGGTGATGTTAGCCGACATCGGGAGGGTCTGACCGGTTACATCCTGGTTTGTGTCGGTATCGATAACGGTGAGGTTGAGGGTCGGCTCGTAGAGCACAAAGGCCAGGACATCGGGTTTCGTATCGTGGGTATACCAGCGCCCGGCATATCCGGAAAAGATCGCAGGGTCAAGGTAGTACGATGTCGCGTTCTTGTCAATGGTCACGGTCTTTGTTGGGTCCCCGGTCCGGTCCGAACCGGCCGGCCACCAGGCAATGACCGTGTGCCCGTTCAGGCATGCGGATATATCCAGGTTCTGTTCCCCGATAAAGATCGGGGCCCCGGAAACGACATTTGAAAGACTCGCCGATGCAGGAACGATTACAAGGAGGAAAACGAAAAGGATTATGAATGCGCTGCGGCGTGGAATCATATAAAGTAATTTCGCGATCTCTTATCTTAAATAGTATTACATTTTCAACGGCTTACTGCAATTGATTTTGCATTCAGGATCCGATCTGGTACATATCCCGGGATATCATGTAATTATCCCGTACGACCACAAACTGAGTACGAGCAGGGTCGATGCACATGGACGATAACCATACTATCTGGATAGAAAAATACCGACCGGCAAAACTTACCGATATTGTCGGGCAGGACGAGATTGTCGAGCGTCTTATGTCCTATGTAAAAACCGGCAACCTTCCCCATCTCCTGTTTACCGGAAGCGCCGGGGTGGGAAAGACCACCGCGGCAGTCACCCTTGCCCGGGAGTTTTTCGGTGAATCGTGGCAGATGAACTTCCGCGAACTCAACGCGTCCGATGAGCGCGGCATCGATGTCGTGAGAAACCAGATCAAGCAGTTTGCCCGGACCACGCCCCTGGGGACTGCAACGTTCAAGATCCTCTTTCTTGACGAAGCCGATGCGCTGACAACCGATGCACAGGCCGCACTAAGACGGACAATGGAAAGCTATGCCAAGACCTGCCGGTTCATCCTTTCCTGCAACTATTCCTCAAAAATCATCGACCCGATCCAGAGCAGGTGTGCGATCTACCGGTTCCGCCCGCTTGGGCCGCAGGCCGTAAAAGAGGAGATGTCCCGGATCGCCAAAAACGAAGGGCTGACCGTTACCCCGGACGCGGCAGAAGCAATGGTGTATATCGCCCAAGGCGACATGAGAAAAGCGATCAACGCCCTGCAGGGTGCGGCAATCATCAGCCCGACCATCGACGCAAAGATGGTTTACGCGATCACCTCAAACGCACGCCCGGAGGAGATCGATGAACTCTTAACTCTCTCGCTCAACGGGGAGTTCGATGCGGCAGAATCGCTCCTTTCCCAGCTGCTCCACGAGAGGGGGATCGCGCCCAACGAACTGATCAACCAATGCTACCGCGCACTCCTCAAACGCGACATGGACCGGGCAATGAAGGTTGAGCTGATCGATGCACTGGGAGAGACGGATTTCCGGCTCTCTGAAGGGGCAAGCAGCGATATACAGATGGAAGCATTGATTGCACGGTTTGTCCTTGCAAGCCGGAAATAATCTTGAGGGATACACGAACTATGGATAAAGCACCGGAACTGCACCAGGGCGACCGGGCGGACGACTGGAGCAGGTTCCTTAAAAGCCGGCACAAAAAACAGCTTTCCGAGATCACCCGGGAGTACCCGCACAAGCGGTCGCTCTATATCGATTACCGGGAAGTCGAAAAGTTCGGGAAGGCCGGCATTGTTCTCGCAGACGAGCTCCTGGAAAACCCGGGCAAGGTGCTTGAGGATGTCTGGGACGCCATCAGAAACGACCAGCTGATCCGGGGAAAGGACGGGAAAGAGCCAAAAGGTGTCAATATCCGGTTCACAAACCTCCCCAGGAAAACCGCGATACGCGCGATACGGTCGGAGGATATCAACAAATTCATTTCGGTAGAGGGGATCCTCCGTAAGACTACCGAGGTCCGCCCGAGAATCGTTGAAGCGGTTTTCAAGTGCCCGGGGGGGCATTTCACCAAAAAACTCCAGAAATACGGGAAATTTATCGAACCCGATGGTTGTGCGACAGATGGGTGTACCTTTAAGAAACTGGAGCTGATCCCCAAGCGTTCCACGTTTGTCGATTCCCAGAAGCTCCGGGTGCAGGAGTCTCCCGAAGGGCTTCGGGGCGGGGAACAGCCGCAGACGCTCGATATCGATGTGACCGATGACCTCACCGGCAGGGTTTCTCCCGGCGACCGGGTGATCATCAACGGCATCCTCCGATCCATGCAGCGGGTTGTAAAAGGCGAGAAGCATACCGTCTTTGACATATTCCTCGAATGTAACTCGGTCGAGATTGCGGAAAAGGAATTCGAAGAGGTCGAGATCGATGAAAAAGACGAGGATGAGATCAAGAAACTCTCCTGCAACCAGATGATCTACCGAATGTGTACCCACTCGATCGCACCGACCATCTACGGGAACGAGGATGTAAAAGAGGCAATCACCCTCCAGCTGTTCGGCGGTATCGCAAAGGAGATGCCGGATGGGAGTCACCTCCGTGGCGATATCCATGTTCTTTTGATTGGTGACCCGGGTATCGCAAAAAGCCAGCTTCTGCGGTATATCGTGAAGTGTTCGCCGCGCGCGATCTACACGAGCGGGCAGTCTTCAACATCGGCGGGTCTGACCGCAACCGCAGTAAAAGACGAATTCGGGGAAGGCCGCTGGACCCTTGAAGCAGGGGCGCTTGTCCTTGCCGACATGGGTATTGCTGCCGTCGATGAAATGGATAAGATGCAGAAAGAGGACCGGTCCGCCCTGCACGAAGCCATGGAACAACAGTCCATCAGCGTCGCAAAGGCCGGTATCACCGCGACGCTCAAGTCCCGGTGCGCACTCCTTGGCGCGGCAAACCCGAAGTACGGGCGCTTTGACATGTACGGGGACATATCCGATCAGATCAACATGCCCCCTTCGCTGCTCTCCCGGTTCGACCTGATCTTTATCATGACCGACCAGCCGGAGCAGAAACGCGACCTTGCCATTGCAGAGCACATCGTAAAGACCCACGGGGTCGGAGAGCTCATCGCCCAGCACAAGCACTCACCCATTCCCGGGGTCACGCAGGAATACATCGACCAGCAGCTCAAGCCGGTCATGCCGGATATCGAACCCTCGCTTTTCAGGAAATATGTCGCATACTCGAAACGCACGTGTTTTCCAATGCTTTCTGCCGAGGCAAAGGAAGCACTGGTCGGCTACTACCTCAAGCTTCGGGGGATCGCGGAACCCAACAAGCCGGTACCGGTGACGGCCCGCCAGCTTGAAGCCCTGGTCCGGCTTGCCGAGGCAAGTGCCCGGATCCGGCTCTCGAATAAGATTGAGGCCAGCGATGCCGAGCGCGTCATCCATATCGTGGATGCCTGCCTGCGCCAGATCGCGTACGACCCAAAGACCGGGAACTTCGATATCGACAAGGTGGCAACCGGTATCTCAAAGGAGAAACGGGATCTTGTCCGCGTCATCAAAGATGCAATCCGGGATATCGGCGGCGAAGGCAGGCGTGCGGCCATCGAAAAAGTGGTCGAGGAAGTCGTATCGAAGGGCTTTGCACCCGATAAAGTCCGGGAAGGTATCGAGATGCTCCTGCGCCACGGCGAGGCAATGGAGCCAAAACAGGGCATCATCCAGCTTATCTGAACATTTGTCATATGCCCGACATTCACTGGTGAAATCAGTATGGTCAACAAACAATTATCAGAAAAACCAGGAGACCGCGAGCGCGCGGTCTTTGAGGCAGGGATCAAGCTTGGGGCGCTTTACCACCAGTGGGTAGGGACCCCGATCTCGGTGGAATCTGCAGAGAGCGTCGAGAAAGCCATAGAAAAAGCGGTCATCCTCCAGCCATTTGTCGAGGAGATCACGATCCGGCTTGACCGGTCCTTAATGAAAAAGAATGTCTATGGATACAGCGAACTATCCGGACTCATGTTTCATGGGGAGATCGTGACCCGGGTGGGATTTTCCTACTGCCGCGCCGAACTGGCGCCCAACAACGGGTATCCCTTAATGAGGATCGTGGAGTTCAATGAGATCGCGCCTGTTTCCGATAACTGATGACCATATCCATTTTGACCCGGTGAACGGTCGGGGCGTCGAGGCAGCAAAGGACTTCCTGCATGCGGGCGGGACACATATCTTCCTTGTTGCAAAACCGTCGTGGTCTTTTGGGATAGAACCGGTTACCGGCAATGATTATGCGCCGGTGTTTGAAGAGACACTCCGGATAGCAGGGCTCATCCGGGAGACTGGCCTTGTCGTTTTTCCTATCCTCGGGGTCCACCCGGCCGAGATCGGGCGGCTCACGGAGCGCGTGCCTTTGGAGAAAGCGGTTGAGGTCATGAAAGGCGGGCTTGACTGCGCAGCCGGGTATGTCCGTGAGGGAAAAGCGGTCGCGCTCAAGAGCGGAAGGCCGCACTACGAAGTAAGTGCTGAAGTGTATGCCGCCTCAAACGAGGTTCTGACCTATGCGCTCGAACTCGCTGCCGGGTGCAGGTGCGCCCTCCAGATCCATGCCGAGAGCGGACCGTGTGCAGATGTGGCGGATATGGCAAAGGTTGCCGGGATGCCGGTTGACCGCGTGGTTAAGCACTACGGGTCTCCAGAGACGCCGCTCCACCCATCGCTTATTGCTAAACATGACACCGTGTCTGTCCTTGCAAAGATGTGCCGGCCGTTTACCCTGGAAAGCGATTTCATGGACGAGAACTCGCGGCCCGGAGCGGTGACCGGGCCAAAATCGGTCCCGAGGATCACAAAAAAGCTCGTGGAATCCGGAACCCTGTCCGAAGAGGACTGCTGGCGGATCCACGGGGAGACCCCGGAAAAGGTCTACGGCGTCAGGATCTCGCTGTAGTCTCTGGTATAACATCCTGCCACCGGACAGGATCGTTCCTATCTTTTATCTTCCGGCCATGCGAATTGGATATCAATGTTTTTAAAAATCCACCGGTCACCGGAAGTTGGCGACGTGGTTGCGGTCTGCGACCATGAACTTCTGAATACGACCATTACAAACGGGGATCTCAGGGTAACTGTCACAGAGAGTTTCTACGGGAATACCCGCGTGGATGAGGCAACCGTGGAAGAAGCACTCAGGCACGGCGACAATATTAATCTCATGGGGGAGCGGGCAGTTGCGATAGCGGTAAAACTCGGCCTGATCGGAAGAGCAGACTGCATTATGATCGGCAGCATCCCGCACGCCCAGATATATCGGCTCTGATCATGACCATCAAGGACAGATTCTGCCCCAAGTGCGGCCAGCCCTCGGATAGGGACGGCCTTTGCGCAGCCTGTCGTGTCGCAGACACCGACTGGGCGGCATGTGACAGCCGGGTATCAAGCACCCACTGCCCGAGCTGCGGTGCGACAAAACAGGTGAACACCTGGACCGATACTGATCTTGATCCCGCAGAACTCGCGCCAAACCTTGCGCGGAGCGCTGTCCATTTCCATCCTGAAGTAAAAAAACGCAATATCGAGGTCCAGGTGCGGGATGTCAGCCCGAACCGGTCCAAAGCATATCTCACCATCACGGGGACCCTCTTTGGGATCCCGGTCGAGAAGTCCTGCACGGTCGATCTTGTCTGGCACAAAGAGCAGTGCGACCGGTGCAACCGGATCACCGGGAGTTATTACGAGGGAATCGTCCAGGTCCGGGCGGAAGACCGTGAATTAAGCACGTTCGAGATGCAGTCTGCGGCAACCATTGCAAACCAGATCGAAGAATCACTCCAGGCCGGAGGGGAGCGGCTGTCGTATATCTCGGACATGACCGAGAACCGGGACGGCCTTGACATCACGGTCGGCTCCCAGCATATCGGGATGATGATCTCCCAGGGAGTCACTTCGCAGCTTGGCGGGAGATACACAACCCACCCGAAGCTTGTCGGTGAGAAAAACGGGCGGCAGCTCTTCAGGATCACCTACCTTGTTCGGCTCCCGAAATACCAGCGGCACGATATCGTGTTTTTAGGTCGGGTCTATGCCGAAGTAGAGCAGGTGGATACTCACAACATCAAGGTTTTTGACCTTGCTGAAGGCAGGAGCCGGACCGTGCGGCACGAAGATGTCCAGCGCTGCATCGGGAACTCCCGGAGCGCAGAACCGGCGCTTGTGGCCTACATCTCCGGGGGAATGCTCGGGCTTCTCGACCCTGAAACCGGCGAGACCCGGGAAGAACCCCATAAGCCGTGGATGAATATCACCGCTGGTGAGAATGCTCTGGTCCTCCGTGACGGTGACCGTCTCGTGGTCATGCGGTAACCAAGAAGCCGCAGGTTGTAAAAACCAAAGCTGCAAGGGATATTCTGGAGTTATGCGGGTTCGTGCTGTTCCACCGGGAAAATTGGGAGATATTCAAACCCTGGACTGGGTCGATCCGGACCGGCGGTCCTATGTCAGGGATGGCATTGCCTGGGTCCCGGTAAAAAAGGGCTTTTCTTTTGAGCGGGAGATCCCTGACCGCCATTCCTATGACGGGCGGGGATTTTTCATGTTGGGCGATGTGGCAGTCATCCACGGGAAAAAACCGGATCCACAGGAGATTGAGGAGATTGTGAGATTCCGGCACCCGCGCGGGGTAGTCTGGATTGAGGCACTCGAAGATATCACAAGGACCCCGAGAACAGAACTTCTCCGGGGCGACGCTGGTGAGGTCCGACACAGGGAAAACGGGTACACCTACCTCCTCGACCCGCAGAAGGTGATGTTCTCGCAGGGCAACCGGCTTGAAAAACAGAGAATGGCAGCCCTTATCCGCAAAAGCCCGGCCGGAAGCCGGGTGGCAGACATGTTTGCCGGTATCGGGTACTTCACGATCCCGATGGCGGGAAGTGGCGCCCGGGTCCATGCGATGGAGATCAACCCGGTCGCTTTTGGTTACCTTAAGCGGAACATCGCGGAGAACAACCTCCTGGATCTCGTCGAGCCCTCATGTGGGGACTGCCGCAATCTGCTGACCGGTGATTACGACCGGGTCGTGATGGGACATTTCGATGCTGTAACCATGCTCGCCCCCGTTTTTTCCCATGTCAGTGCCGGAAGCGTTCTCCATGTCCACAGCATCGGGGACGTATCGGATAAAATCCGTGATGCCGCCAAAAGCGCAGGTTTTTGTGCCTCTATCGAGGTACATAAAGTAAAGAAGTACCGGCCCTATACATGGCACCTGGTGCAGGACGTTACCCTCTCATGACCGTACAGACCCTTGCCGGAAAAGAGATCGTGCTTGGCGTAACCGGGAGCATCGCTGCGGTGGAAACGGTAAAACTGGTCCACGCACTCAGACGGAAAGGCGCAACGGTCCAGCCGGTCATGAGCGAAGCGGCGCAGGGGATCATCCACCCGGATGCGCTTACCTACGCAAGCGGGATGTCCACCATCACCCGGCTCTCGGGACTTGTAGAGCATGTGACGCACTGTGGGGACGGGGGAAGCGCCGCCCTCCTGCTCATTGCGCCCTGCACGGCTAACACTCTTGGGAAGATTGCTTCAGGTATCGATGACACCCCGGTTACGACGTTTGCGACGACTGCTCTTGGGAGCGGGATACCGGTCCTTGTGGTGCCCGCAATGCACCACAGCATGTACCGACACCCCGCCGTTGTCCGAAATATTAAAACCCTCAAATCGTGGGGCATCGGGTTTGTCGAGCCAAGAATCGAAGAAGAGAAAGCAAAGATCGCGGATATCGATGAGATTGTCCTCCGGTGCGAACGCGAGATCCTGGGAAAACCGCTCGCGGGAACCAGGGTCCTTATCACGAGCGGAGCTTGCCGGGAACCGGTGGACGACGTGCGTGTGCTGACCACCCGGGCAAGCGGCCGGATGGGACAGGAGCTCGCGCTTGAAGCGTTCCGGCTCGGGGCTAATGTCACCATTGTCCACCATGATGCAATTCCCTGCGTGAATAATGTCTGGATTGATACGGCCGGTGACATGGCAAAGGCTGTGAAAGCAGGTCTCACCGAGACAAAGCCCGATGTCTATATCAGTGCTGCCGCGATCTCCGATTTTGCCCCGGTCAGGGTGGTGGGAAAAATCCCGAGCGGCTCGCCTGCCCGGTTGGATCTTGTGCCCCTTCAAAAAATCCTTGATATGGCGCTTGCGAAAAAAGGTGTTCGGGTCATCGCATTTAAAATCGGGAAAAAGACCCAAAAAGATGCGGAGAAACTCATCGGGAAAGGTGCGTGGATGGTGGTGACCAACGGACCCGTCACAATGGGAAGCAAAACTGGAGAATACCGCATTGTCGTACTAGGGGACGATAACGGGACGGTCATCTCCGGGACAAAAGATGAGATTGCCCATGCGCTCTGGCAGCGTATTGGAAGGCCGGACAAGGCCGTGCCAGCCGGAAGTGTGCAGCATCCGAAAAAAACCGTACGAAATTCCAAGCGGAATTCCTAATAGCGGCCGCATCAAACATGATCTGACAGGTACCAGACTGCAATGACACCTGCATCAGTGACCGCATTCTGTCCCGGCCATATCTCCGGGTATTTCCGGAGGGTTGACGGGAAATCACCGGCATCAACAGGGAGCATTGGCGCCGGCATTGTTATCAGTGAAGGTGTGACCTCGGTTGTACGGCCAGCCGGTGCAACGTCCATCACCGTGAAACGGGTGCGGCCCGGCGCCGGTGCTGAAGAGATCTCCCGGGAATCGCCGCCGCTTGCATCTGCACTGGAACGTATCGGCGCCACGGTCCGGGTGGAGACAACCTGCACGCTCCCGATAAGCGCAGGCTTCGGGCTTTCTGCGGCAGCCCTCCTTTCCACGCTCGCTGCTGCCGACCGCCTCCTCGGGCTTGGACTCGGGGCAGATGATATCGCGGAAGTGGCGCACGAAACCGAGGTGCTCTTCCGGACCGGTCTTGGCGATGTCGCGGCATGCCAGGCCGGCGGCCGTGTGGTGCGGAACGGCCCGGGAATATCCGGTGAGATTATCCGTAAATTCGATATAACTGACCCGCTCTACACGATCAGTTTCGGCCAGATCCCTACCCCGTCTGTTCTTGGATCTCCGGAACAGATGGCACAGGTCACGGCCGCGTTCCCCGACCGCCAGCCTGCCGGGGGATACGACTTTTTTACCCTTGCCCGGGAATTCTCCCGAAAGAGCAGGCTTGAAACCCCCCGGGTTACCAAAGTCCTTTCTGCCTGCGACAAAAACGGGATTCCCGCCGCGATGACGATGCTTGGCGAAGGCGTGTTTGCCTGCGGGGAAGCTGCACAGGGTATACTTGCAGAGTTTGGAGAGGTCTTTGGCATGGAGGTCGCACGGATGGGAACACGGATACTCGAGGTTGAAGCATGATCCCAAAAGATCACCCCCGGTACAAGTCACTTGTCACCCGTGAGCACCTTGCTGACTGCGCACGCAGAGGTGTTGTCTCCCTTGAAGGTCTGACCTCGCACGGGAGAGGAGAGGCCTTCGATTACCTTATGGGCGAAAAGACCAGCGAGAGCGCTCACCGGGCGGCAAAAGCTGCCGCAGCTTTGTTAAAGACCGCACAGCATCCGGTGATATCCGTGAACGGGAATACAGCAGCGCTTGCGGCACAGGAGATCGCAGGACTCCAGAAAGCAACCGGTGCCCTGGTCGAAGTCAATCTCTTCCACCGGACCCCGGAACGCGTCCGGATGATCGAGGAAGTTCTCCGCGAAGCCGGTGCAGATGTCTTTTCAGGAGAGGCCGAGCGCCTGCTCCCGCTCTCGCATGACCGGGCCTGGTGCAGGCGGGAGGGGATGTATGCGGCAGACGTCGTCATTGTTCCGCTCGAAGACGGCGACCGCTGCGGGGTGCTCGCAAATATGGGCAAAAAAGTCATTGCAATCGATCTCAATCCCCTTTCCCGGACCGCGCAGACTGCGACGGTTACCGTTGTTGACGAGGTGACCCGCGCCCTTCCCGAAATCGCGGCTGCGTATACTCTGCTTACCGATTCAGAATGCAAAGACATTCTCGTGCATCTTGACAACCGGGTGTTCCTCCGTGAGGCACGCCATGAGATGACCCGGAGGCTTTCCGATGTTCTGGACTGAACGGTACCGTCCGGGAAAGCTTGAGGAGATCCTCGGGCAGGAGCATGTCACCCGGCTGCTTGGATCGTTTGCCGCAAAAAAAACAAGCCCTCACCTGATGCTCACCGGCCCCCATGGGACCGGGAAGAGTTCAGCGATCAGCTGTTTTGCCCGGGAGCTGTACGGCGATGCCTGGGAATCAAACACCACGGTCTTCCAGACTGCCGACCTCTTCTCACAGGGAAAGAAGCTCCTTGAAGAGGACGAGCGCTACGCACACCTGTACCGGAAGGGCCAGAGTTTCATTGTCAACTTCAAGTATATCCTGAGGACGTATGCCTCCATGCGCCCGCTTGACGCCGATTTCAAGCTCATGGTTTTTGAGGATGCGCATGCCCTGACCCGGGATGCACAGCAGGGACTGCGCCGGATCATGGAGCAGTACAGTGGCACCTGCCGGTTTATCTTCTCCACCACCAACCAGAGCGCGATCATCCCGGCGATAACATCCCGGTGCCTCCCGCTCTTCTTTTCACCGCTTCCCTCGGACCTGATTGTCTCGGAGCTCTCTAAAGTCCAGGATCGTGAACAGGGCTGCCCGATGACCTGTTCCCCTGACGACCTTGATCTCATCGCTCAGGCTGCCCGGGGGGATATGCGAAATGCAATCCTCCTGCTTCAGGCCGCCCGGGAGTCCGGCTCCTGCGATACCCTTGCTGAAGTTACGGAATCGGAAACCGCTACCATTGTCAGCTCGGCCCTGGGACTCCTGAAGCGGGGCGAGCACAAACCGGGAATCCGCCAGCTTGAATCGCTGATGATCGATTACGGACTTTCCGGGCGCGAGGTGCTTGAAGAGGTTCGGCAATGTGTCCGCCGGGAGTACAACGATCCCAGCCTTGCCCTTACCCTTGCCGATGCAGATACACGTCTTGGCCATGCAAACAGCGAATATCTCCAGATAGACGCCTTTGCAACGCGGCTTTCCGGGGTGCTGCCGTGAGCAGGGTAAAGCAGGAAAAGATCCAGCGGCATTACGATGCAATTGCCGATGTCTATGATGTCCACTATGACCATCCCCGGGGCCGCTGTTACCACACCCACTTAAGCCGTCATGTCATGAAGGCCCTCCCACAGGGCGGCCGGCTCCTTGATATTGGGTGTGGAACCGGACTCTTTGTGGAAAAATATCTCAAACACGGGGGGACGGCGGTCGGGATTGACTTAAGCCGGAACATGCTTGAACATGCACAGGATCGCTGTTCCCGCTGCCAGTTCACGCTCGGGACCGGGGATGCCCTGCCGTTCCGTAACGATATGTTCGATGCTATCTCCAGTCTCCTTGTTTTTTCCTACCTCCGCGACCCGGAGGCGATGCTTGACGAAGCGTTTCGGGTGCTCCGGCCCGGGGGATCAATCTCTATTAGCACGCTCGGGAAAAAACTGCTGACCTGCGGGATCCCTGCTATCTACCAGATAAGCGAGATTATCCGGGTCAACCATGTCGTCATGAAAAACTTCGGCGAGCATTACTACGATGAAAACGAGATGTTCGATCTTTTTTATCATGCGGGTTTCGAAGACATACGGATCAGCTGGTGCTCGTTTGCGCATATCGACATGATCGATCCGCTCTTCTCGCTGGCACAGAAGGTGGAGCCCTTTATCGAGGAAAGAGTCCCGCAGCTTGCCTATAACATCTGCGTTGACGGGAAAAAACCCGGGAACTAATTTTTCAGCCGTCCCGCACCCCATTTCAGCATTGTCTGCATCCCCTCCACCATTCCTTTTTTGTTGCTAGCACTCCCTGTGTAACTGTTAAAATACGTTCTGTCAAAAGGGGCACTGACCGGGAGAGGCGGGGGTTGCAGGGTTTGCATGAACCCACAAAACCGCCCTGCCTGCATAGGGGTCAGGGGAGAAACAGGCCCGGGGGGAAGAGTTCGTCCTGCAAAAAACAGGTGCGACCCCCCCACCCGTTTTTCGATTTACGGCGTATTTTATTACAAATGGGGAGGGGGGGTCGTACCTGTTTTTGTGTGACTCCCGGTGATTTTGGGTTTCATTTTTTTTACTGCGGGTCCGGACCGTCAGGCAAACGAAGAGACCCAACCGTGATGAGGAAACCGGGTTCCGTCAGGTTGTTAGAACTGAAGCATATCCGGTACAAAATCACGAGCGGGAAAAAAACAAAATAGGGATAAGTCCGAATTGCCGGAAATGACCGCGCTGCCTTCTCCGATCAGGCAGTCGGATTTTTCTGCTTGAGCCGGGCAAGGACTCGCACTTTCTTTGCGATCGCCGCATCAGACGCTCGCAGGACGCATTTTTTCATCTCTTCAAAGTCAGGCGCATCGGTATCCACCACCTTTTTTACCGGGGTGTATGCAGATTCCCGGAACCGTGGCTGGAAATCATGTTCTTTACCATCCCGTATCAGCACAGGTTCCGCTTTTCCTTTCTCGACATATCCGATCTCATGGCATCTGACCCCGGTCTCCCGGGTGACCCGGATGATCTCATCAGCCGCCGCTTTTGGCGCAACAATGAGCAGAGCGTCAAGGGAAACACCAAGATAATCGATCTCAAGTTTCTCAAGCATCTCGCGGACCCGGGGGTTGACAAGTCCTGCTGTATCCTCTTCACGGACAACCATCCGGCACTGTGCGGTTTCGGCCATCTCAAAGATGTCCCCCCGGAGCCCGCCGTTTGTAACATCCGTCATGGCATGGATCTGGTCAAAGACCGGGCTTTTGATAAGCGCCTCGCAGGTGGTCAGGAAATTGAGGTTGATCGTCTCTTTAACAACCTCGGGGAACCCGGAATAGATTGCAGCAGTTGCAATCGTTCCTCCCCCGGCGCCTTCGGTCATCAGCAGGACATCTCCGGGAGCGGTGGACTTCCGTGCGGTAAGGTGGCGGGCGACCCCAACTGCGCCGACACATCCGGTAAGCCTGCTGCCAAGGACCATGTCGCCGCCTATACGGAGCGTTGAACCGGTGACGAGCGGTACGTCCATCGCCTCTCCAACCGTGGTAATCCCTGCGGTGTAATCGAAAAGCTTTGCCACGTCTCCGTCATCAGCCACATGGATGTCGGAAAAGAGCATGACTGGTTTTGCACCCATCACATAGAGATCGCGGAGTGTTGCCCGGGTCACGTGGAAACCGGCAAGGTACGGGTAGTCCGAGAGCCGGGAGTGCATCCCGTCAACCGTACAGACAATATACTCCCCGCCGGCTTTTACCGCTCCGGCGTCGTCCATCTCATCGACGCCGACCGAAGCTTTAGTCTTGCCAATGATCCGTGCGATCTCGCGGTGGGCAAAAAAGTCACCCTTTCCGCGTGAACCGACACCGAACTCCCCCATTTTTACTTCTGCCGGGGTATAGGTAAAAAAGTCACCGGTGAGTCCCCGGGTATTTTTAACTTCTTTAAGGACTGCCTGCGCAAACCGGTGGGTGTATTCCTCCCGGCCGTGCTTGATCTCGGTTATTCTCCGGGAAAGTTCCGACACGATTTCATCCCCGGATTTTCCCTCATCCAGGTTCCGGCGGACAAACTCCTCCACATCCATGCATCGTATTGGTTCCGGAGCAATAAAAACGCAAGCATTTTCTTTGGATTTGGCATGAAAATCAAAAAACCGGATTTGGCTAATCACCGAATCCTGCATCTGGCTTTTTCAAAGTAATCGCCGCATCTCTTAAGATCATCAGGACTTCGTCAA
>JBAZFZ010000033.1:0-20736 GCA_041653075.1 Methanoregula sp.
AAGAAAATATTCCCGGAGAAAATCTATTATCGAACCGGTTTTTGGTTGGATTAAGGAGAACCGAAATATCCGAAAGTTTCAGCGCAGAGGGACAAGTCAATGTGATAACGAGTGGAAGTTGATTTGCATAACTCAAAATCTACGGGTCGTTATTACAAGAGGATGGTGGAGTAAACTTAAGACGGTTATAATGATGACGAAAAATAGGGCTGTTTGTGAGGGAGTAGGTTCTTTTTCCGGCTTAATGGATCTTTTTCTGGGAAAATTTTCATTACGGAAATATTTCATTAACCCGAATTACTCTTTTTGGTAGTTAGGCAACGGCCTCTCAAGAGAAAGCGAATGAAGAATTTACTGCAAGAGTATATGAATCACAGTCTCACTTATCAGAAATCCTCACTCTTGCACATAAAGCCACTCCGTCATCAGAGTCCGATGATGCATTTCTTGCACTTGTAACTGGTGGCCTTTCACTTATTATTACACAAGTTCTTGATGAAGTCCTTGGTCAGTTCGATGACCGAAAATCGGAACTCCTTGCATGTAACAATTTCCTGAAAGAGGGATGGGCATCACTTACTCGAAATAAAAATCAAATGTTTGGCAAAGATAAACAGGCGGCTTTTGAAGCACTTACCGATTCCTCGAATGCTCTAAATAATGCATGGGAGGATTGGAAACGTTCAAAGAGTGCAGCAATTGAGAGATATCATGATGAAAAACACGCTGCATGGGAGGCTAGGCAGATTCGACGACAAGAAGCAATTGCTCGCAGGGAAGCTTGGGAATCGCGGATGAGGGAAAATATTGCAAAGCTGGAAAATGACCTTGATAATCTTGAGTGTGTCCTAGATCGCAGACAGAGAAATTTAGATAAGTTGGAGGAAATGAAAGACTCGGCAAGGTCTGATTCATTCCGTGATCGTGTAGATGGATGGATTGATGAGGAAAATGAGCGTATTTCTGACATCCAAAATTCAATTGATAGAATCAAAGGATGGATATCCGATACGGAAGAGAAATTAAGATAACTGATGTGGGTCGTAGCATCAAATGAGTGTATGGTAAAAATATAGAATCAATTGCCCTCATGTAAAATCAGTAAACCGGCACCAGCCCCCGGCTCTTTCCGGTCAGGGACCGGCCGCCTCCGGGTGTCACGGCAAACGTGTTCTCGATCCCGACAAGGCCGACATCCGTAATGCCTTTCTTTGGCTCGACCGCAAGGACCATTCCCTCCACAATGGGCTCGTCAAATCCCTGCGCAATGACCGGGCTCTCATCGATCCAGAGCCCGATCCCGTGGCCAAGGAACTTTACCGTGTGCTTCCCGTAACCCATAAAATTCTCCAGGAATGCCGGTTCGAGGCTGCCGACGATCTCCGAATAAATTTCTGACGGGACGGCTCCCGGTTTCAACAGTTTTGCTGTCTCGTCCTGGATTGCCACGCACTGCTCGTGCACCCGGATTGCAGACTCCGGGATAGCGCTGCCGAACATGTAACTGAGCGTCTTATCCGTCTGGTAGCCCTCGACCCCGCAGCCGATATCGACCACGACAAGGTCGCCCTTTCTGAGTTTCCTGTCCCGGCTCCCGGACATCGGAACGGCCGGGTGGAGGCCGGCAATCCCGCCCGGGGTATCAAGGCAGGTGGGTGCAATCATGCTCGTCCCAAACCCGATCTGGCCAAGCACCATCTCGCTGAACATCCCGAACCGGACGATCCCCTGGTGGCCTTCCCTGACCATCTCCGAGTACAGCGCTGTCCCGAACTCCACCTCGCTCATCCCTCCGGCGAGTATGCCTGGCACGCAGTCTTCGAGCACGTGCCGGTGAATCTCCCCGGCTTTTACCATCCGGGAAAATTCGTACGGGCTTTTTACCGAACGGACCGCCGCAACCTGTGCATCGAGAGGCTGTACACCGGAAAACCCGAAATGCTTCTGCATCCGGCCGTACTGGGCAAGGGAGACCGAATCGAGTTCGAGGTACACCGGTTTATTTACGCGGCCGGTAACTGCCGCTGCGTCCCGGTAGCTTTTCATCGCCCGGATATCCGGGAACGCTGATTCAGCCAGCGCCCGCTCGCAGCTTCTCCTGACCCAGAAAACCGCGTCGCCGTTTTTCGGGATATACAGCATGCCGTCCTGGATGGTTCCGGTGAAATAGTAGATGTTAATCTTTCCGGAAATTACGGCAACTTCCCAGTCCGGGGAGTCACGGTCCATCCGGTCCCGGAACCGGGTCATTCGTGAAGCCAATTCGCTTGACGGGACGGTTGTCATGTGCCGGTAATATTGGCCGGACCGGATATTTAGTGGTGCGTAAACGGCCCGGGAACCGGCTCCCGACAGCTCCGTGCCTTTTTAGTCTTGCACCCGGGCGCCGGAACCCCGGTACGTGCCCTCCGGCATCTCAATCTCGAAACGGGCACCGCTCCCCGGCTCCCCGGTCTCGCGTATCGAGATACCGGTCAGCGCAAGGATCTCCCGAACCAAAAAAAGGCCAAGGCCGGTGTGCTTTCCGATTCCCCGGGAAAAGATCCGTTCCTTGTCGTTTGCCGCGATACCGGTCCCGTTATCTTCCCAGACGATGACAAGGGCCGTGCCCTCCATCCGGGTATAAACGCGGATTTCAGTTACCTTTCCCCCGTGCCGGATCGAATTGTCGAGAAGGTTTGAGAAGACACTCCCGATCATCGGATCGGCATAAACCCGGACCCCTCCAAGTTCAGCCCGTATAGTCAGGGTATCCGGAACGTTGAGGCCGGCAACTATTTCGTCGATTTTGGTCCACTGCGGCTCATGGGAGGCAAGGTCCTGGTAGATCCGGGTGAACTCGACCTGTGATCTCAGGGCGATAACCGACGCCTCCGCCTTTTTGATAAATTCTGCACTGGCATCCCCGGAGCATTTCATCGATGCAAACTTCAGGTAACCGAGGATTGCCGAGATCTTGTTCAACACATCATGCCGGGTGATGCTCCCCAGCAGGGTGAGCTGGCGGTTTGCCCGCATGAGGGCATCTTCTGTTCGCCGGCGTTCAGTAACGTCCCGGGCAACGCCCCGAAAGCCGGTCAGCCGTCCCTTGCGATCCAGGATCCGTGACGCCCGGATCTCGACAGTCAGGTTGCGCCCGTCGCGATGGCGGGTCGGGATATCGAAGGGTTGGATGGGGACATCGGATGTCATATAGCGCTGCAGTTTACGGATGGCAGGGGCCACCCCCTCTTCAGCGACGATATCGGATATCCGTTTGCCGTTGACTTCTGCGGGAGAATGACCGGTAACCGTTTCGATTGCGGGACTGACATACCGGAACCTCCCGGTACAGTCCACCTCCCAGATCATGTCCGGAGAGGTCTCCACGAGGATCTTGAATTTCTCCTCGCTCTCATGGAGCGCCTGTTCGATCCGGAACCTGTCGATCTCCGCTGCGGCCTTGACGGCAAGAATCTCCATGATCTCGCGGAGCGCCGGGACTTCAGCGAGGGGTTTTCGCGACAGCACGCAGAGGATCCCGATCACATCACCCTGGTAGTTTTTGAGCGGCGTGCCTGCATATCCCAAGATATTCATGTCGGCAAGGTCCCGGTCTCCGGGGAAGAGGCTCCTGACATTGTCCGGGAAATAACAGAACCCTTTTTCTGCCACATTTTCACAGGGCGTTCCCTCAAGGGAATAGGAATAATCCCTTACTTCTTTGGCGTCAAGGATCATGGCATGGACGTTTACCGTGGTCTTGTCCGGCTGGAGCTCCCCGACCATGACGCAATCGGCGCCAAGCCATGCACTGACGCTTTCCGCGATCCGTTTGAGCGCATCAAGCCCGGTCGTCCCGACCATGCTTGCAACCATAGTCCGGAGGGCGGCCTGTGTCGCCATCTCCCCGGTGATGTCCCGGACAATCGAGAACATGGTCGGCTGGCCGTGAAAGATAAAGAGGCTCACGCTGATATCGAGAAATTTTTCCACCCCGGCTTTTGTCCGGAACGGGATCCGGAAAGTCATGTGCCGGTCTTTCATGAGCACTGCCATAATCTCGGGAGCCCGGTCCTTTGTCTCCTGCAAGTCGAGATCGGCAAGGGAGATCTCTGAAAGTTCATTTTGGGTCATCCCGATGATCCGGCAGGCGGTGTCGTTGACCTCGATAAATTTTCCCGGGCCTTTTGCGGTGAGCTCGTTTATCATGATGCCGTCTTTTGCATTCATCAGCATCAGCCGGTACCGCTCGGTGCTCTCATGGAGAGCATTTTCCGCCGCGATGCGTTCAGTGACATCAAGGTCGGCGCCACGGTAACCAAGGAGCGTCCCGTCATCGGCAAGGACGGGTGTCCCGCTTGTATTAAGCAGGACCGTGCTGCCGTTTTTGTGCACATTGGGGTTGACAAGGTGCCGGACCACGGCTTTTTCCCGGAATGTGGCAAGCATTGTTTTCCTGAGCTCGTCCCGTTTTTCGGGCACAAAAAGATCGAAAAAATATTTTTTGCCAACCAGCTCCCCGGGTGTATACCCGAGGATCTTTTCGACAACCTGGCTGCTGTAGGTATAGCGCCCGTCTGCGTCGACTTCCCAGATCCATTCGCCCGCCAATTCTGCGACCTGGGCAAACCGTTCGCGGCTTTGCACGAGGGCCTTCTCGGCATGCCTTCGGTCGGTGATGTCCATGAGGGAGGCGACACTTTTGTACGTGCCCGGGATCATATCGACAAACAGGAGAATGTCCCGGATTTCGCCCGGGCCGGTCCGGAACCGGAACTCGTACGTTGTCCGGGATCGTTTTGGGGATTCCCTCCGCAGCCGGTGCTCGTTTTCCATCATCCCGAGATCCTCAGGAACGACAAATTCCTGCCATCTCTTTTTCCCCTCAATCTCCCCGGCCGGGAACCCTGCCAGCTGTACGAACCGGGAGTTTGCAAGACTTATCGTGCCGTCAGACTCGATGATGGTGGCAGCGGTCCCGGTATTTTCAAAAAATGCCCGGTACCGCTGCCCGCTCTGGAGAAGATCGTCCTGGCTTTTTCTGAGTTCCTCATATTTTTTCCGCAGCTCTTCTTTTGATTTCGAGAGTCCGGTGTTTGCGGCCAGAAGTTCTGCCTGGGTCCGGCGCCGGGTTACCGCCTGCGTGATCTTATGGGTGAGCTCGGCGAACTGCGAGGTCGGGTCGCCGCCTTTCTGGAGATAGAAGTCAGCGCCGTTGTTGATAGCCTCGATTACGATCTCCTCCCGGCCCCGGCCGGTAAAGATGATAAACGGGATGTCCCCGAACTTTCTCCTGACCTCTTTTAAGAACGCGATCCCGTCCATGCCGGCCATCTGGTAATCCGAGACGATGGCATCGCAGGACTTTATGATCGAAGATGCAAGTGCTTCCTGTGCGGAGGCAAGCGTTGTGACACAGAAATCGCCGGGCTGCTCTAAGAAGAGCCTGCCGATCTCAAGAAGGGCCGGCTCGTCGTCAACATAGAGTACGGATATTTTTGGAGGGGTCATGTCCGTTGGGATGATCTAGAGAAGCGTAGGATACTAGAAAAATATTCCCTCTGAACATCCGGTCAAAATCCGGTGGCTGTAGTCCGGACAATTTGTGCACTGCCCGGGATTTCCTTCTGGAAACCGGAGTAAAACAAGAAAACCCTTTACAAAAACAAAAAATTATTATCGGCCTTTTTCTTTTTCCCACCGTTCGAGCACGTCGTTTCCTTCCACAAAGACAAGGCCGTGCTTCTTTGCATACGCTTGTGCACCGGCCTTTGGGAGTGCATACCCGGACTCGTCGTCCAGCATCTCACAGATCGTGATGGCGGGAGTGATGTCTGCCATCCTTGCAAGGGCAATCGAGAGCTCGGTCTGGCCGTGACGCTGGTCGAGCAGGCGGTCTGCGGCCCGGAGGATTGCGCAGTGGCCCGGGGTCCGGAAATATTCCGAGAAGTGCGATCCACCACCGTTGAGGGTTTTTTTTACTTCTTCTGCAATCGCGGTGATCGTGAGGGCCCGGTCGTTGTCGGGGATGCCGGTGAATGTTTTCTTGTGGTTGACCCAGAGCGAGAAGGACGAGTGGTTCCTGCGGTCGTACGGGATGTCGCCCTGCTTCTCGGCAAAATGCGTTGCCTGGAGCACATCGCTTGCAAAGGGAAGGCCGAGGTTTTCTGCTGCGACCGGATCGATCGCGGTGCAGATGAGTCCCCCGCCGTCTTTTCGCATACGGAGAATATCCTTTGGCGTTACTGCATCGGACCGGATCGCAAAATCCGTTTCGCCTTCCCGGTCGTCAAAATCGTAGAGCAGGATAAATTTTCCGTCCCGGAGTGCTGCGAGGGCCTTGTCAATCATCGTTTCCCTCCGCGTGGACTGCTGCATGGCCGTTTGCGTGAGCGGCCGGTGCCGGTGCAGCCGGGTGTTCTGCGGCGGCGTGTGCGAGCGTTCCCGCCCGGCCGTCCCAGGCTTCGAGCACATCGTTTCCACCGACAAAGGCAAAGCCGTGCTTCGTTGCATACTTCCGGGCATCCTCCCGGGTCAGGGCTTTTCCGGTCCTGTCGTCGAGGAGTTCGCAGATGGTAACGGCCGGGTTGACGCCCGCCATTGCCGCAAGGGCAACCGAGAGCTCGGTCTGGCCCCGGCGCTGGTGGAGGAGGTCGTCTGCCGCCCGGAGGATCGGGCAGTGACCCGGTGTCCGGAACTGTGCGGCAAAGTCTGTATGCCGGCCTGCCATCGTGTCGCTGACCGTTTTCCCGATCTCCGTGATCGTGAGCGTCCGGTCCCGGTCCGTGATGCCGGTAAACGTGTTCTTGTGGTTGACCCAGAGCGAGAAGGATGAGTGATTTTTGCGGTCGTAGGGGATGTCGCCGATCTCCTCGCCAAGGCAGGTCGCACGAAACACATCGCTTGCAAACGGCAGGCCGAGCCGGTGGGCAGCGGCCGGGTGGATCGCGGTGCAGATGAGCCCGCCGCCATCCTTTCTCATCCGGAGAATGTCCCGTGGCCCGACCGCATCGGACCGGATCGCAAGGTCCGTTTCGCCTTCCCGGTCATCAAAATCATAAATCAGAAAAAACCTGCCTTCACGCAGTGCCGCAATTGCCTCATCAATCATATGCCACCTCGATATTTACCCGGTCGTTCTCTTTTATGCCCAGTGCATCGCGGAGACCGACTGCCGCGATCACTTCAACAATGTCTTCAGGATAATGGCTCCTGCCGGGTACAATGATCCCGCAGGGAATGTCGTTAATCCGGCAGGGCAGGCACCGGACCTCGCCAAACGTCCGGCCGTCCGCCGAGAATCCGTGGATCGGAACCCAGGTAAGAGCGTCCATCTTCTTTCTCGTCGGGATGTCTGCGCCGGAAAGCCGGAGGTTGAGCGTGCCCGGGTACGGCTCAAAGCCCAGGTGCCGGAGAAACTGTTTCTTGTACGGTTCGAGGCTCATGTAGTACCGGCCCTCGCCAAGGCCGTTTATCACAACGCCCGGAAGAATATAATGGCCGCCTTCGTGGGAAAAGAGCCGGCAGTACTCCGCATACTCGCGCCTGAGTTCGTTCTCGCCGTCTTTTGTCACGGATATGTGCTGGCCGTCCGGATTTATGGTCCGGGTGATCAGCCTCCCGTGTTCAAGCGCCTTTAACCTGCGGGAGGCGGTCTGCGGGCTTGTTTCAAGGACCTCGGCAAGCGTCTGCGACGAGATAAAAACCGGTTCACGGATCCCGCCCATGAGCGCTATCGCCTTGAGACACTCCAGTTCTTCAGCCAGCACCATGCTTATCAAAATTGAGATGCTTACTATATATGGATTCCTTTCCTGCGGACCCGTATGGTTCTTTCGACGGGGTTCGTTTTTTGTCGAACTCGGATTCGTTAGGTATTTAACGGGAAGGGTTGACTAACTGAGTATGAAATCCGAATTGCGGAATCAGCTCGCCGAAAAAATGGCCGGCGAGATTACGCTGTCGGACTCACCGGGGCTGGCGTTAAAAAAATGGCGTCAGAACTTCGAGATACCGCCCGGCGTCCTTTCGGACCGCCTGGGAGTATCCCCCTCCGTGATCAGCGATTACGAGAGCGGGAGAAGAAAAAGCCCCGGAACCGCGGTGGTTGGCAAGATTGTCGACACGATCCTCAACATCGATGAGGAAACCGATGGTAAACACATTCACAAATTTTCCTCCATGCTCTTTTCCGGTGTCGCGGACGATGTGATCCTCGACATCCACGAGTACACAAACCCGGTGGCCTTACAGGAACTGACCGATGCTATCGGATGCTCGCTGCTCTGCGGGTCCATGGACCAGACCATTTTCGGGTACACCGTGGTAAACAGCCTCAATGCGATCCTCCAGCTTTCAAGCGAGGAGTTTAACCGCATTTACGGCTGGAGCACCGAACGGGCGCTGATCTTTACCAATGTCTCGACCGGCAAATCGCCGATGGTCGCTATCCGGGTCACGGCTTTCAAGCCGCGGTGCGTGATCCTCCAGGGGATCAGTACGGAGAACGTCCACCCGTTTGTCGCAAAGATGGCAGACCGCGATCATATCACCGTATTGTGTACAGAGATGGAGATTGACAAAATCGTGAGTATGCTGAGGGATAAAGAATGGTAGGCATCATTACCTACGGTGTGTATATACCGAGATACCGGATCAAGGCAGAAGAGATCGCCCGCGTCTGGGGTGCAAATGCCGCAGACATCACGGGAGGCCTTGGGGTCTTTGAGAAATCAGTCCCCGATCTCGATGAAGACGCCGCAACGATTGCGGTTGAAGCTGCAAGAAACGCCCTGCTGCGCAGGAAGGTAGACCCCGAGAAGATCGGCGCCGTCTACGTGGGAAGCGAGTCGCATCCCTACGCCGTCAAGCCTACTGCCTGCACGGTCGGGGAAGCAATCGGCGCTACGCCCCGTATGACCGCAGCAGACTACGAGTTTGCCTGCAAGGCGGGAACGGCGGCTATCCAGACCTGCATGGGCCTCGTGAAAAGCGGCATGATCCCGTACGGGCTTGCCATCGGTTCCGATGTTTCGCAGGGTGCGCCAAGCGACGCTCTTGAGTACACGGCAGCGGCCGGGGGAGCGGCGTATATTATCGGGAATGACGACCCGATTGCGACCCTTAACCACACCTGCTCGTTTACTTCAGATACGCCGGACTTCTGGCGCCGTGAGGGACAGGCTTTCCCCAGGCACGGGGGCCGGTTCACCGGTGACCCCGGGTACTTCAAGCATGTGAAGGGTGCATCGAACCTGCTCTTCGGGCAGATCGGGACGTCGCCAAAAGACTACACGTACGCGATCTTCCACCAGCCGAATGCGAAATTCCCGCAGAAGGTGGCACGGGATCTCGGCTTTACGTCAGAGCAGATAAAACCCGGCCTTGTCGTCCCGCACCTCGGGAACACCTACTCGGGCGCATCGCCCATCGGTCTTGCGGCAACGCTTGATATCGCAAAACCGGGCGACCGGATCTTTGTCTGCTCGTTCGGGTCCGGTGCAGGAAGCGACGCGTTCGATATCACGGTGACCGATGCGATTTCTTCCGGCGACTTTAACCGGGCAGCAGCGCCCTCGGTGGAGAAACTTCTCTCCAACCCCATCTACCTCGACTATGCACGGTACGCAAAACACAAGGGAAAGATCGTGATGCAATCATGAGAGACGTAGCAGTTATCGGGATCGGGTGCACGAAGTTCGGCGAGAAGTGGGAGAGCTCTTTTAGAGACATCTTTGTCGAAGCAGGGGCCCTTGCCATTGAAGATGCCGGGCTCTCGGGCGAGAAGATCGACGCGATGTACGTCGGGAACATGAGTGCGGGCCGGTTCATCGGGCAGGAGCACATAGGGGCTCTCATCGCAGACTACGCCGGCATGGCAAGCCGCCATATTCCCTCGACCCGGGTCGAGGCGGCCTGTGCATCGGGCGGTCTTGCATTCCGGCAGGCGGTCATTGCGGTTGCAAGCGGGATGGAGGATATCGTTGTCGCGGCCGGTGTCGAGAAGATGACTGATGTCGGATCGGACGAGAGTACCGATACGCTGACCGGGGCTGCCGACCGTGAATGGGAAGGTTTCATGGGTGCGACGTTCCCGGGCCTGTACGCGATGATCGCAAACGATTACATCCACAAGTACGGCCTGACCCGGGAGCAGCTGGCTCAAGTGGCGGTCAAAAACCACTACAACGGCGCACGGAACCCGATCGCACAGTTCCAGAGCGAGATCACCCTTGATACCGTGATGAAGTCAACGATGGTCGCAGAGCCGCTCCGGCTCTTTGACTGTTCGCCGGTTACTGACGGGGCGGCGGCAGTGATTGTTGCACCGCTCGAACGGGCCCGCGAGTTTACTGACACTCCGATAAAAGTTCTCGCAACGGCGCAGGCAAGCGACACAATCGCGCTGCACGACCGGCGCGACATCTCGACGCTGGATGCAACGGTTGCGGCCGGCCAGTGTGCGTTCAAGAGGGCGCACCTGACCCAGAAGGATATCGATATGGTCGAAGTGCATGACTGCTTTTCGATTGCCGAGATCTGCGCAATCGAGGACCTCGGGTTCTGCAGGAAGGGAGAAGCCGGCAAGTTTACCGCTGACGGAGAAACCGCTCTTGGCGGTAAGATCCCGGTGAACACGAGCGGCGGCCTGAAAGCCTGCGGCCACCCGGTCGGTGCGACCGGTATCAAGCAGGTGTACGAGATTGTCCAGCAGCTCCGCGGCGAGGCAGGCAAGCGCCAGATTGACGGCGCGAAGATCGGCATGACGCATAACGTGGGCGGAACGGGTGCGACGGTCGCAGTCCACATCCTCGGGAGGGTGTAATCATGACGGTAGCACGGTTCTGGAGGCACCTGCCCCAGCGGTACAATATGGTGGGTACGAAATGCGAGACCTGCGGACGGACCTTCTTCCCTCCCCGGTCGCTCTGCCCCGACTGCCGCCGGGCGGGAAAAATCGTCCCGCACAAGTTTGTCGGGTCCGGCACGGTCGTGACGTTCACCGTGATCCACACGGCGGCCGAGCAGTATTCGCTCTTAACCCCGTATGTCCTTGCGATTGTCAAGCTCGACGAGGGTCCGCAGATCACGACACAGATCGTCATGGACCCGACAAAGGTGAAGTTCGGGATGCGGGTAAAAAGCGTGTTCCGCAAGATCGCCACCGATGGCGAGAGCGGGATCATCCACTATGGTACGAAGTTTGTACCGGTGGAGTAAACTTTTTTTAATCCTGGAATTAATCCGGAAATTTCCGGCAAGATCTGTTTTTATTACAACTCACGGAAAACATTCCTGTGTGGCGACGATCTCAATTCCCAGGATAAACGACGGTCCCCGGGATTTTGATACCCTGTTTTCGATCTGGAGCCGCTGTCAGGATCTGCATCATATCGATCTCGATTTTTCCGATTGTGTTTTTTTAAAACAGAATGCCGTAGCATTTCTTGGCGGGATGATCGCCAGCATCAAATCCGAAGGTCGGTCTGTTTATCTTAAATCCGATACCCTGTCATCTGCTCTCAGGACAAACCTGGAACAGAACGGTTTTTTGTACGAAATGGGTCTCGATGTTGCCCCATGGGATGGGAACTCCGTGCCGTACCGTCAGGACATCAAGCCGGATATGGAAACGATCTCCTGGTATCTCAAGGAAAAATGGATCGGCAGGGGATGGCTCAACATCCATCCGGATCTCATTGATGCTATCGTGGGTAACGTTCTGGAGATCTATTCAAACGCGTTTACCCACGGTTATTCTTCGATAGGCGTTCACAGCTGCGGGCAGCGGTACCCGCAGTTAAAAGAATTAAAAATCACGGCAGTCGATTTTGGGATAGGCATTCCGAAATCCGTGAGGGATTATTTGCAGTCTATCGGAAAACCGTACTCGATTTCCGATGACAAAACCCTGCAGCTGGCATTTCAGGAAGGCTTCAGCACCCGGCCGGGACTCGGAGGCCTTGGGTTAAAACTCTTAAAGGAATTTATCCAGATCAATAACGGGCGGCTGGATATCTACAGCCACCGCGGGCATGCAGTGATCGATTCCGATGGGGAACGGTACGAGATCATGAACTCGTTTTTCAAAGGTACCGTTGTCAATATCTCAATAAATATCGACCAGAAGTTCTATTATCTATCAACAGAGAGTTCTAACCAGACACCGTTCCGATGAGGTATGATGATAAAGGTCGTTTCTGCGGTTGGAGAGAACTGTATAACAGTTGAAGATGGCGAACGGTTGTACCAGAACATTCACCCGAAACTTTCCGTGGGGCAGGACGTCACGCTCGATTTTACCGGGGTTTCGGTATTTGCATCGCCGTTCTTTAATGCTGCAATCGGTCAGCTCCTGCGGGATGTCCCGGTCGAGACCTTCCAGTCGCACCTGCATTTCGTCGGGCTTTCAGCGTACGGAAATCATGTGCTGGGCCGGGTCATCGATAATGCAAAGCGCTATTATACAAATCCCCACTTCCGTGATTCGGTTGAGAAAGTTCTTGCAGAGCAGGCAAACGATGCCTGATGGCTGTTAAGTACGATATTCAGGCGGATATTTTCGATGTCCGTTTTGACAAGCCGAAACACCAGGATTGTTTTTTTGTAGATACCAATGTCTGGTACTGGCTGGCCTATTCGCGGGCCTCGGTCTCGGCAAAATCCTACCATGTCAAAGAGTATCCTGGTTACATTAAGAAAGTCCGGTCGGTAAATGCCCGGTTATGCCGGTGTAACCTGATCCTTGCGGAACTGGCACACATTATTGAAAAGACTGAATTTGAGCTCTTCTGTTCTACACACAAAAAAGATCCCAATGCGTACCCCTTGAAAGAATTCCGCCACGACCGTTCAGCAAATCGTGAGGATGTAATACAGGAAATTGAAAGTGCGTGGATGCAGGTCGGGCAGTTGTCCGGGCTCGTCCCTATGACAATCGATGAAACTGCCGCAACAACGTTTATCGCCGATCTAAAATCCAACAGGCTCGACGGGTACGATCTCCTCTATCTGGATCTCCTGCGAAAGCAGCATTTTTCCATTCTCACCGATGATGGGGATTTTGCCACGGTGCCGGGGATCTCGGTATTTACCGCAAACGTTCAGGTGATCGATGCGGCACGGGCCTGCGGGAAACTGAAGATGCGATAGGATGATTTTTTCGTGTTTCGTTTGTCCGTAATTATTTCCCAGGTAGTGTAAAGATCTGACTGTAAATTAGACAACCCTGATTCTAATGGATCAAATGTACCAATCAGTGCAACATAAACCCATCGAACCGCTCCGCTCACCAGACCCCCATGGGAGCAATCCCTCAATCGTGAGGGGGATGCTTGTCCATCCCCCGAACAGTTCAACGAGTAAAGTTAAAGATCAGCAATCGATACTACGGGAGGTTTGGGAGTTATGCGGGCCCCGGCCTCTGCACCAGTACTTTGACCATCAGGGAATCCTGCCATATTGAGGTACCTGTATCCGGTAACCCAGTCTTCATTCGTGTCGATGAGGATCGAACCGATGAGACGCAGAAGCGATTCCCCACTTGGAAAAGCGGCCACGACTTTGGTTCTCCGCTTAATTTCGGCATTCACGCGTTCAACCATGTTCGTAGTCCGGATCCGTTTCCAGTGTTTCGTCGGGAAATCCCGGTAGTTACCTACATCGAACATAAACAGTTCAACGGTATCAGCGGCCTTCTGAAACCCCATGCATTCGAGTTTATCGGTAACCCCGGACAACCGGTCTTCGTATCCGTTCAGGGCCGATTTCACTAAGGTTATCACTTCAGACTGGCGCGTTTTCGGGACATTCCGGAGGATCGCGCGAAGGAAGTCGAATAGGAGGAATGAGTTTCCTCATCCCCCCCTTCCAGGAGCCGTACGTGCAATTTTCACTGCATACGGCTCGCGCATTTCACAACCCGTTTGTCGGGCGGCGAAACGTAAAGAATGAAAGACTGGTCTGGGATGTGTGTGGTTTAGTACTATCCATTCGTTTCAGGAAATAATACCTGTCGAGGAAAGGATTTGCATCGAGTTTTGGCATGAAGTGTCGACAAATTTTAGTGTCAGCAAACTGAGCAAGCGTGCTGGTTTTCGTTTGGAAAACCCAATACCTGTTCTCTTCTGTGTGCCAGTACCGCTTCACAATCCATTTGTGCCCCTTGTTGTGATGCCTTCGTTTTGCCCATTGCCAGAGCGAATTCCAGAGATAGAAATCCATCTTTCTGAATGTCTCTTTTGCAACGATATGGCGGTGATACTGTGCCCAACCGGTAATCACAGGGGTGAGTGTTCGAATTAATCGGTCCTGTGTCCACGATCTTCCCGCGTGAATAATTCCGTAGACCTTTCGACGAATAGATTCAATTGACCTGCGGGAGGGCTTAATCAGGAGCACTCCCGCATATTTCCGGAAGTTCCATCCGAGAAAGTCAAAACCTTTGTCGATGTGCGTAATCACTGTCTTGTCTTCAGATAGTTCAAGTCCCCTTTCTGTGAGGAGTACCTGAATTAACTCGCGTGCTTCCTCCGCCAACTCTTTTGTCGGAGCAGTGACAAGGAAATCGTCTGCATAGCGGATGAAATAGACCTTTTTCCCCGGGAATTTATCCGAGAGTATCTTCTCGATTCCGTCCAGCGCCATGTTTGCGAGGATTGGGGACACAATGCCACCCTGGGGGGTACCCGTGTCAGTTGGGAATAATTTCTCTTCAGAGATGAAGCCGGCTTTAAGGAATTGCGCAAGTATTGACTTGTCCATGGGAATATTTCCCATAAGCCAGTCGTGAGCAATGTTGTCGAAACATCCTTTGATATCTCCTTCTAAAATCCATGGAGCCGCATTCTTTCCGCGGAGGCATTTGAATGCGTAATCTGCCGCATCCCGTGCGCCCCGGAAAAGCCGGAACCCAAACGATCGTGTGTCTGCCGTGGTCTCTGCTACGGGTTGGAGCGCCAATGCGTAGAGCGCCTGCATCGCCCGATCGTGCATGGTAGGGATAGAGATTGGACGTTTGGTATCCTTTCCCGGTTTCGGGATATAGATACGTCGGAGGGGTTGTGAATGATAGTGAGTATCAGTGAGACGGGTAGCCGCTCGCATCTTGTCTGATGCCGTATTCCAAGTTGCGCCATCAATACCCGGGGTTCGTTTGCCCCGGTTTTGCGTGACCTTTCGTATCGCGAGAATCTTCGCGGAATACGAATGTGTCAACAGGTATTGAAGTCGTTTTACCAGATTCCAGTTTCCTTTGCGTGTCGCCTTTGCAATCCGGGTCTGTAGCCTGTTAACCGGGTCTCTCGCATTTTCCCAATCAATGGATTCCCATTGATTGGCAAGTTCCCGGTCAGTACGCTTCTCATCTTTCGACGTCGTTGAATGTCGTACTTTCACCTGTATACCTCCCATTTTTGCTGTAAAACACCTGTCTCAAGTCAGCACCCTTTCGGGTTAAGGCACTTGCCTCTATCCTGTCCGTTACAGGCAGGCTTTCGCTTTTTGAGATATCCTCTCCCGTCTGTGCCATAAGTTGTTCTCGCGAACTCCTTACCTCCAAAGAGGAACACATACAGGTTACCAAGTTCCGTAGTTTGGATAATTCTGACGCGGTAGGAGCCATCTTTGAGCCGGGAACCAGTTGTCCGTTTGTTATCACGTGTCCACAACCGTAATAACCGGGTTCCGTACCTGTTGGTTCAAGCGTTTCACCCTGTTTCGCTTGTCGTGCCTTACGACCCTTTTGATAGTTCAACGTTAGTTTCTCCATGGCGTCTGTTCCCTTGCAGATTGAGCGCTTTAGGGTAGCGTTCTTCTCTACGTCGTCCCGTTGGCTTCACACCGTTCCGTTACCAGAACCGCATGCAACGGTAGGGACATCCCAAACGGATGGGAAGTCGGGTTGTTCCGCAATCCATACTACAGCCTCTTGTCGCACATGGACCTGGCACATTTGCCAGCTCGCACCAAGGAATGAGGTTTTAACCGCTTTTTGTATCCCTTCGTGGCCATCGGATATTACCAGTTGGACCCCACGTAACCCCCGGGACTTCAGGTCTTCAAACAATGATAGCCAAAATCCTTCATTCTCGCTGTCTGCAACACAGAACCCGAGGATCTCGCGATACCCATCTTCACGAATGCCGGCAATAATCAGTACCGCCGTGTTCACATACCGACTGTGACGGCGGACTTTGACATATACCGCATCGACGATGAGGTACAGTATCGGTTGCTCGATGGGCCGGTTGAGAAATTCATTCATTTTTCATCAAGGGCTTTACCGAGGTGCGATACGGTCTCGGCTGATACACCGTTGACACCAAATTTCTCCATGATGTGGCGAACCCTTCGCGTTGATACTCCCTGGATATACGATTCCAGGATCGCATTGATGAGGGCTTGTTCCACCCGACTATATTTTTCAAATACGGTAGTCTCAAATGATTTCTCCCGAAATTCTGGTTTGTTCAGGGTTAACGTTCCCAGTTTCGTTAGCAATGTTCTCGGTTTACTTCCATTTCTCCGAGCTACTCGATCCTTCGTTCGTTCATATCGTTTTGCTCCGGCCTGCTGTTCTGATTCATACTGCATTACGAGGTTTAGAAAAAAGGTCACAAGGGATTTCAGGCCCTCATCCTTATCGCCAAGATAATCTTGGATTAAGTCATTGATTTCCATTGCTCTGGTCTCCTTATGTTGCATGATTAGAGATCAGGGCGTTTTTGATTTTACAGCAAATTGTTTACACTATCAATTCTTCTGTAAATCCTGCCAGAATAACGTAGATAATAAATGATACAATTTCAAGATTGCTTCTTTGAGGAAATCCAATCAACAGGAAGGGAATTGTTCCGATTAATAACGGGATTATTAGCAGGAAATATGATTTAGAGAATTTGAGGGAATATAAGCCAGATCTCTCCCATAAGCCAAAGTAATTTACTAAAATGATCCCCATTGCTGCCAGGAGCAGTTCATTGATAATGAAAAATAAAATATTGTCAGTTCCCGGGAATATGATATATTCAATATGGCCCAAAAAAAGAGCACCTGTTAAAATAACTGCGGTGAGAAAAACAACAATGTCTGGATTCCCCCTAAAATTTTTAAGAGCAATTGCATTAAATTTACTTTTTTCCATTGTATATCTTTAAACATTAAAATCGTTAAAGAGTTGTGATTCTCCTTTGAACATGCAATTATCCGGTATGTTCTGTTTGCGTCAAGTCCCCTCGTTGCGAAATCCAAGTGCGTACCGGGTCCACGGTGCGTGCGTAGTCCAAAATCAGATGAGGTGTTTTGCAGGACAGGTTTCACAATGATTTTGCGATGTGAAATTTTTTTTGTAAGGCACACTCACGGTAATTTTATCTTATTTTTGTAGTTTCTTATCCCTTATTCATCGTAGTATCACCTCTCCTTCGTATAACTCCTTGGTCGGGGGAGTGTTGTCTCTCCTCTTTAAGGATATCCCGGGCCTCATTTCCCCGGATCAAAGCCTCACGAATCCGGCAAGACTGATCCGGTGTGGTTAACGGTGTCGGGGAAGTACAGCCGGCAGTGAGAATACCTGCAATAACCAGCACCTCAGAAAAAAATATCCTTTTATCAGCAGTCCTCATGATCTTCTTCCCGAATTATCCGGTCGAACGCAGAGGATTGTCACACCGGACCGAAGTCATCATAATTTTTTCCTGAACTCCGCCAAAACAACAACACCGGCAAATGCGATAACCGAAATGACACCACTCAAACCGGCTCGGGTTACCGGTCGGGAAGAGGTATTATCGCTGACCGAAGTAATCTGCCCGATTGCATAAAGGTTATGATCTTTGTTTCCGGCGTAGAGAATTCCGTTTGCGATGACCGGTGACGATTCCCACCCGGTTTTTTCAGATTTCCACAGTTCTTTTCCGGTTGCTGCATCAATTGCGTAAAGGTTGCTGTCGGAACCGCCAAGATAAACAACCCCGGCTGCCACTGCCGGAGATGACGTTACAACGAAATTTGTCGGGAATTGCCATATCATCGATCCTGTTGTAGCATTGATCGCATACAGGTCTCCATACGTGCCGACATATATCGTTCCTCCGGCAACAGCCGGAGCGGTAGCTATCATTCCTTTTGCCGGGAACCGCCACTTTTCTTTTCCGGTAACTGCATCAACCGCATAGAGATAGTTATACTGACTTCCCTTTCGATCGTTGCTGCCGATATACACCGTCCCGTTACTTATTGCAGGTGTCCACTCAGAATACATCACCCATCCGTCAATCGGGAACTGCCATTTTTCTTCACCGGTTATTGCATCAACCGCATACAGGTTGTTATCATAACACCCGAGATAGACCGTATTGTTGGCAACTGCCGGAGATGACGCCATCCACCCGGCCGCAGTGAAGTTCCACGTTTCCTTTCCGGTTACTGCATCGACTGCGTGCAGGGAATTGTCGGATCCCCCTCCGAAATAGACGGTTCCATTCACCACGGTCGGTGATGAGCCACCACTGAATCCTGTGGCGGGAAACCGCCATTTTTCCGTTCCCGTCATCGCATCGATGGCATACAACCGATTCCCCATGGCATACACCGTACTGTTTACAACCGCTGGTGTAGTGCTCATACCTCCTGTATGGAACTGCCATTTTTCGATTCCCGTGGTTGCATCGACTGCGCGGAGGTTGTTATTGCTCTCATTATAATTGTCATTTATACCGAAATACACCGTGTCGTTTGTAACTGCAGGAGAACCCCGGATTTCCCCGTCATGCTCTATCCCTGTGGGGAACTGCTGTAATTCGTGATTGGCCACGATCCCGCCATTTTCAAAATATCCGGTATGCTGAGGATCGCTCTGGAACATCGTGTCAGTAGCGGCGGCACCGGTTGAAAATGGAATTAGGGCAATAAGAAAAATACTTATGCAGATCAGTTTCTCTGAAGTGCAATTATTTGTTCGTCTCATGAGTTTTGCGACTTTATTTTTTTCAGGATATAATCATACGGGCATCACAATTTGGAATCCACATTGAGCGGAACATGTAACAGTTTCCTTATGGGGAAGAACAATTACACCCTCTTCATTTTCGCCATATGTCATACCGGATATTGTACCACTTACTACACAAGTAACCGTGTAATATGACCGATAGGGAACTGGCAAGAATATCGTGCCAGATTGCATTACGGATCCAAATGAATATGTCTGTGAAATGGAATTTGTCGGAGGATTATTCGGATCCGAAATTTCCGGCCAGCTGATTGTGACCGATAATGACAAGGATCCACCTATACCCCAATGGTCTTCGGAAAATTTTCCGCCAGCTCCGATATTGTAATCCATTTGTATTGCATATGTCCCATTTGAATAGTTCTGAACATGGACGCTATTGATTATGAGGACAACATTATCGTTCGCAGTATGACAACCATCACTTGATACGACAGTACCAATCAGTGTAACTGGGGGAATTGGATAAATAACCAACCAATTCCAACAATTTTGCGCACTATCGCTTGCATTTGATGCAACCACCTGAATTGTATGTGGGGGGGCATTTCCTTCAAATGAAGCCTGTCGAACATTTGGTGAACTCTGGAGTGCAGGCGTCTGTGATCCATCGAGGTAGAAGCTAATTGTGGCAGGTAGGTTTACACTTGCAGTAAATAGTCGTTGAGTATCTGGTAGATCCAATACAAGTGATGATGATGGATCTGTTAATGTAATGACTAATGGTTCATATACTATCCATGTACATGTCACGGAATTTGAGCCACAGGCATTCATGGCGACGGCTTCAATTATGTGGGTACCTAAAGACCCTTCAATGCCATCTCCTGTTTCAGGGTAACGTGCAGAAGTTCCGGTTGTGCTAAGGACAAGTACTCCATCAAAATAGATAGTGATCAGTGCAGACAAATCAGTAGAGACATAAAATATTTCTTTAGTACCTACGGGAGTTCTCCCCGGACAAGGCATTGTGACCGTAGGGCTTGTTGGCGGATCCATAATTAGTTCACCTCCAGGAATTTTTCCCGGATCAGTATTTGGGGGTGAATCCATCCGTTACAAAACACAATATTATCATCTTTCCATACCGGTGCTGAAGAATTATATTTCGAATTGACCCACAATCGGTTGTTATACCCGGCAAATGACCCACAGTTATCACAGAGGTTCGTTCCGGGTGGCTGGTTCTTTATCGCAGAAAATACTGAGGAAAAATCTTTGACTGGTGACATTGTTCGCTCCATCTTGGTAAATGCATTATAAACGGTTGGCTGGTAACAGATGATCTGGCGATCCTTTGGCTTATCCTTGATCTTCAGATTGTCCTGATTGATTGTACCGATAATCGCGAGATCATATCTTTCGGCCCGATACATCATCATAAATGAAGTCGATGCAAACGAATACCAGGTCAACTTTGGGAAAATGTCCCAGTATTCCGCTGGGAATTCCCCGAATACAATTACCTTTTTATCACTTTTCGGAAGCATCATTTTGGGAGTGATAGATTCAACGGCAAGTTTGTCGGCGTTGTGGACCGTCTTTGCCGTATCAAGGTACGGCCCTTCGACCGGTTCCGGGCACTTGGTGACCAGGGTCTGGATATTCCTGTTGTGGACAATGTTCCACATGGGCGTAATATCCGGCGTTGCTTCAGGATCGGGAATGTTCTCCGAGGGATCGATGCTTGCAGCCCGGTTCTTCGGGTCGAGCACGGTTTGCTTCCATGAGTCGCCCCGATC
>JBAZFZ010000034.1:0-19445 GCA_041653075.1 Methanoregula sp.
GACCCGTCGTCAACGACGATCACCTTGTTGACATACTGAAGTGCTTTTAAAACGACACTGCCGATAACCAGTTCCTCGTTGTATGCCGGGATAACCGCAAGAATTTTTGTCGGTGGTTCCCAGGTTTCAGGCTCTTTTAGCAGCTTTGGCATGGTGATCGGAATTTCACTGATGGTAAAACCGGCTGAATCAAAATACGAGATGAGATCGCCGGAGAACCGGAACTGTTCCCCTTTAAATACGAGACTGTCAAGCGATTTTTTGTTGAATGCTTTTACCGGGGATGCTGAATCCATGAGCAGTTGCCCGGATTTCAGGTTCATCCGGGTGAATTTTTGATCCGGTAATTTTTGCGCTGCCGAACTGAGAAACCGGGACCCGATAACAAGATCTGCCTTCCCGCTCAGTGCAGTCCCGGCAACGCGGTTGATCTCCTGGGGATCGTATTCGTTTTCGCTGTCAAGGGAAAGGGCAACAGAAAATCCCATCTCCTGTGCACGCTGCAGGCCATACATGAGGGCATGGATCTGTCCGGTGTTCCTGGTGAGATGAATGACATCCGCCCCGGCCTCCTTTGCCACATCCGCCGTCCCGTCCACGGATCCGGCATCGACAACAATGACCCGGTCCACCTGCTGTTTTGTCTTTACAATGAAAGGACCAATCATCTGTTCCTGGTTATATGCCGGGATCACCGCCACAATCCCGGTTCCCGGCCCCTGCGGCACCGTATCTGAAACTGCGGTCACACGGGAAGACGGCATATCGTGAGTTCGCAGTGGAACACCACGGGGTAGTTGCGTATCGGCAAGGGAAACGGACATGTATATCGACAACCTTATGATCGGGAGATGTCTGGCAACGCTATAGTAAAATAATATACATTTTATTTATTTAACCAAATTGCGCGTCATCAGTGTACATAATTGTTGCACGATATTGCACACAGATCGCATTATTGCAAAAATTAAAAACCGCATCTCATGAAAAATTGTCGGGAAATACGGTTTGAAAATATATGAGATCGCAAAATTTTTGAGAATGTGAAATCGATTTGTATATATAATACAATACTAATATTAAAACAAACGCAAAAGATTCAAACAGAAACTACAATAAATTTTTAAATATATTTATATCAATGAAAAATCAATTTTCAAACGATGTCCGTTCCCCGAAAAGAATTCGCCGATATCATTTCCCTCCTGAAAATTAATCCCCGGGGACTCAATATCGGCGAAATCGCTCACACTATCGGGCTTAACCGGATCTCTGCGGCAAAGTATCTTGATATCCTTGCAGCAAAAGGGACGGTTGAAGTCCGGGAGATGGGAAAAGCAAAACTCTACTACCTGTCCCGGAATATCCCGGCATCGATTATTGTCTCCTGTATCTCCGGGTACATTCTTGTTGTCACAAAAGAAAACCGGGTGATCTACGCAAACGACGGGTTCCTCTCGTTCTGCGGTCTTTCCCGCGAGCTGGTGATCGATCGCATGATGGAAAAAATCCCCTGCGATCTCATCAATCACCCGGAGGTGCAAAAAAACCTGGATGCGGCCTGGACAAACGGGAAAAAAAGGGCGGATCTTGACATTTTAGTCCGGGGGAAAACCCGGTACTTCGATCTATCCGTATCCCTGGTCCGGCTGCCGGATAATTCCCCGGGAGCAGTCATTGCGTTTGAGGACACCACCCGGTACCGGCATGAAGCGGCGATGCCGGATGATCCCGGGAAAACCTATCATTCTGTGGTAAGAAAATCCCGGGAGATCTTTTTTTCCACAGATAAAACCGGGATCCTTCTTGAAATCAGTTCCCGGGCAAAAGACTATTTCCCGACAGCACAGGATTTTATCTCCCGACATCTTGATGAATTTGCACCAGGCATCTGGTCGTTTTGCAGCGACGGCAGGGATGAAAGCTGTGGTATAGTAAAAATCCCGGATAGTACCGGGAATGTCCGGTGGTTTGAATGGCATGCGGCAAAGTCTGCAAACCCCGCCGGAGAAGAGAGCGGTTTTGTTGGGATTCTCATCGATGTTACACAACGTGAAAAAATAAAGGAGACGTTTAACACCATCGCTGAACAGCACCGGTATTTCCTTGAAAATTCCGAAGACTGGATCTGGGAGTCTGATGAGAAAGGGATCTTTTCCTTTTCAAACGGTGCAGTCAGAAAAATGCTCGGGTATTATCCGGAAGATCTCCCGGGCAGACTGTCCTTATCCGACCTTTTTTTCCTGAAGACTGAAGAAGACCCCGGAAAACTGGTAGAGGGAATACAAAAAGCCCGGATCCCGGTGCAGGATATTTACCTCACGTTCAGGCACCGGAACGGGAACCCGGTAATTGCACGGTGCCGGGTCTCGCCGCGGACTGGTGACGCCGGCACATTTGCCGGGTATCGCGGGATATGCCGGGACATCACCTGCCAGTGCAATGCCGAGGAACGGTTAAAAGCACTTGCCGGGGAAAAGGATTTCCTTTTTGCCGAAATTCAGAACCGGGTCAAAAACAATCTCCAGATAATCGTGAGCCTGCTTTTTTTGCAGTCAAACCAGAACCGCGATCCCGGAATAAAACAGGCCCTTTCCGAACTCCAGAACAGGATATGGGCAATATCCCTTGTCTATGAGCTGGTAAAAAATCCGGCCGATGCAGACAGGATCAGCCTTTTACGGTATATTTCCGCCCTCACAAAAAGTCTCTTTGAGACGTACCGGTCCGATGTGAACCCGGAGATCCGGTTCTCTCTTGATGCCGGTGAGATGCTGCTTGACCTTGATACGATAATCCCGCTGGGGCTTGTCCTTAACGAGCTTATTACCAATTCCCTTCTCCATGCTTTTGCCGGCCGGGATTCCGGGACAATTGCCGTGTCGGTAAAAAAGACCGGAGAATCGGAAGTCACGCTTATTGTATCCGATGACGGACGTGGTCTTTTAAAAGATTTTTCCTGGCAGGAAGCACGGACGCTTGGCCTGCGACTGGTAAACAACCTTGTCGACCAGATCGGGGGAAGGATCGAGCATGTCCCGGGACCCGGCTGTACGTTTAAAATATCGTTTCCGGTGCGGCCTGAGTGCTGCCCTGATGCAGCGCCTGCAAAAAATACCGGGGACCGGACCGGCGTCGGTACTGTAAGAGCCCGGGGGTCGTAAGATACCATGAAGAAAAAAGTGATCGCTGCAGGGGTGCTTACCGTCTGGCTCTTTATTGTCTGCCTCTTTATGCTGCTTGCACGATCGTTTGATCTCGAGATCTTTTTTGTTCTCTGGCTTATCGGGATCCTCGTGATAGCAGAACTCCTTGACTCCGGCCAGGTCCGGACCAGTTCCATGAAATACCTGCATTTCCTGATCGCAGTCGGTATTGTTATCTTTGGCGCCATTGTCGCACAAAAAATCCTGGAGATCCTCGCACGATGAAAAACGCAATTCCCGTCTGGGCCGTCATTATCGTTGGTGTTCTTGCACTTGCCGGCCTTATGTACTTCGCTATTGTTTCCCCCCTGCTCTACTCGCCGGTAAAAGATCAGGCAGAGACCCGGTTCCAGCTCAACACCGATGCACTGACCCCGGCGCCGGTCAACAGCACGACAGATATCTATCCGCTCATGCAGGACCTTCTCGATGAGCCCGGAAGTATCACGCTCAATATCCGGTTGCGGGATATGACAAGCGCACAGGCGGATCTTGCAGCGTACCTGAAAACGTACAAAAATCTCAACAACGTTGTCCTCAACCTGGATATGACAGAAAGCGAGATCGATAATTTCACAAAGAGCGCTGACTTCCAGGACGAACTTTTCGGGCAGCTGCTCAATGAAACCGGGTCCCTTGATTCGTTAAAAAATCTTGAGATCCGGTACCGGGACAGTGACGATCCCGGTATGATGGTCTCTGTACAATACCAGGGAGCAGCATTACAGAAACGCCTGGGAGAACTGTACGACAAGTACAAAAAAGAGCATGCGACAAATTCAGAGATTGGCGAAAAATACGGTCTTTCAACGGCACAGTACAACCAGAGCCTGGATGAGTTCCAGAAAATTGTTGCCCAGGCGCAGGAAGTGTTTGGCACAGAAATCATCATCCCGCAAACGACCGGCACCGGGCCTTCGCTCACGCTTGCACTGGACCCGGATACAGCAGTGTACCGGGACACGATCCGGCTTATCGGGCATCTTTATCCGGTGACCGAAAACACTACGTCCGTATCCATCCTCCTTGACAACTCGCTTCTAAAAAATCTCACGGCAGATGAAAACGGGGAATTTACCGGGAGTTTTGTTGTGGAAAAAATCCCGGCAGGAATGCATACGCTTGCTGCAACGGCAGGAGATGTAACCTCCCCGGATGCAAATGTCGAAATACTCCCGGTCGATTCCGTCACAATGCTTGAAGCGTATCCGGATCCGGAGCATGTTGCCGTGATCTGTAACGGCAGCGTCATGGGAAACCGCCCGGTCCGGTTTGCACCGGTAAAAATCCTTGATAACAACCGTACGATCTATAATGCGACAACCGATGCCAGGGGATTATTCAATGTAACGGTTCCCGTTTCCTGGGGGCGCCATGTGCTTGTTGCCCGGTTTGACTCGCCGGAGTACCCGGTCAATGCCTCGGAGAGCGATCCGGTCGAAGTCCCCCTCACAAAACCAGTAGTTCCGTCTTCGGGTGCAAAAACCGGGTGGGACCCGCTCCCGGCAATCCTTGCTGCTGCCTGCGTTCTTGTCCTCTCTGCGGCAGGAGGCATACTGTATTTCCGGAAAAAAACCGCGACTGGTCCGGCAGAAATACCGCAAGGCCCCCTTTTAGAAACAAAACCGGTCGCCGGCGACACCCCCGGGCTTCCGGCCGATACTACCGGTAACCCCGGGGAAATGCCCGCACCATTGTCCGATGATGCTGTCGATCTCAGGCTGCTGTTTGAAACGACTGAGTCCCGGGAAGGTATCAGTCCTGCAGCATTTACCGTCTACCGTACTCTTGCCGGCCGGGCGGCCATGCTCCATCATATCGACCGGTTCGCGACACGCACGCCCCGCGAGATGGCAGCCCTGTGCAGCACGACAGGATTTGGCCCGGCATTTTCCCGGTTTATCGTTGCCTATGAGAATATCCGGTATGCCGGGATGGCTGACCCTGAAACACGCAGCCTTTTTCTGGATGCGCTTACCCTTGCATCGGGCCTTATCATGGGTGACCGTTCATGAAACCGGTATCATGGATTGTCCTTCTTATTCTCGGGTTTGCCTGTTGTCTTCTTTTGGTATACCTCTCGGGAAACACCGCGGAATTTGGCAGGCATAACCCCGGGTGGAACGGGACAAGCCGGTTTTTTGATGCCCTTGACCGTCACCATCTCGCTGAAATAGAAAACCCCTCCGGCCTTTCGGGGTACACAAATTCCACGCTTCTTGTAGTATCTCCCTACCGCCAGTTCACCCGGGACGATCTGCGTGCGTACCGGGATTTTGTCGACCGGGGAAATACCCTTATTCTCGCAGACGATTTCGGGACCGGAAACGAACTCCTGGCAGGTATCGGGTCATCGCTTATGATCCTTCCCGGGAATCTTTCCGGGGTTGACCGGCTTTACGACAGCTCGTATACGGTTGTTGCGTACCCGGCAGAATCGGCGACCCTGCCGGTTTCCGGCCAGAAATTTGTCCTTGACATGGGTGCCGCAGTACGGGGCGGTACCCCGGACCTTGTAACCGGTCTTATGAGCTGGGTCGATACAACGGGAAGTCCCGGCCCCGGCCCGGGCACGCAGATCTCAGGGTATCCGGTTGCCGCTCATGAATCTGTGGGACAAGGCACGGTCTATGTTATTGGCGACCCGAGTTTTTTTATCAACAGCATGCTTGAGACAAAAACCGGGTATGCCGACAAAGACGCCATGGTCCGGCTTATTCCGGCCCGGGACACGGTCATTGTCGATGCCTATAGTACCCGGGCAGCAGCCGGATCCGGTTTCTGGAATGCCGTGCATGCGATCCGGACCGATATTGCCATTAAAATGGGCATTGTTGCGATCATCCTTATTGTTGCAGGGATTGTGTGGAAAAAGAAGATCGTGTAAGTGATATCATGACAGAGTCAGTACCAGAACCCGGATCAGAAGAATCATCCATTGCACAGGTCAGCACGTATTATCGAAAAACAAAAGAGTCGCTTGGGAATTTTATTGTCGGAAACGAGGATGTTATCGACACGATCCTTGTTGCCCTTTTTTCCCGGGGCCATGTCCTTATCGAAGGCATACCCGGGACCGCAAAAACCTCTATTGCAAAATCCATTGCGCATATTTCCGGGTGCCGGTTCAACCGGATCCAGGGAGCAGTCGATATCCAGCCGGCAGATATGCTCGGGATATCGATTTACGATTCCCAGAATCAGAAATTTGTCCCCCGGTTTGGTCCGGTCTTCACCAATGTCCTTCTTGTCGATGAAATAAACAGGATCAATCCAAAAGCCCAGAGCGCATTTATCGAGGCAATGAGCGAGCACCAGGTAACCTTTGACGGTGCAACAACGCAGCTTCCTTCCCCATTTTTTGTCATTGCTACGCAAAACCCGCATGAATTTGACGGGTCGTTTCCTCTTATTGAAGTCCAGCGAGACCGTTTCATGTTCAGTCTGCATACCGAGCATCTTGAACCGGAAAAAGAACTCGAACTCCTGCAGCGTGCATCCAGCGGGATCCTTTATTTCCAGCGGTTCGAGTCCTCGGTCCTTCCGATCCTTGACAAAATCCGGCTGGATACCATGATTCGCTCGATCGAATCGGTCCGGATCGAGGGGCCAATCCTTGAATATATCCGCGATCTTATCATTGGATGCCGGAACCATCCGGATGTGGATCTCGGCCCGTCATCCCGTGCTTCGATTGCGTTTGTCAACGGCAGCCGGGCAAAGGCTGCGTTTGAAGGGCGAAATTACGTTATCCCGGATGATGTACGGGCTATTGCCCCGGCAGTTCTCGGCCACCGGATCATCCTTACGCAGGATGGACGGACCCAGGGGCTGGATACGTACGATGTCATCACGGAAGTCCTTGGGACAACCGAGGTGCTCTGAACCGTGAGACCGACAAACCGGACACGGTTTTTATTGTCTGGTGCCGGCGGCTTTGTGCTTGCTGCGCTCGTACTTGACGACCCGGCATATCTCCTGTGCGGTACACTTTTTCTTGTCATTCCGATTCTTTGCGGAGTCTCCTTTTACCTGCAGGAAAAAAAGGTTTTATCCTTTGTTGAGGTGCAGAGATCTGCGGACCGGTCATTTGTCCATGAAGGTGCGGGGCTCACGGTAAACCTTGCACTATCCGCACAGCTGCCAGATGGCATGCAGGCAGTAATTCAGGAAATCCTGCCGGCCCATGTGGTGCCGGACATACCCGTGCAGGAAATCCCGGTTACCGGTTCCGGCACGACCGGGGTATCGTACAGAATAATACCCATAACCCATGGGACCATCAGGTTTCCCGGGATTCGTTTTTTACTCTGCAACCGTTTTTACCGGTCGGAACTCCGGCTCACCGCCACGCAGTTTGCCGGGCCGGAGATCTCCGTACTCCCGTTACCGTATTTTGAGAGGAAAAACCGGTCTGGTTCGGGGGAACGGGAACGTGACCGGGCCAGGGTTTTTAAGGGACTGGAAATCCGTGCATTCCGGAATTATGTCGAGGGTGACGACCTGCGTTTTATCGACTGGAAGTTATCTGCAAAACAGGGAAAATTTATTGTCCGTGAATATTCAGGTCTGGAAAAACAACCCGGTATTATTGTCATTGACCTGCCGGATCGGATGCAGGGTGACGATCCTGATACGTTTGGCCGCATCATCCGGCATGCGACCGGGAGAATTTCACGGGACCTTGAGACCCAGGGTGCAGTCTCGATCGTTTTAATTTCAGGGATAAATATTGTTGCAACACTTATTGGTGAAACAAAACGTTCCCGGTGTATTGATTTCCTGTGTGTTCATGCGCATCCGGCAGAACGGCTCTTTTCTGCAAGCATGTTTCATACACGGGCAGAGAACCGGTCGTTTAAGAACTCCGTGGAACGGGAACAGGCCCGACGCAGTCCCGGATCCGTGCAGCAGTACCTGGACCATGTGGAGGGGGTTCTTACAAAAAGTATCCCGCTTTTGAGAAATCCCGGATTTTACCGGGACTGCATGAGGCTGCTTTTGACCCCGCCAAAATCCGGGGAGCTTTGTATCTACAGTACTTTTTGTGGCGATACCAGCCATATTCGGATCCTTCTCCTTCTTGCCGGCCGGGAAAACATCCCGGTAAAACTATACACGCCCCACCCGGTGCGTGATTCACGGTTGCAGATATCCGGCACCGGGGGCCGGTCAGCGCCGGTTGAGGTGATCCCGTGAGCCGGGTGGTAACGGCCGGCCCGGGCATTGCGGCAGTAATCGTCGGGCTTCTTTTTTCCCTCCCGGTTACGGGTCAGTGGGCAATACTCGTGCCGGCAGGTATTTTAGCCGCTGCCGGGTTCATGGTATCCCATAAAAAATTCCCGGAAATCCTCCTTGTTGTCACCACGGCGCCGTTTATTGTCGCGGTGGGATCTGTATCGTTTCCGGGCGGGGCAGTTGTCGTATGTATTCTTGCCTGTTGTCTTGCTCTTACGGAAGAAGGCTCTGTTCTTCCCCGTGATCTCGTATGGCTCTGTATTCCGGCAGTCCTGATAATCCTTGGATTCTGCGGAGTAATCGACCAGTCTGACCACATGCTCCTGCCGGTTCTTGCAGCTGTTATCGGTGCTCTTGGAATTACAGGAATACTTGGTATCATGGAATACCGCGCAACAAGGATCTACCGGTGACCGTGCAATGAAACTTCCGGATATTTCCTCAAACCGTACCGCCTCGTTTTTGCTGCTCTGTACCGGGGCAGTTCTTATCGCTCTTGCAATCCTTGTCCCCCGCGATGCCATGATGGCTGCGGCGCTTGTCATCACCGGGGGAATTTGTTTTTTTTCAGGAATTTTTGTTCTTACCTATTCCACGGAAGACTCATTTGCTCCCCGGTATGCAGCGCTGCTCCCGGTAACGCAGAGTATCACGACAACACGGATAGCAGCAGACCTTGGGATTGTGGGAAACGCATATTTCCTCCCGCAAAAATTCCATGCCGGTTCCGGTGTGGTGCTGTATGTCCCGGTGTCCGGGTATGATAACCTGCCGGTAAAAGGAAACCGGTCGTTTGTTGTATCCGGGTGCGGTGGAATGATCCTTTCGCCCTCGTGCAATGCGCTCCTGGCGTCTCTTATTGAAAAACAGGGTCTTACTATCCCGTCGGATTCCGGTGGTTTTGATAATCTTGTTAAAGAACTGGCCCAAGATGTCCTGGAATGCAGCCCGGCCCTTTCTGTCGTGCGCGAAGATGACCTTGTGACCGTAACCATGGCATCCTACGTGCTCGCGGTTGGCTGTCGGGAAATTGCAAAAGAGTCCCCCCGGTGCTGTATTGTCAGTCCCTGCCCGGTATGCAGCCTTTTTGGGGTCCTGCTTGCAGAATCCGAAAAAAAACCGGTAGAACTCGAACGCTGTGAAATTTCAAAAAAGAATGACGTGACCGTGCTTTACCGGGTACTTATTCCCGGTACACCGTCACCCAGAGATGAAGGTCCCGGTAACTCTGGTTGACCCGGTCCATATCCCGGACCGTCTCATTGGGAATGGTCTCATTGTACAGGAGGAATTCCACCCGGTTGTACCCGGTGCGGTTGATGGACAGGGTATAGGGAAGAATGGTTGTCGCGTTGTTTCCCACGTCAAGCATGAAACGATCGGCAAGGTCCATTTTTTTAAGACTCGATGTATTGGTCGTCTCGTCAAAATCCATCTGTTCGTTCCAGACCTCTACGGTATAGGAAATGTTCCGGTACTCGTGATTGCCGACACCGATATACATCGGGTACATTGTCCCGGTCATGACTTTTGACGGGTAGTCGGCTGCCATTTTATTCTCGCCAAGGATGAAAAATTCCGTGAACTTCTCTCCTTCTTTTGGTACGGCAATCACATAGATAGTGGTAATGACCGCAGCAAGTATTGCGATAACAAGAATAACGCTGAGTGCCCGGTCGAGCCGCGAACTTTCCTTTGGGAATAACTCTTCCCGGGCACCGGCAACCATTTCGCTGTATGGAAAATAAAACCGGTTTTCCCGGGCAACAAGCGCTCTCCTGTACTGGGCGATCACAAGCATTGCCGCGGTAAAGATCCCCAGGGATATTACAATCGGGTCAAGACGGATTCCCCAGGGCGTGTAATTCAGGCCAAGACCGATCAGCGGTACAACGGCAATGGAAAGGCCAAACGAGAGGGCAATGCGTTCGAGAAGATCGATATCGGATTTATCCGGGAAGAGGGCGGCAATGAGGGCATATCCGGGAATAAATAAGACAACCGGCAGCGCAAAAAGGATCCGGACCGGCGTCTGGTTGATGACCGGGATATAGATGCAGGCGATTGCCGTACACAGCCAGACCGCGCAGGCGACAAGATCCGGCATCGGACGTTCGTCAAAAAAAGCCTGGATTATTGATTCATTTGAAGGCAAAACAAGGACTCCAAAACAATTATCGTTCTAGGATAATGGGTATCGTTTATATAAAAAGAGGGTGACTATGAAAGCCGCGCCGGGTATGATTTGCGCTGCCGCCGTCTTTGGCGTGTCTTCTGCTCTTGCGGTCATATTTCCTGCATACCCGAAATTTTTTTCCGGGTCAAGCGTTCCTATCACGATATCTTTTGAAAATACCTCCTCTGAATTTTCATAGGCCGTGATCCGGACCGAACCGGCATCGATGCCGGAAAGGATAAACGATATCCGGGAGTTATCCGGCCCGCTTTTTTTCCCTTGCAGGAAAAACCGTGTATTCACCGGGTGCGTATTGTCAACGACCGTTCCTGTAAGGGCAAGTGAATCATAGGTTCCTACAGGAATGGTCTGCGAATCCGAATAGACAAAATGTCCGTCGGGAATGGAATCTTTTCCCACGCTTGCATGCACCTCCCCTTTCTGCACGGCAAAAAACGCGGTTTTTGCATTATCAACCGATGCTGAAATCTCCCCGTTTTTTAACGTGATAGGCATGACAAAATTCCTGGTCTCAAAGGTAAATGCAGAGCCGGGCTGCACGGTAAACGATCCAAGAATCTGGATCCCAAACGTGGTATTATCGGTAAGTCCGGCAATGTCAAGCGTTACCGCATCTCCGTTTTCCAGGTGATCCGGCGATTCGGTAATTTCAATGGCCGGGGCTGCGGGGAATGCGAAAATAAGGATTGCGACAAGGATCTTCCAAAAATTCCGTATACAATATCCGGTGTCCCCTGGCCGAACAAGACTCATCAGTACAAGTATATTAAATACATTTTATTATATAATTTTCCTAAAAAACCCCTGACGTATGCTTACCTTACAACGAATGCAGGTAACCAGACTATACATACAGGATTTAACGTACCGGCTATGCCGGGTAATATTGTATAAATATTATTTGAAATATATTAATAAGCCGGCATGATAATACTTCTCTGATGCGATATGACAAAGAAACATGCCGGGCCGGGAGGGCCTGTAAAATTTCAAAGTATAAGGGTTTCTGCCGGGATCCGCTATGGCGGACTTTTGCTTGTACTCCTTATGCTCTGTATCGGGATTTCTGCCGGGATACCGGGGTATACGGCATCCTTTTCACCAGCCAGCGGCACCATTTCTCCCGATACGCAGATCACGATAACGGTGGATAACATCCAGAAAAACCATGCGTTTAATTTAAGTTTGGCCGGTACCGGCCTGCACCTGACGACCGCAAGCTATTCATTAAACGGGATATACATGCCGTTTAATTTATCCGGCAGTAGTGTCTATGCTGCCGATTCAAATTCCGATGCATTATCTGTCCTTGAAAAAGACCCGGATGGATTCATAAAATCATATGGCCCTTCGTACCCGGCAAGTATCGGTACGATTAAGAGCGGCACCTATGAGTATATCACATTATCCGGTCCCTCAGCACTCTCGGGTCAGACAATAAACACGAACCTGTGGATCAAGGGTACGGTAAGCGATGCAAATCCCCCGGCAAGTTCTGATCTCCAGTATACCGTTGGAGGGGCAGACCTGGGGACCCTCACCTTTGAAGTTTCAGATGGATCATCGACGATTGCAACCGTCACATACACGATAGTCTCTCCGGCACCAACGTCCACTCCGTCGGGACCTGATAGTGGTGATGGACCGGTGGCACCGTTCCAGCTTGGACCAACCCAGCAGCCAACCGCACAACAGACCCAGACGGGTCCGGCACAGGCACTGGTTACCGTCCAGACTCCGGTAACGGGAACCGGCACAATAACAAGCGGACCCATCACCGCAAGCCCGGAGGGAATGCCCAATATACAGGTGTCCTGGACAACAACGATCACATCAACGCCAGAATCCGGAGCATCGATCCAGACTTCGATCCTCCAGACGCTTGATCCCACACTCCTTGATCAATACAAATCATATCTTGCGGATCTCAAAGAAACCTATGCCGGTCTTGCATATGCCATTGTAATTGAAAAGTCCGGCATTGCCGGTACCGGTCCAGCGACCGTTACCATGACAGTACCTTCGGACTGGCTCAATTCTGTTGGCGGGATTAACAGTATTGTCGTTATCCACACGGCAGATGATGGTGGCATAGAATTCCTTACGCCCACAATAACATCTATCGATCCTTCAACGGGATATGTGACACTGACCGTTACATCACCCAATGGCTTATCCACGTTTGGTCTTGTAACAGAGCAGCCGGGAGAATTAATGGCACCCTCGATGACGACACCGGGTGCAGCAGCCCCCACCACAACAACCGGGGTTTCCAATACCACCCCGGGAGCAAAGACAACAAAAACACCGCTCCCCACAGGTCTGGCAATAATTTCTGTTGGATTGATTATTGCGGTGATCGGTGCATACCGGAAATACTGACAGGCATCCTTTTTTTTGTTTTTCGTATTTTTTTGTATTTTTGAATGGAGCGGGTGTGATGTATTTCCTGTACAGGGAGATACAGGAATACCGGAAATTTTGTTGATGAACCCAAAAAAACAGGGTATTTGATCCAGGAATCCTCTCAATTATCCAGAGGGAAATCCGGGTACTCTCTAAGACCCGTTATTGCACAATAACCCGATAAATCCATCATAATTTACGACAGGTTTCAGGACCGTCATTGTTCCAAGGAACGATATCGCACTTTTGGGATGCTTGAAAATTCACTAAGTTCGCCGGATCAGTTGCAACACAAATCACATAATAATAAAACAATATTTATACTATTGGCTTTTGATTACTGTAATGTCAAGATTTCATACACTCTGCACAAAAAAAAGTCCCATCGGATGCGGGACTGATCTGCTATCATGACGCACGAACTGTTTTCACGCCGGCTTATTTTTATTATATTCTTCTGCGGAATTATAATTGCCTGTGCATCGCTTCTTGTCATTTCACTGGGACCTTTGTATGGATATACCGGAGGGCAATACGGTCCTGCCGGGGGGAAAATTCAGATCACTTCCCGGGATATCCAGAATAACACCCCGCTTGAGGGGGTCAACTATTATATCAATGGCGTATTTGCCGGAACATCGTCATCTGATGGAACACTGGTAATTTCTGTTGCCGATTATGCGACCGGCATAGTAACCATCCAGGCAGAAAAAGAAGGATACCGGGATGAAACTGTTCCGGCAGACCTTTCAAAAAACCTTCCGATATTTATCGACCTTCACAAGTCAGATGTTTTTCCCGTATTGGTTAACGGACCTTCAACTGCAAAGATCGATATTGTTTTTGTTCCCTCACATACCTCGTTTAATAGTTCCACCAATAAAAAAGTTGTATTTGCCGAATATCCCGGTGGTAAATCCAGATTTGAGGCAGATGTCAGAAAATTTATCAACCAGACCTTCGAAGCCCAGCCGGCGATCATGGCACATGTTTCATCAGATTACCTGAAAAAATTCAATTTTTACTATTACTGGGCCGATGGGGTATCCGGTGATGCCTTCGAGGGTTGTGCCGGAAGTATTCCGGAGGACTACTGGCATGAAGTCACGTATAGCGATCTCACGATCCTGCTGTATCCTGCCTATTACGGCATGTATCTTGGCCCGCCAAGCCAGCCAATGGGATGCACAAACCCGAACGGTCTGGGGAATGTGTACCTGAAAATCCCTGCTGACCAACCCAATCTGGCCATGCATGAAATCGGTCATGGACTCTACGGTCTGGTGGACACCTACTGCGGCAGTACCTATTATTACCAGAACAACCCTGATCCGAATGTCTGGAACTCACGTGATACCTGCCGGAGTTATGCCACAAAACAGGGATGGGATCCGGATAACTGCCGCAGGATTGAGCTGAACAATGGCGGGTGTTCTAAAGATTTCTGGCGCTGGGATCCGGATCCCGATATCATGAAAGAAGGATATTATGGAAAATTCGGGGATGCATCCAGTCTCCGGATGCTGTCCATCATTGACAAGTATTGATCGGCCATTCCTGGCCGGGTGCGTATCATGAAGCTGATTTGGTTGGTTGGAATTCTCGTGGTAATAAGCTGTATTCCCGTTCCGGTCAGTTCATCCCATTCAGAGATTCATGAGAAAATTTTTGTCATCGATTATATTTTTGACAGCGACACGGTGTATGAAGAATCATCAGGAATATGGTATGGGATCCCGCCGGACCCCGGCATCCAGTCCGGCCCTGTTGAATGTGCCATTACAAATAGTCAGGGCCATGTACTCAGACAATTCTACCTGCGTGACCCGCGTATCCAGTACGGAGATAGTGTGAGAGTTAATCCGGACAATTCGACAAGTCTGTATGGGCATATAGAATATGCAACACAACCTCTTGAAATCCGGATAATATTCAAATACTCGCCATACTACGACAGGCTGACCCTGATCGACACGACCACCGGGAAAATACTTGCAACCACGGATTTAATTAAAGCCGGCACACAAATCGCCGAAATGTTTCCTGAAGATATGGAATTTCATGAAAATGCAAAATATATGGGCACAAGTTCAGGGTATGATATTTTCAGACTTCCTTTTTTTAGTAATTGAGATCCCCGGCGCAGGATTGCCCGGGTTATTCCCGGCGGTTCCTGTTGTTTAGATCGTCCGGATACTTCATGGCTGCGTAATGGCAGGTTTTCTCTGGGAAAATAAAACAGGATAAAATAGATTTTTGCCGGTTTCAGGAATCGTTTTTCTCAAGGATCTTTACCAGGTTTTCCATAACGTCCTGCATCGCTTGTGCTGTCGGAGATCCGGAATGCACGTGGATAAACGGCCTGCCCTCATCTCCGGCTAAAACCATGGCCGGGTCGAGCGGGATCTCGCCAAGGAAAGGAATGTCATGCTGTTCTGCCGCTTTCTTTCCGCCACCTTTCCCGAAAATATCGACATGCTCGTGGCAGTGGGGACAGAGCATCCCGCTCATGTTCTCGATGATCCCGATAACCGGGAGATCCAGTTTTTTGATAAATTCGATTGCCTTTGTTGCATCCATCACGGCAACATCCTGCGGGGAGGTAACAATTACTGCCCCCCGGACATTTGGCGCAAGCTGGGCAATGGTAAGTGCCTCGTCACCGGTTCCCGGGGGAAGGTCGACGACCAGATAATCAAGCGATCCCCAGCTGACCTCGGAAAGGAACTGCTGGATCGCACCCATTTTCATTGGCCCTCTCCACACCACCGGGGTGCTTGTGTCGGGCAGCAGGAATGCCATCGACATCACCGCAAGGGTCGGGGAAATCCTCACCGGCTGGATAGACTTTGCAAGGACTACTGGCCGCTGGTTTTCAATGCCAAGCATCTTTGGGACATTTGGCCCGTGAATGTCCAGGTCAAGGATCCCGACATTTTTCCCGCTGTCGGAAAGTGCGGCAGCAAGGTTGACGGCAACGGTCGATTTTCCGACACCGCCTTTCCCGCTCAGGACAAGGATAACATTTTTCACATCGATTTTTGCCTTGGGCGGGAGGTCTTTTGGGACATTTGTGGGATCCTTTGCCGGGCCGGCCTGTGTCGAAGTACAGTTTTTATCCTCGTTACTGCAGGTTTCCGATGAACCTGAACTCTTCTTATCGTTATTTTTTGTCATAGGTATCACAAACACATTTTACGCTTTTTTGATGATGTTATTCCTTTTCTTCTGCGGTTACCAGAGAAATGATTTCATCGGTTGGACCGGTTGCAATTATCTTTCCGCCTCTCATCAGGGCTACCCTGTCGCAGATATCCCGGACAAAATCCATGTCATGCGATACAAGGATAAATGTCTCATCCATTTCGTCCCGTGCATGCAGGATCGAATGCCTGACATCCTGTTTTGTTATAGGATCCATAGTCCCGGTCGGTTCATCAAGAATAACCAGCCGGGGTTCGCGGATAAGTACCTGTGCAAGTGCCACCCGGTGCCGTTCTCCATCAGAAAGTTCTCCCGGGAACCGGGTAAGAATCTCTTTTGATTTTTCCTTTGAAAATCCGGCCATTCCAAGAGTAATGAGTGCTTTTCGCATGGCAAGTTCTTTTGGGAATTCTAACCCGATGGCATCGGTCAGGTTGTCAAGAATATTCCTGTGGGGATAGAGATCGTATTCCTGGTGGAGAAGTCCGATGTATTCTTTTGCCCGGCCGCGTTCGTTAATGCCGGGCTTTGTCATATCCACCCAGTCTTCTCCGATACGGACATTCATCTCGCCGCTCGTGGGTTCGATAATGCCGGCTATAATCCGGGACAGCGTGGTTTTTCCTGCGCCGCTCTTGCCGATGATGCCAAAAATCTCTTTTTCAGCAACATCGAACGTGACCAGGTTTACTGCGCGTACAACCCCGCGATCAACGGAAATATACCGCTTTGCCACATCCCGTGCAGACAAGATAATCCTGCCCAATTCGGGAGGTTTTTCCCGCTCATCTTCCCTGACATCCCGGGTAAACTGCGTTACAATTTTATGGGGGGCACCAATCCCGGCAATTTTTCCCTTGTCAAGAAGAATTGCCCGTGTTGTCATATCCTCGATAACCTGGGAAAAATGCGAGGTGACAATCATACCCATGTGGTTGTTTTCGGCAGCCTCCTTAAGCATCGCATGGACCACCCGGGCAGTCTCCGGATCAAGGGTTCCTGTCGGTTCATCGGCAAAGAGCAGGGCCGGATCTTTTGCAAGCTGGCGTGCAAGCACAACCCGCTGTTTTTCACCGCCTGATAGATCGCGTGCGATATGCATCATCCGGTGGGATAATTTTACCTGGTCGATGAGATCTGCGGCACGCGAGATTGCATTGTCCTGGGGATAACCGATATCGTCAAGGGCATGGAGAACATTTTCAATTACCCGGTCGTCGCCGTACAGGGCAAATGTACGCTGGAACATGATAGCTGTCCGGCGCATGATCCGGGATTTCATGGAATCGTTTTCCGGTGCCCAGAAGTCTACATCGGCAGGAACAAGTTTCTGATTACAGTGCGGGCAGGAGGTTCCTGCCCTGCTTGGCACATCAATGAAACTGCATTCCGGGCAGGCGGCGATATGGTACATGATCGAACCCCTGGTTGGCGGTTGTTCAACTCCCCTGAGCAGGTGCATGAGCACGCTTTTTCCTGCACCGCTCCTGCCAATAATGCCGATAATTTCTCCTTCAGGAATCTCAAATGAGATCTTGTCAAGAACCCGGGTTCCGTCATAATCCATGCAGAGATTACGTATTGTGATAAATGGCTGGGTCATGATATCAATAAAATATCAGGCAGGATCATTATCCGTGTCCATGGAGGAATTCGTCATGTCATTTTTGCTGCTGCACACGTCACGCTGCTTGTTACCGGGGCCTAGCCCCCCGCCGGTTCTCCGTCCCTGTTTTAAAGGGCCGGTTCCATCAAAATCTGGCATCGTGGTACATCTCCAGGTTTTCCGGGAAATATTTACACATATGAGCATAAATAGATGCGGATTTTTGTGCGATATCCTTGTAGAGCCAATCCAACGAGCCATGACAATCGTTGGACGGGCAACCGGGAAAAAGTGAAAAAGCGAAATTTCATCGCAATATTCGTTACCGGTTACCCGCATAACGCGCATTTCATCGATCAACAAGTGGGAAAACCCGGGAATCGCAGGCCAAATCGAAAATAATCACAAAGCATCCGCTACTTCAGCACCCCGGTTTAGTGTAAAACAAATGAGAGAATCAGAAATATTGTGCGAGTTGTTGAACCGGGAAAATCTTGTTCTGGAGATGCCCCAAGAGGAGGATTTGGTAGATTACGAAATTTGCCAGGACATAGAGTCTTTTACTATCGTTTCTCACTTTCCTGACGTCAAACTTCACAATAGACTTAATATTATTGTGGGTTCGTTCGCAGTCTCCACGTCGTGAATAGATTAAATCGAATGCAGGGTCGTTCAGATTCTGGTTTCTAAAATACATGCCGACTTGCTCTTTTCGGCCCTGCTTATACAGGAATTCAAGTTTTTTCTCAATTCTATCATGAACCGATCCCCCATCCTTCCACAATTTGTTGACCCAGTGATCGATCCTATCTAACGTTCCTTCATCGTGAGTAACCGCATTTTCACGGCAATCAATTACCGGTCTCGCATGAAGGAAATGATGAATATCCGCATGAATCTCAAAACTATCATACCCTCCATCTGCAAACACCGCAGTAATCTTTGGTTTCATCGGCTCCACGCCATTAATCAAGTTAGTAGCATAAGTAAAATCCGGTTTGTTACCCCCGGAAAAACAGCAAAAAATCGGAATATCCCCCAGATGAAAGATATGAGCTTTATACATCTTGCATTGGTAGTGCGGATTGGACTCAGCGTATTGATCATATCGTGAGGCCTCTAAAGGCGTTGAATCCATGATTCCGGATTTTTCAGGGGATAGGCGGCAGACCGTTTTTCCGATGATCTCCATGAGTTTCTCAAATCCTTCCTCTTTAAGTCTGTATCTGACAAAATGATGAAGTGTGGAATGAGCTGGAATCACATACCGGTTTTTGTTCCATGGCAGACCCAGGCAGCGGCAGTCTTCGTCAGTAAGGGATAATAGTGTGTCTTTGTACGAGGACTGACGATAAAACTTCACAACTACGAGTTTTAGCATGGTGAGGGGATCATGGCGATAATGATTCCCTCCTGCCTTATAGCACTTCTCTTCGAGATAGCGTACAAGTTGATGCATGTCGACATACTGCAAATACCGGCAAATCGATATCCGATTCGGTAATAACTCACTTAATGTGAGCCCTTGGGTTTCATCAGCGAAGAAAACCATGAGGGCAAGCTGGCTTACTATATAAAAGTACCGAAA
>JBAZFZ010000035.1:0-19144 GCA_041653075.1 Methanoregula sp.
AAAATCATTAAACGCTATAAGGGAGTTTGTGGATGACAGAACCAAAAACGATTGCGGGCACACTTGCCGCGGATGATCGGTTTTCCCTGATGGCCGGGGCATGCCGGGCAACAGGACTTGACGTAGTGCTCGCCGGGAAAGGGCCGCTTACCGTCTGCGCCCCGACCAATCAGGCCTTCCTGAAACTTTCACCCCGGGAATTTTCTGTCCTTGTGCAGGATATATGCGGAGTACTCCCCCGTGTCCTCCAGTACCATATCCTGTCAGGCCGTCTCCCGGCCGCGGCTTTGGGGGAACGCGTCTCATGTCCCACTCTGCTTGACATCCCGGCATCCCTCTCAAAAAAAGACGGCCGGGTTTTTGTGTGTAATGCCCCGGTTCTCCTCCCCGATATATGCTGTTCAAACGGGATGCTTCATGGTATCGGGACGGTCCTCCTGCCGCTCTGATCGCCGGGCTTTTTTGTGATACCCCGCTCCTGTTGCCACCCGCCTCACCGGTGCCGGCGATCTCATCAGATCCCGATAATATGTCCGGCAGGGGTGTCAATACCGGTATTATTGAGGGTCATGGTTATGGTCTGCGGCTCTGCGACTGAAAAGAACAATACGGCAAGGAGGATGACGGACAGGACTGCGATAAGAAATGTCACGATTACAAAGATTACCATATGAATGACCGGGGCCGGCTTGCCCGGGATGGAACCACGGTTCATCCCGACCGCAGTGGTGTATGCATCATACACGCCATAGAGCCAGACGGCGATTCCCGGGAGGATAAACAGGAAAAACCCGAAAAATGTGCTGAGGAACACAATGTATCCCCGCAGGATGTTTCCTTCGTAGACCTGCCCGAGGCCCGGGAAGACTGCCGAACCGATCACCGCAAGCGCGGTGCTTTTCTCAACTTTTTCCTGTGCAGGGCCGGCGGATGAACCCGGCGGAGCCGGTATAACCGCCAGCGGTGAACCGCATTCGCTGCAGAATTTTGCCGGCTCCGGAACTTTCGCGCCGCATGCAGGACATGACCGTGTCATGATACTATCCAATACGTGCGTTATCTGATTTATAGCATCATGGCGCCCCGGTACCGGGCCGGTGAGAGGTCGTCTGCACTTTCACCCCCCGTGACGACATGTTTAATGCGATCCATGGGCAATAATTCATCCGTCCGATCAATCATTTTTCAAAGAATCCTGATCGAAAATACGAGGTAATCCATGACATCATCGCCCGTTGTTGACAGCATCCTTTCCGCCCGGTATCTCAGGAAAGGCGAGAGTACGTACGAGGATATCTGCCGTCGGGTCGCCTCGGCCCTAGCAGATGACAAGACCGAAGAGGCCCGGTTTTTTGAGGCAATGCAGTCCCTCCGGTTCCTGCCCAATTCCCCGACCCTTATGAATGCGGGAACCGGGCTCGGGCAGCTTTCCGCCTGCTTTACCCTTCCGGTCCCGGATTCTATCGACGGGATTTTTGACGCGATGAAGCAGGGTGCAATCATCCACAAGACGGGCGGCGGCACCGGCTATAATTTCTCGCACATCCGGCCCGAAGGATCGCCGGTCCAGTCCACGGATGGCGTGGCGTCAGGGCCGATCTCGTTCATGCGGGTCTTTAACGCCGCAACCGACGTGATAAAGCAGGGCGGTCGAAGGCGCGGGGCAAATATGGGGATCCTCAATGTCTGGCATCCCGACATTCTCTCGTTTATCTCGGCAAAGAAAAAGGAAGGCGACATCTCCAACTTCAACATCTCGGTAATGGTCAATGAAAAATTCATGAACCTTGTCGAAAAACGGCAGTTTGACACGGTCTGGCTCACCCATCCCCACTCGGGGGCGACCGTCACCGTCGGCCAGATCTGGAACGGGATCGTCGAGGGGATCTGGAAGAATGGTGAGCCCGGCATCCTATTCTACGATGAGATCAACCGGCACAACCCGACACCCCTGCTCGGTGAGATCGACACGACAAACCCCTGCGGCGAACAGCCGCTCCTCCCCTACGAGAGCTGTGTCCTCGGCAGCATTAATCTTGCCGCCTGCATCCGTGACGGTGAACTCGATGAAGATCTGCTTCGTGACACCGCCCGGATGGCGACCCGCTTTTTGGATATCGTGATCGACAAGAATGTCTTTCCCATCCCCCAGATTGGCGAGGCGACCAAAAAGACACGGAAGATTGGTCTTGGAGTTATGGGCGTCCACGATGCGATGCTCATGCTCGGCATCGCGTACGATACCCCTGAGGGCCGGGCATGGTGTGAGCGCACGATGAAGCTTGTTACCGATACGGCAATTGAAGAGTCTCACCTGCGGGCCGAAAAACTCGGGACATTCCCGGCCTGGAAGGGCAGCATGTGGAAGGACTTTGCCGTGAGAAACGCCGCCATGACAACGGTCGCCCCGACCGGGACGATCTCGCTTCTTGCCGGCTGTTCAAGCGGCATCGAGCCGATTTTCTCGTTTGCTTATACCCGGAAAAACACCGTGGGGAAAACGTTTGTCATCGTCAACCCGGTGTTTAAGGAAGCCCTCATCCGCACCCTTTCGGATATGGGATTTGCCGGTGACGAGCGGGCAAAGAAAACTGAAGAGGTCATTTCCCATGTCCATGAGACCGGGACGATCCAGGATCTCTCATGGCTGCCAAAGGAGTTCCTTTCTCTCTTCAAGACTGCCCTTGACATCCCGTGGCGCGACCATATCCGAATGCAGGCAAGTTTCCAGAAATACGTCCATGCCTCGATCAGTAAGACCATCAACATGCCGTTTGCCGCGACAAAAGATGACTGCGAAGAAGCCCTGTTCATGGCCTGGAAGCTTGGTCTTAAGGGGATCACCATCTACCGTACGGGAAGCAGGGAAGAGGTTGTCCTTGCCTTAAAAGAGAAAGATCCGGAACCTCTGGCAGCAGCACCGTCAGCAGCCGGGCAGGACCTCCCGGTCCCCCGGGCCCTCCCGTCGTTATCCATCGACCGGCCAAAGGAGCTTGCCGGCCGGACCTATCTCTGCCAGTCCGGGTGCTGCCGTCTTTACGTTACGGTCAACCTTTTAAACGGGAAGCCCATGGAGGTTTTCATCCGGACCGTGGGCAGCGGCGGATGCGACGCGAACAGCAGCGCCCTTGGCCGGGCAATCAGCACCGGGCTCCAGAATGGCGTGCCGTACGGGAAGTTTGTCAAGCAGTTCGCAAAAGTCAACTGTATCTCCGCGATCAAGAACCCCTCGTCGGAAGGTCATTCCTGCGCAGATGTTGTCGGCCGGTGCATCGATCTCTCTGCCAGGAACCAGAGCATCTCGACCCTGAGCGACTGGAGCATCAAAAAGACCGGGGAAAAGAGGCTCTGCCCCGAGTGTCACGAACCCCTCGACTTTGGCGAGGGATGCAACCAGGGAATATGCAAGCACTGCGGCTGGTCCGGGTGCAGTTAACGGTCAATCCCGGGGCCCGGATCCCAGGCCAACCCCTCCTTTCCGGCATTTCTGTTTTTCGAAGGGTTCAGTGAGGATCCAAACGATCCGTGCATCACGGATTTTTCACAGGGATAATGCAGGCAGGGGGACATTTCCCCAAAAGAGTGTCCGCAGGAGCCGGTGTTTTTTTGGTTGAGATTAATATAAAAAACAAATTTTACCGAATCAGATCGGTTGGCATTTATTCGTGTCTTTGCAAACAATAGTTACGCACTTGGGGCATTAGGGTAGCATGCTTTCGGTATTGTATGTTGACGATGAGCCTACGCTTCTCGATATTGGCAGAATCTTTCTGGAAATGTCCGGCCATCTCCGCATCGATACCGCATCTTCCGCAGGTGAAGCGCTCGGGAAGATCAAGCAGCAGAACTACGACGGCATAATATCCGATTACGAGATGCCCGGTATCAACGGCATCGAGTTTCTCCGGCATATCCGCCTCAATTACCATGACCTCCCGTTTATTCTTTTTACCGGGCGGGGCCGGGAAGAGATAGCAATAGAGGCGCTCAACAGCGGTGCCGACTTCTATCTCCAGAAAGGGGGAGAGCCAAAGTCCCAGTTTGTCGAACTCGAATACAAACTCAACACTGCCATTGAACGAAAACGGATGCGGGACGATCTCAGGGAGTCCCGTCAGCAGATGTCCGATCTGATAGATTTTCTTCCCGATGCGACATTTGCCGTCAGTCGCGAGAACAAGGTGATCTCGTGGAACCGGATGATGGAGCAGGTGACGGGCGTTCCTGCCGGAGCGGTTGTGGGCACCTCAAAATATACCGAAGTTTTTTCGGGTATAAATGGCGGGAAATCCACCCTTGTGGACCTTCTTATCCATGGGGGTAACGGGAACAGTTCCGGAAGGGAACTTATCCGCGACGGGGAAAAGGTAATCTCCGAGCTTTACAGCCAGAATGCATTTGCCGGGAAAGGCGCCCATCTCTGGATGATTGCTTCGCCCATGTGTGACACGGATGGCCGGATAATCGGGGCAATCGAGTCCATCCGGGATGTGACAAGCCGCAAGGAATCAGAGGAAAAACTGCGGCGCATAAATGAGGAACTCAACGCAGCCTACGAGCAGCTGACCGCGACCGAGGAAGAGCTCCGGCAGAATTACGATGAAGTCTCGAAGAACCAGCAGGCGCTTGCCAAAAGCGAAGAGCGGTACCGGAATGTTGTGGAGGACCAGACAGAGTTCATCTGCCGGTTTTCACCGGATGGGCTGATAACCTTTGTAAATGGCGCATACTGTCGGTATTTCGGGATGAATCCGGATACCTGTATCGGTAAGCCGCAGAAGGTCAATATCCCGAAGATGGATCTGCACCGGCTCAAACTCGATATTACTGCGCTTTCCCCTGAACACCCGGTCGGGATAATCGAGCACAGGATAATCATGCCATCAGGGGAAGTCCGGTGGCAGCGCTGGAGCGACCGGGCAGTTTTTAACAAATCGGGCCGGATTACCGAATACCAGTCGGTCGGGATGGACATTACCGACCAGAAAGTCGCAGAAGAAGAGCTCAAAATAACACATGACGAGCTTAACGCAGCCTACGAGCAGCTGACCGCGACCGAAGAAGAGCTCCGGCAGAATTACGAAGAGCTCTCGAAGAACCAGCAGGCGCTTGCCAAAAGCGAAGAACGGTACCGGAACGTTGTGGAGGACCAGACCGAATTTATCTGCCGGTTCTCCCCCAAAGGCGAGCACCTTTTTGTAAACGGTGCATACTGCCGGTATTTCGGGAAGACGAGGGAAGATGTGATCGGACGGAAATTTTCCCCGGATATCCCGGAAGAGGATCGTCCCCGGGTAAAGGCGCATTTTGGTGCAATTACTCCGGTGAATCCGGTCCAGACCGTGGAACACCGTCTTCGAATGCCCGACGGGATGATCCGGTGGGTCCAGTGGACTGACCGGGGTATTTTTGACAGCACGGGAAAAATCATAGAGTACCAATCGGTCGGCCGGGATATATCCGAGCGCCGGCATACTGATCTGGCGCTGCGCGAGGCAAACCAGAAGCTGAGCCTTCTCTCATCTATCACCCGGCACGATATCATCAACCAGCTGACCGCCCTCCAGGGATATTTCCAGCTCATGGAAGAGGACATTGTTGAACCCGGGGTAAAGGAGCTCCTCAGGAAGGCAATGAGGACCAGCGAGGTTATCCGGGGCCAGATATCGTTTACCCAGCAGTACGAGGATATGGGCATGCAGACACCCCACTGGCAGAATGTCATGGAGATTATCCGGGATGTCACCCGGGAAGGTGGTTTTACCCAGGTTTCCCGGGATAATTCCCTTGAAGGTGTCCTCCTGTTTGCCGATCCGCTGCTTCGGCAGGTGTTCTACAATCTCTTTGAGAACTCCCTCATGCACGGGGGAACGGTAACCGGCATAACCGTCTGCGGAAACCCGGCCCCCGATGGCTTCGATCTTGTTGTTGCGGATAATGGCAGGGGCATAGTGCAGGCCGACAAGCAGAATATCTTTGCAAAGGGGTTCGGGACCCACACCGGTCTTGGCCTCTTCCTGGTCCGGGAGATCCTTGCCATCACCGGGATAAGGATCGAAGAGAACGGGGAACCCGGTAAAGGGGCGCGTTTTGTCATCCATATCCCCCCCGGGAAATTCCGAAAACCTGCTCCATAACCCGGGATCCGGCAACGCATCTTTCGTACCTGACGCACCTTTTTAGCCGCATCATTTTTAGCCGGACTGCTCCGGTTCCCTCTGTCTTCTGGCAGCCGTTGCGGGAGGGGTATTAATGGTCCGGCGTACCTGCGTGACCGTGGTAAGGAACAGGACCGACACCGAAACGCCGTCGGTAACCGTGAAAACATGCAAAAAAAAAGGATTGATCCGGTTTTTAGATAAAGAGCGGAGCGAGCACGAGCGTTAAGGTCGCAAGGAGCTTGATAAGCACGTGGAGCGACGGACCGGCGGTATCCTTGAACGGATCGCCGAGCGTGTCGCCGACAACGGCTGCCTTGTGGGCCTCGCTGCCTTTGCCTCCGTGGGCACCGCTTTCAACGAATTTCTTGGCATTGTCCCATGCACCGCCGCTGTTGTTGAGGATGAGTGCAAAGAGAATGCCGGTGATGGTCGCAACCATGAGGAAGCCGGCAAGGGCTTCGTATTTCATGGTGACCCCGATGAATATCGGGAACGCGATTACAAGGATCCCGGGGAGGACCATGTTCCTGAGCGCTCCCTGGGTCGTGATATCAATAACTTCTGCGTAGTCCGGTTTCTGGGTACCTGCCATGATGGCCGGGTTCTTGAACTGGATACGGACTGCACTGATAACTGACTGTGCGGTCTTGGAGACTGCGCGGATGGCTAAGCTCGCAAAGAGGAAAACCAGCATCGCGCCGAGAAGTGCCCCGACAAAGACATGCACGTCTGCAAGGTTGACTACATCGAATGCCTTACCGGTCAGCTTGGCAATATCGGCCATGTAGGCGTTGAAGAGCAGGAATACTGCAAGTGAGGCGCTGCCGATTGCATATCCCTTGGTGAGAGCTTTTGTTGTGTTACCGGCTGCATCGAGACTGTCCATGCGCTTGCGGACTTCCTCCGGTGCACCGCTCATCTCCACGATACCGCCGGCATTGTCCGCGATAGGCCCGAAGGTATCCATGGCAAGGACGTACGCACAGACCATCAGCATACCCACGGTAGCAACGGCAGTCCCGTAGAGGCCGCCATTTGTAATACCGCTCATGGTACCGAACCAGTAGGAGAGCAGGAGGGAGATGCCGATCAGGATGGCGGGGATTGCGGTGGTCTCAAGACCGACTGAGAACCCGGTGATGATGTTTGTCGCTGCTCCTGTTTCAGAAGCATCAGCGATCTCTTTGACCGGACGGTAGTGGTGGTCGGTATAGTACAGGGTAACCCGGAGGAAACACACGGAGAGTGCAATACCAACGAGACCAGCGTAGAAGAAGTACATCCAGCCGGTTACCGATCCAAGGAGCCACTGGACCCCAAAGAAAAGGAAGATCGCGGAAATGATCGCCGTGATGTAATACCCCCGGTTCATGGCATCCATTGGGTCGGCCCCGTCCTTACCCTTGACAGAGAGGATACCGATCATGCTTGCGAGGAGACCCAGGGCACACATGACGATAGGGAAGAGGATACCGTTGACACCGAAGACCGGGAAGAGTGCAACACCGAGGATCATCGCACCGATGTTCTCGGCAGCGGTGGATTCGAAGAGGTCTGCGCCACGGCCGGCACAGTCGCCGACGTTGTCGCCAACGAGATCTGCGATGGTGGCCGGGTTCCGGACATCGTCTTCGGGAATGCCGGCTTCGACCTTGCCGACAAGGTCTGCACCGACATCAGCAGCTTTCGTGTAGATACCACCGCCGAGCTGGGCGAAGAGTGCCACAAACGAGGCACCAAAGCCGAACCCGATGATGATAAAGGGGGTGGTCTGCGGATCTGCCCCGAGTGCAATATACGTCAGGGAGACCCCGAGGAGTGACATTGAGGTGATGATCAGACCCGATATTGCTCCGCCGCGGAACGAGAAGTCGAGAGCCTTCCCGTCGCTGTGCTGGGCTGCCGCTGCAGTACGGATATTCGTCCTGACCGCAATGGACATTGCGACAACACCGGCAACTGCACTGCATGCGGCACCGATAATATAGGAGAATGCCGTGTACATGGCAAGCGACTGCTGTCCGGTGATGAAATAGACAGCAAAGATCACCACAGCGAGCACGATGGCAATAATGGCGATAGTCGAGTACTGGCGCTTGATGAATGCTTCCGCACCCACCTTGATCGCATCGGAAACCTCGCGCATCTTGGGCGTTCCCTCATCCTGCGAGAGGAGATTACGCGTCAGGAGAGCGGCGAGGGCCAGTGCGATAACACATATCACAATGACAACGAGTAATGCTAGTTCGATCATTCCTTGACCTCCCTGCCGTGTTGCGGAACCCTGTTATCCTGACCGGCAGGTGTCCTTTCGTACATCATATCGAAAGAACAGCCGGTTGTGGGATAATAGGCCATAACACATCAGGTTTGACTCTTCACAAGAAAGCAGGAGTCTTTTATTCCTGCCCTTCTGTCTGATACCCCTTCAGAATGGTGCCAGGTCCGGAAACGGGACCATGATCCCTTCACCGCCGGCAAATCACCTTCAGGTCAGTATTAGTGCAATTTTGTTGCATTAAACTCTTATCATAATTATCCCCGCACACTGCCGCAAGGGCACTTCCCGTGGTGTTCCCCCCGGAATCAAATGCATTATTATGTGCATGCGCAGGAAGGACAATTTCTTGCGTGGCAGGGTCCGGCCGAGCAGAAGATCCATAAAAAAACGACAGAATTTTTGTTTTTCCGGTCCGGATTCCAGGTACCGGCGTTCAATTCAATATGATTAATAATGAAAAATCACTATAGTTCCGGTGGGTGGATGTTAGCGTGCAACTGTTACTCTTTCTCATCCTGTTCCCCCTGATAACGGCGCTTTTCATGATTGCAGTGCGCCGGGATACCGAAAGGGACTGGATAGTCAAGATATCGGCACTGGCAATAGGTGTTGTTACTGTCCTGCTGCTTGTAACAATGTTTGACAAGGGGACGGTCTATTATGTGTTTGACCCTGAACCGGTCAGCCTCGTCATGTTTATCCTTGAGATGGCCATATCGGTCCTGCTGCTCTGGTATGCAGTCCGGTACCGCAATTACCTGGTCCTCGCCCTTACCCTGATCGAGACTGCCCTGATCGTCTGGTTTGAATCCGGTTACGCTCACCTGGCGCCGGTATCAAACCCCCTTTTCATTGATGAATTTTCGATCATCATGGCCCTGATTATCGGGATCATCGGGAGCCTGATCTGTGTCTACTCGCTCGGGTACATGCGGCATTTTTACCAGCACCATGTCGGGATACCTGACCGGACGGGCACATTTTTTTTGATCATCTTCGTGTTCATCTCCGCGATGTTCGGACTGGTCTTCTCAAACAGCCTTGTATGGGTCTTTTTCTTCTGGGAAGTCACGACCCTGTGTTCCTTCCTCCTCATCGGGTTTACCAAAACCGAAGAAGCGATCCATAATTCATTTACCGCCCTGTGGATGAACCTGCTTGGCGGGATCGCCTTTATTGCGGCCCTCATCTATCTTGCCGCCATGCCCGAGGGCGGGATGCTTGGCATCGACCAGATCCTTGTCTCGGGAAAGGCGCTTGTCCTTATCCCGGCTGCCCTCATCGGGTTTGCAGGGCTCACGAAAGCCGCCCAGATGCCGTTTTCCTCATGGCTTGTCGGGGCGATGGTTGCACCGACGCCGGTTTCAGCCCTCCTGCATTCGAGCACTATGGTAAAGGCCGGGGTCTACATCCTTGTCCGGTTCGCACCGGTCTATGCGTTTTCTGCCACCGGGTATACCCTCGCGTTTGTCGGAGCGCTCACCTTCCTTCTGGCATCGGGGATTGCAATCTCCCAGACCAATGCAAAACGGGTGCTGGCTTATTCCACGATAGCTAACCTCGGCCTTGTCGTTGCCTGTGCAGGCATCGGGACGTACGAAGCCGTATGGGCTGCAATCCTCCTCATCATATTCCACGCCATCGCAAAGTCGCTCCTGTTCCTGTCCGTGGGAACGGTCGAGCACCGGATCCAGAGCCGGGAGATCGAGGACATGACGGGCCTTATCACCCGGGCCCCCCGGCTTGCTGCAATGATGGTGATCGGAATAGCGGGCATGTTCCTTGCGCCGTTTGGTATGCTGATCTCCAAGTGGGCGGCAATCCAGGCGTTCATGGACGCACCGCTTGGCTTTGTCTTTGTTGTCATCCTGGCCTTTGGCAGTGCGCTCACGGTTTTCTTCTGGGCAAAATGGATGGGGAAACTGCTCTCCGTCACGCCGGACCAGACCAATGTCGAGGGTGCGGTTGATAAAAACGAGTGGGTGGCCCTGGTCACGCTTGCAGGGCTTACGACCATCACCTGCTTTATCTTCCCTATTATCTCGAAGATCCTGATCGAGCCCTACCTCTTTGCACAATATGGAAGCATCGCGGGGCTCTCGCAGGACAACATCCTTATCATGATCATGATGCTGTTTTTGATCGTCATCCTGCCCATCAGCATCCTCATTCCGCGCCGGAAGTTCCGGACCCTTCCCCCCTACATGGGGGGCATCCCCACGACTCCCGATATGCATTTCCAGACTGCGCTTGGCGCACAGGCCGAGGTGAAGCTTGCCAACTACTACCTCAGCCCGTGGTTTGGCGAGGCCCGGCTTAAACGGACCGGGATCTACCTTTGTTCAGGGATTATCGTGCTCATGTTTGCAGCGACGTTGGCAACCGGGGTGATCCTATGATCTCTCTTGTCGGCGCCGTTGTCTTTATTCTCCTGGCCCCGCTTGTCGGCGGCCTTATTGCCGGTATCGACCGGAAGGTTACCGCTCACATGCAGGGCCGGGTCGGACCTTCGATCCTCCAGCCGTTCTACGATGTCGGGAAGCTCTTTGAAAAAGAGGATGCAGTGGTAAACGGAACCCAGAGATTCTACGTTTTTGGCTACGTGATCTTTGCGGCCTTTACCGGGGCACTCTTCTTTGCCGGCGGGGACCTTTTGCTTGTGATCTTTGCCGTCACGCTTGCCGAGGTCTTTTTGATCCTTGGGGCATATTCGGCAAATTCTCCCTACAGCCACATCGGTGCAGAACGGGAGCTTATCCAGGTGATGGCCTACGAACCTATGCTTATCCTTGTCGCGGTGGGCATGTACCTGGCGACCGGTTCGTTTGGTGTCGGGGACATCGCAGGGTTCCCGTACCCGATCGTCCTTTTAATCCCGGGCATATTCCTCGGGCTCATCTACATCCTGACGATCAAGCTGCGCAAGTCGCCGTTTGATATCTCGACTTCGCACCATGCCCACCAGGAGATTGTAAAAGGGGTCACGACCGAGTTCTCGGGCCCGGCGCTCGGGTGGATCGAGGTCACCCACTGGTACGAGACGGTCTTTTTGCTCGGGCTCGTGTACCTGTTCTTTGCGGCATACCCGGTGATTGGTATCATCGCAATCATCATCGTCTACCTCTTCGAACTTTACATCGACAATACCAATGCGAGGGTGAAGTGGCAGTTTGCCGTGAAGAGCTCGTGGACCATCGCGATTGTCCTTGGGGCGCTCAATATCGCAATTCTGTACATCCTCGGGAGGGTCTGACCATGGCATACCTGCACAAGTCTCCCTGGCTTATTCACTACGACGCATCGAGCTGCAACGGCTGCGATATCGAGATCCTTGCCTGCCTCACGCCGATGTATGATGTGGAGCGCTTTGGGATTATCAACACCGGCAACCCCAAGCATGCGGATATTTTTGTCGTGACGGGTTCTGTCAACGAGCAGAACAAGTACGTTATCCGGAATATCTACGACCAGATGCCCAACCCGAAAGTCGTTGTGGCCGTCGGGGTCTGCGCAACGTCGGGCGGGATCTTCCGTGAATGCTACAATGTCGCGGGCGGGATCGATACGATCCTCCCGGTTGATGTGTATGTGCCCGGGTGTGCTGCCCGGCCGGAATCGATCATTGACGGGATCGTCAAGGCCCTCGGGATCCTTGAAGGAAAACGCGACGGGAGAATTCCGATGGTCCCGGAGCGGGCAGTCCCGGCTGCTGCCGAAGAAAAACCCGCTGGAGGTGCGTAAATGACCCTTGATCAGCAGACGACAACCACAATCGGTGTGGACGAACTGGTCGCCCGGACCGCAGAGCAGAAAAACGAGGGTAAACGCCTTGTCCAGATCGGCTGCACGCAGGTCGGGGAGGAGTTCGAGATCAACTACACGTTCGACAAGGACTTTGTCATGACCAACCTGCGTATCACGGTCCGGCAGGACACGGTCGTCCCGAGCGTGAGCGGCGTGTACTGGGGGGCGTTTGTCTACGAGAACGAGATCCACGACCTGTACGGGATCACCGTTGCAGGGATGAACGTCGACTTTGGCGGCCATTTCTACCGGACGACGATCAAACATCCCTTTACTGTGACCATCACCAAGGAGGACGCATCATGCCGGAAAGAATAACCGTCCCGTTCGGGCCCCAGCACCCGGTGCTGCCGGAACCAATCCATCTCGATCTGGTCCTTGAAAACGAGACGGTCGTGGATGTCCTCCCGTCAATCGGCTATGTCCACCGGGGCCTGGAAAAGCTCGTGGAGAAACGTGAATATCCCGAGTATATCTACGTCGCGGAACGGATCTGCGGGATTTGCAGTTACATCCACAGCAACACTTACGCGCAGGGGATCGAGCATATCATGAACATCGAAGTCCCCGAGCGTGCGCAGTACCTCCGGACCATCTGGTCGGAGTACTCAAGGATGCACTCGCATCTCCTCTGGCTCGGGTTGTTTGCCGATGGGATGGGATTTGAGAGCGTCTTTATGAATGCGTGGCGTCTCAGGGAGCACCTTCTTGATGATATGGAAGCGACCACGGGCGGCCGGGTGATCCAGGGTGTCTGCAAGGTCGGCGGAGTCAGGAGGGATATTGCGCCGGAGAAGCTTGACGAGATGGTCAAAGGCCTGCGGGCAATCGAGCCCGAGCTCCGCGACCTGGCCAACGTGTTTTTCAAAGATTCGTCGGTCAGCCACCGGTTGAGGGGCATCGGGATGCTCGGGAAGGACGATGCGTACGAACTTGGCGCAGTTGGTCCGACGGCCCGGGGGAGCGGGATCGGGATCGATCTCCGCCAGACCGGGTATGCAGCGTATGACAGGATCAATTTCCAACCGGTCGTGGAGCAGTCCGGCGACTGCTATGCCCGGTGTGCGGTGCGGGCAAAGGAGCTCTTTACTTCGATTGACATTATCGATCAGTGCGTAAAAAAGATCCCCGAGGGCCCGGTGGATGTGAAAGTGACGGGTGCCCCCAACGGTGAGTACTTCTCACGTGCGGAACAGCCCCGGGGGGAAGTCGTGCACTACATCAAGGGGAATGGGAAGCGGAACCTTGTCCGGCACCGGGTGAGGACCCCGACGTTCACCAATCTCCCGCCCTTGATCAAGATGCTCCGGGGCTGCGAGCTTGCTGACGTGCCGATGATTGTATTGTCGATTGACCCCTGTATCGGCTGTTCGGAGAGGTGATGTGCGATGGTGCTGTTTGAGAATACAAAAACGGTTTTAAAGAGCCTGTTCTCCCGCCCGGCAACCCTGATGTACCCGGCAAAACCGGCAAAGAAAATGAGCCACACCAGGGGGCACGTGACCATCGACCCGGCAAAGTGTATCACCTGCCGATCCTGCCAGCGGAAGTGCCCGACGCAGGCGATCTGCGTTGATGTGAAAGAGAAGACCTGGCAGATCGACCGGCTGCGCTGCATCGTCTGCGACTGCTGCGTTGAGGTCTGCCCGACAAAGTGCCTCTTCATGGATACGCAATATCCTGAGTCGATGACGGCCCGGGGCGGTTTGTTCAAGGTGACGGTGGCAGGGCCAAAGAAGAAGGAACCGGTGGCGGCGGCAGCCGGGGCTCCGGTGAAACCGGTGGAAGAGAAGAAGGAATAAGAGCTTACTTTTTTTTGAAACGTGTCGTAGATTTTTTTGGCGGAACCAATTCCCATTGAAAATATAGTGATTGGCACTTGGCACTCTCGTTTGGGAGACTGCGAAAAAAATCGCAGTTATCGTCAGATTTAATGATACCCCCCGCTCACACAACGGTATGAACCTCCAGTCTTTGTGGATTCTCCTCATTGTCTCCTCCCTGTCCCTCCTTTTGCTTGCGGCGGGGTGTGCCTTGACCCCATCAGTGCAGGAGAGCCAAATAGAAGGAAACCTGTCGCAAGCAGCGACCATCACACCTGCCGGGATTTCCGAAAACAGCGTCCCTGAAGCGAATAACCGCTTCTCCGCGAGCCTGTACCGTCAGCTTGCAGCGGGGGATACACCCGGGAACATTTTCTTCTCGCCATTTTCCATCTCGTCAGCACTTGCTATCACGTACGAAGGGGCACACGGGACGACCGCCGATGAGATCCGCTCCGTTTTCTTCTTCCCGGCAAACAAGATCACGATGCGGGAAGGATATGCTACAGAAAATGCAGCAATCAATTCCGGGGACACAGGATATACCCTGAATACTGCAAATGCCCTGTGGGCAGACAAAACCGATGTCCTCCTCCCCACGTATTCTGTCATTGCTGAGAAATACTACGGGGCAAACACCACGAACCTCGACTTTGTCAACCAGCCCGAAGCGTCTCGCAAGACGATCAACACCTGGGTGGCTGATCAGACCAATGATAAGATCCCCGATCTCCTGCCCCCCGGCACCATTGATTCGCTTACCCGACTCGTGATCACAAATGCTGTCTATTTCAAGGGAACCTGGGAGAATCAGTTCGATGCCAACCTGACCACAGACACCACGTTTATCACATCTGACGGTTCGCAGGATACGGTAAAAATGATGCAGCAGACCGGCAAGGATGCCATCTACCCATACGCGGAGACCTCGGATGTACAGATGCTCTCCCTGCCCTACACGACAAAGAACGGGAAAGGGCTCTCTATGGTTCTTCTCCTGCCCCGACACAACAACCTCTCTGCGGCGGTTCCCTATCTCGATTCCGTTAACCTCAAGTCTCTCGAAAAATCTGCATCAGTTCGCCAGGTCAAAGTGTACATCCCGAAGTTCAAGATCGAGACTCAGTACTCCCTAAAAAAGACGCTTTCTTCAATGGGAATGCCCACAGCATTTTCAGATAGTGCAGATTTCTCAGGAATGGATGGGACAAAGAACCTGAACATCAGCGATGTTGTCCACAAGGCCTACATCGAGGTAAATGAAGAAGGTACTGAAGCCGCAGCAGCAACAGGGGTGGTGATGGGGACCGGTGCAGCGGCCCCAGGTACTGAACTGCCGATACCCATATTCCGGGCTGATCACCCGTTTATTTTCCTGATTCAGGATAATTCCAATGGCACAATCCTCTTTGTTGGACGGGTTGCCGATCCCACCAGTTCCTAAAAGAACATTTTTTTAGGGCTGGACCCTTCCCCCACCTTATAGGAAATCCCGTCTGCGTGTTGAATGAATTATTGCTGCCCCGACCCCCGCATTTATTTACTTTAACTTTTAAGTAAATAACAAAGTAAATATCCCGGGCCGTCGATCTCTATTCACCAGACACGGGAGGCATCTTCATGGAAAACGACATCCTCTCGATCTTTAACGAGTCCGAAGGGCTCAACGCGAAAGTATTCTCGCTTGTCCGCTTTAAACTGCTTGCGAGCCTTGCCGCTCTCGGGCAGGATGGGGCAACCTACCGCGAGCTCAAAGCGGCGCTCGACATTAACGACGGCGTGCTGTTTGCGAACCTCAACGTCTTAAAGGACATGGGCTATCTCACCTCAGGGAAGATCACGTCCGAGGGAAAAGAACTCGAACTCTATACGATCACGCCCGAAGGACAGGATGAATGGAAGCGGACGAGGGCCTGGTTGTGCCGGGTCCTCCGCTGCGGAGCATGACGATGGAAAAATACCAGAAAGTAATAGCCTTCTTTAAGGAACTGGGCTTTGTGTTCGACATTTCCCGGTTCGACGACCGGCTCATCGCACAGAAACTGGTCTGCCTGCTGGAACTCAAAGGGATCGACCTCGGGTATTCGTGCAGCCTGTATGTCCGTGGTCCCTACTCCCCGGGTCTGACAGAGGACCTGTACGCATTTCCCGCCGAGTTTGCGGCGCTTGACACCGGCTCGCGGCTGACCCCGCAGGAGAAGGAGACGGCAGGCGAACTTGGTCGGATCTTCGGCCTCAAGCCCGTCTCTTTGGAGGTCGGGGCGACGTACGGCTATTATGCCCTCCGGCAGGGAAGCGATCCGCTCGAAGCGGTCCGGCAGGTAAAACTGCTCAAGCCGTTCTACTCCGAGGTGCAGATCGCCCTTGGGGTATCGAAGGCAAAGCAGTTCCTCTTTCCCCCGACAGAAAAGGATCTCGAAGCCTTAAAAGAGGAGACTGGCATCTGGCAGCGTGTATCGCTCACCTCACGGGAGTATCGGGGCGAATGAAGATCGGCGATATCTGGCTCGTGGATCTCACCTGTACGAAGGGGCACGAGCAGCGGGGCGAACGGCCTGCTATTATTGTCGGGGTAACAAACGGCCTTGTCTTTGTCGTCCCGCTCACGAGCAACACCGGCATTGCCCGATTCTCCCATACCCTCCCGATCTCCCCGGATGCGCATAACGGTCTCGATGTGGAGAGTGTCGCCCTTGTTTCCCAGATTGTCGCGCTCTACCGTGAGCGGTTCGTGCACCGGATCGGGACGATCGGGGAGCAGCACCGGCTTGCGATTGTGGCGCTGATCCGGGATTTGATGGGGATGGATTGACGGTTTTTTTGGCACGGCCCTATCCATTCAGGTACTAGCACAAGTGCCCGACGCAGGCCATCACGGTCGAGGTCAAAGAGAAGACTTGGCAGATCGACCAGATGCCTGCGACTGCTGTGTTGGGGTCTGCCCCACGAAGTGCCTCACGATGGACACGCAGTACCCGGTCGCCCTCACGGCCCGGGGCGGGGTGACGAAGGTGACGGTGGCGGGGCCGAAGAAGAAGGAACCGGTGGCGCCGGTGGATGGGGCGAAACCGGCAGAATAAAAGGAATAATTTTTACTTTTTTTAAAACGGATTTTTAGTTATATCTCTTACTTACTTTATAGGGTTCTGTTGCGTCTGCCGCGGATCAACCGCGTTCGCGGTTGGTGTTGCATCGCGGTTGGCAGCACCCCTTTTTCTGATGTGGGCACGCATGAGTAATATAGTAAAGACTATCTGGCATAAAATTAAGTTGTATTTTATATCAGGTCGGATCTACCACATGTTTCCCACATCACACCAAGAAGTATTCAGTCGTGCTTATATCAATGCGATAATATCTGGAGCTGGTTTTGGTATAACAAGTATGTATCCGGATTTGTACGGTACTGACATTGGGGTTGCATCTGATATTGAGGGGAATAAATGTTCATCCCCACGTTTGGAGATCCAAGCAAAAAGTACAATTAAAGATGATGATCCAGAATCTGAAATTTTTAGTTTTCAAATAAAAAGGAAATATTACGACGAATTGCGTAAAAAACACTTGGTTCCTAAGATACTTGTTGTCGTTACAGTCCCTGAAAATGTCGAAGAATGGCTAAATCAAACTGAAAAATCCCTAACATTGTACAAATGTGCTTATTGGAAATTAATCGAAGGGCAGCCCGAACGTAATGATATAACAATAGAGACAAAATTAGAAATCCCTATTGAACGTTCGCAACGATTTACTGTAGACGCTTTACAAGGAATAATGAGAGGAATTGCGGGGGGTACTTTCCCATGATAATTACAATACGTGATAAAAACGCCCTTGCATCGTTAAATCCTTTGGAAGTTGCATCTTATTTGAAATCTTATGGGTGGGATGAAGTTAGGGAATCCCGTATTGAAGCATCAAGATGGTATAAAACAGATAAAGATAAAGAAACAATAGAAATTCTCCTACCCTATGACAAATCAATTGGAGATTATAATAACAGAATGGTTGACTTACTAACCACTCTGGAATATGTCGAGAACAGACCTCAAAATTTGATATTTAATGATCTGAAAAATGTTTTCTCGGACATCATTCGATTTTTTGTACCGTCATCGGACACAGAAGGTTCTATTCCAATTACAATAGGAGCGGGCGCATACCAAGATATTAATGACATAATGGTATCTTCGGCGTGTGTCTCTATCTCCAAACGTGCAGTAATTCCACAAAGAAAACCAATACAAGCTATAAATTATGTGAATAACGATGTTCGTCTTGCACAGCCTGAATTGGGGAGTTATGTCATTCCGGTTATCTCTAGGGTCTCTCCGCAATTATTAAAAGGAGAACAAATGCGTCTTTTCCAAACAGAAGAGCCATTCCAAAGAATTGTCACAACGACATTGGCAACCTCATTGGAACAATTAAAAAGGAACTCTACAGATGCACTCGTTAAAGGAGATATCGAAATATTCAACGAAGGTATTGAGTATGGTGTTAACGCGAGTCTTTGTGAGTCTGTAGCCAATCTTGGTAAAAAAACCAGCGATAACAATTTATCAATAAATTTTAGCTGGTCACCATCAAGACCATTAATCAGTTCTGTAAACAATTCGATTACTATCCAACCGGATATTTTCCCAATTCTCGAAGAGGCCGCCAAATATTTTAAAGAGATTTCTCCAATAGAGATGTTTGAGGCCATAGGGCAGATTATCGATCTACACAGGGAACCCACAGAAAAAATAGGTAAAGTAAAGATGCAAGCGTTTGTGAATAATAAATTAAAGAAAATATCTTTCACAATGGGAGATCCGATTTATCCGCAATTAGTTCAAGCTCACCACGACAAAAAAATTGTTGTGTGCCATGGGGATTTAGTAAAAGAGGGTAATTCATACAAACTGAATGATCCTGTTGACTTCTCAATTGCGCCCGAATTTATAACAGAAAACGATTCAGAATAATTATTTTACCACCAACCCGATCATCGTTTCCTATCTATTCCCAGTTAGATTGATCGGAATGTTTGCCATTTGTGCCGGTTCCCGTCCAGCAAGTCCCTAGTACCC
>JBAZFZ010000036.1:0-18429 GCA_041653075.1 Methanoregula sp.
CGGAAAGACATACTTTTACTTGTAGTGGAACTATGATCTCCATTGGGGTGGTCTCCTTTGAGTTTGGCAACCATTGAGATCATCCCTTTAAGGAATTATTTTAGCCGATCTTTGAACACAATCAAAATTTTGCCCAGAAAAAACACAGCCTGATTCAGGCAATGCTTGCGGTCAACGATCTGTTCTACCTTGCAAAACCAACCGTCACCGGCATTTTCTTCGAGGATGTGGTGGCATGGCTCGATCTCCATGATATCCGCTACACGCCCAAAGCAAAATTTACCGGCAGGAGCGGGCTCGATCATCTGTTTGAGTTTGTCATTCCGAAATCCCGCAGCCAGCCCGAGCGGATACTCCAGACCATCAATCGCCCTAGCCGCGATACAGCACAGTCCGTTGTCTTCTCGTGGATAGATACCAAGGAAGTCCGCTCGTCGGATTCGAAAGCTTTTGCCATCCTGAATGATATGGAACATGAAATTTCCAGTGAAGTGCTCGACATATTCAGGAATTACGAAGTGACGCCGGTCTCATGGAGAACACGCGATATAATCGTTGAAGAACTAGCCGCATGATACAGCTGCCAGGTACCCGCCTGCTTTTTCCAACTACTAAAATCTACTAATCTATACTAAATTAGTAGTTGTTTCGGGAGCGCATTTCACAAAATGCATTGAAAACACCAAATACCAATAAATACTAATTTGTTCCAGATTAGTAATTGGTGAACGTTCTCCCATGGTGCAGCTCCCCGAAAAGTCACCTGCCGACTGGACCCAGGATCTTGCAGAGGGACAGAAGGACTATTTTCTCGATGACCGGTTCAAGGAAGACGTGACTGAATATAACCGCCGGTACCTCCACTGGGACGAGCTGAAATACCGGATCCCTTCCCCTGAAAGAAGGAAACAGATCTGGGCGGTCATGAAGCTGTACCGGGAAATGCGGCAGGAGAAAATTGCCTATCCCCCGGTCAGGCTCACCTATACGCTCATTCCGGAGATCGTCAAAAACCTTCATGCAATTGACAGCTATCTCACCGGGAATATCCGCATCCACAACAAGACCATCCGGCTCGAACCCTCCTACATCATCAATTCGTTCATGGAAGAGGCCATAGCCTCAAGTATTCTTGAGGGCGCGGCAACCACCCGGAAGGTTGCAAAGGAGATGCTGCGCAAAGGCCGCAAGCCAAGGAATGTCTCCGAGCGGATGGTGGCCAACAATTACGGGACAATGAATTATATCCTCGAACACAAGGACGATCCGCTCACGCCGGCCCTCCTCCTTGAGATTCATCGGCTTGTAACAAACGGGACGATCGGGAACGATGTTGTCGGCAGGTTCCGGACAAACAATAATATCGTTGTTGCGAATCCGGCGACACGGGTAATTTACCATACACCCCCGGATTTCCATGAAATCCTGCCCATGATAGATGCACTCTGCACATTTGCAAACGTCACAGGGACGGCCGATACCTCGGATGATGACTACATCCATCCGGTTATCAAGGGGATCATCCTGCACTTTCTCATCGGGTATATCCACCCGTTCGAGGACGGGAACGGGAGGACTGCCCGCAGCATCTTCTATTGGTACGTTGTATCGCGGGGATACTGGCTCTTTGAATACATGCCCATCTCCCGGATCATCCTCCGTTCGAAGAAAAAATACTCCCTTGCGTACCTGCACTCCGAATATGATGACAGGGATCTCACCTATTTCCTTCTCTACCATCTTTCCTGCATCGATGAGGCAAGAAAAGACCTGCTGAAATATCTCGAAGAGAAACAGTCCGAACAGATCGCCACGAAAGCCATTGTCAGAAAGATACCGGATATCAGCCAGCGGGAGGGGGATATCCTGCGTACCATGATGGAGCAGCGCGAGCAGTACTTCACGATACGGGAGATCATGCAACAGTATAGTACGGTGTATGAAACCGCCAGAACCGATCTCCTCCACCTGACCGAGCTCGGGTACCTCATTAAAGAGAAGCGGGGACGGGAATTCGTCTTCATCCTCAATGAGAAGAATGGACTGTGGAAACAGGATGCAAAGAAAGATGCTGCTGGCAAACCTCATTCACGTAAGGAGGACCCGTGACTCCCGCCGCCCGCATCGCCGAATCCCATCTCGAAGAGCACACCCTTGCGTGGCTCCGGGACCTCGGCTACACCGCTCTTTTTGGCCCGGACATCGCCCCGGGTGAAGCAAAGGCCGAGCGTGACGACTGGCATGAAGTGATCCTGAAAAAGCGGCTGTCCGCAGCCATCGCACGGCTCAACCCGGATGTCCCGGCAGATGCGCAGGAGGCAGCGCTGCGGAAGATCCTGCACCCGGATTCCCCGTCGCTTGTCGGCAACAACCGGGTCTTCCACCGGATGCTTGTCGATGGCGCGGATGTCGAATACCGGCGTCCGGATGGTTCGATCAAGGGCGACCAGGTACGGCTGGCAGACTTCGATCACCCGGAGAAGAACGACTGGCTCGCCATCAACCAGTTTACCATCATCGAGAACCACAATAACCGGCGGCCCGACATTCTCCTGTTCCTCAACGGGATTCCCGTCGTCATCATCGAACTCAAAAACCCGGCCGATGAGAAGGCCACGGTTGAAACCGCGTTCCGGCAGATCCAGACCTACAAACAGCAGATCCCCTCCCTCTTCACGTATAACGAGATGGCCGTGATCTCGGACGGCCTCGATGCTCGGATCGGGACGTTTACCTCAATCCGGGAGCGGTTCATGCCGTGGCGGACGATCGAGGGAGATAAACTTGCCCCGGACACCATGCTCCGTCTCGAAGTCCTCGCAAAGGGAGTGTTTGAAAAGCGACGGCTCCTTGACCTGATCCGGAATTACATTGTCTTTGAGATCGATGAGGATGGATCGATTGCAAAGAAGATGGCCGGGTACCACCAGTACCATGCCGTGAAAAATGCGGTGGAGAGCACCGTAAAGGCATCCCGGCCGGGCGGCGACCGGCGGGGCGGTGTTGTCTGGCATACGCAGGGGTCGGGAAAGAGCCTGACAATGGTCTTTTTTACCGGCGAGATCGTGCTTTGTCCCGCCATGGAGAACCCGACCGTTGTCGTCATCACGGACAGGAACGACCTCGACGATCAGCTCTTCGGTACCTTCTCGCGCTGCCACGAGATCCTCCGGCAGGAACCGGTGCAGGCAGCAGACCGGGAAGACTTAAAAAAGCTGCTCGCGGTCGGGTCCGGGGGGATCGTGTTCACGACCATCCAGAAATTCTTCCCGGAGAAGAAGGGCGGTAAATACCCTGAGCTGAGCAACCGGAAGAACATCATTGTCATCACCGATGAAGCCCACCGGAGCCAGTACGATTTCATCGACGGTTTCGCCCGCCATATCCGGGACGCACTTCCCGGGGCGACGTTCATCGGGTTCACCGGTACCCCCATTGAGAAGGAAGACCGGAACACCAAACAGGTCTTCGGGGACTACATCAGCATCTACGATATCCAGCGGGCGGTCGAGGACAAGGCCACCGTCCCGATCTACTACGAAAGCCGGCTTGCAAAGATCGATCTCGATGAAACGGAGCGCCCGAAGATCGATCCCCGGTTCGAGGAGATCACCGAAGGAGAAGAGATCGAGCAGAAAGAGGCGCTCAAGTCAAAGTGGGCAGCACTGGAAGCCGTTGTCGGGACCGAAAAAAGGATTTCCCTCATCGCACAGGACATCGTCGACCACTACGAACAGCGGCAGACCGGCATTGACGGGAAGGCAATGATCGTCTGCATGAGCCGGCGGATCTGCGTGGAACTCTACGACGAGATAGTGAAGATCCGGCCCGACTGGCATGCGGATGAGGATGACGAGGGAACACTCAAGATTGTCATGACCGGCTCGGCAACCGATGAAGAGGCATGGCAGCCGCATATCAGGAACAAACCCCGCAGGGAAGCGCTTGCCAAACGGTTCCAGAAATCGGCGGCAGACGACCCGCTCAGGATTGTCATTGTCCGGGACATGTGGCTCACCGGGTTCGATGTCCCGTCGCTCCACACGATGTACATCGACAAGCCCATGCAGGGCCACACCCTCATGCAGGCGATTGCCCGGGTCAACCGGGTCTTTAAGGACAAGCCCGGCGGCCTTGTTGTCGATTACATCGGACTTGGCGACGAACTCAGGAAAGCAATCGCAGAGTATACCGAAAGCGGGGGCGCCGGGAAGACTGCCATCGATCAGGAAGAGGCGGTCGCGGTAATGCTGGAGAAATACGAGATCTGCTGCGGGATGTTCCACGGGTTTGACTGGTCGGACTGGGAAGACCCCGAGCGCCGGATTGTGCTCCTGCCGGTTGCCCAGAGCGTGATCCTCCAAAAAAGAGACGGGAAGAAACGGTTCGTCGCATCGGTCACCGAACTCTCCCGGGCGTTTGCCCTCTCTGTCCCGCATGAGGACGCGATCAAAATCCGTGACGATGTCGCATTCTTCCAGGCGGTGCGTGCTGCCCTCGTAAAGTACGATCTCGACGGGGATCGCGCCGGGAAGACCTGGGATATGGAACATGCGATCCGGCAGATCGTCAGCGGGGCTATCGTATCGGATCAGGTCATCGACATCTTCACGGCAGCGGGCCTCAAAAAGCCGGATATCTCTATCCTGTCAGAAGAATTTCTCGCAGAAGTCAGGGGGCTCCCGCAGAAGAATGTGGCAGTCGAACTGTTACGAAAACTCTTGAACGATGAGATCAGGACCCGACAGAAGAAACGGCTTGTCCAGTCGCGTTCCTTTGAACAGATGCTCAATGAAACCATCCACCGGTACAAGAACCGGGCCGTCGGAACCGTAGAAGTAATCGAAGAACTCATCAAGCTCGCAAAGGAGCTGCGGGAAGCGGACAAGCGCGGGGAAGATCTCGGGCTCACGGAAGCAGAGCTCGCCTTTTACGAAGCACTGGAAGTCAATGACAGTTCTGTGAAGATACTGGGAGATGAGGTTCTCAGGAAAATTGCCCACGAACTGGTCGAGCAGATCCGTAAGAATGTCACCATTGACTGGACGGTAAAAGAGAGTGTCAAGGCAAAGATCCGGGTGATGGTCAAGCGCATCCTGACAAAATACGACTATCCACCGGACAAGCAGCCAAAGGCGGTTGTGACTATATTAGAGCAGGCAGAGATCCTTTGCGCGGAAATAAGTGGCTAAACGGGTCTCTGTCGCTCAGTCAGGTGATCCGGTTCCCGGCCCGGAGCTTTCCGGGACCGAAACCTACCGGACTTGGAAACCAGATCCATGGTTTCCGTGGTCGTCATACTTACGCCCCACCCTTCAAATCATCCAGTAAACTCTGGTACTCATTTACCTGGTACTGCGTCGCCCCGAGCATCCGGGTCGAGACCTGGAGGGCGAGCTTGGGATCGAGCTGCATGGCTTTCTGGTAACTCTCCACCGCTTGTTTGTACGATTCCATGGACTCGATGGGCTGGACCGATGCATCGGTATCGGGCTTTCCCAGGCTCTTTGCGATCTCGTGGAGCTTCTGCTCCTGCTGCATCGAAAGCACGAGATAGGCGTCACCCTTGTGGAGCCAGACTGCCGAGCTGTTCGGGACAATCGCAAGCGCCTTGTCGTACGCGGTGATTGCACTGGTGTAATCTCCCTGGCGGTAGAGCAGGTCACCGGTCCGGACAAGGGCGACGGGATCGTTTGCGTCCCGGGCAAGCAGCGTCTGGTAGATCTGCTCTGCCTCCCCGGTCCTGCCGCTCTTTATCAGCGCCTCAGCCTTCTTTTGTAAGACCGCCGGGTCGGTTGCATTCACGGTCAGTGCATTGTCATACTGCCCGATTGCCATATCGGACATGTTCACCAGCATGAATACGTCCCCGACAGCAACCTGGCCGTCCCGGATAACGGAGTTCACCGGAATCGAGGGCTCGACAGCCGGGAGGACGAGAAAGTACCCGACAATGAATATGAGGACTGCAAGAAGAATCCATTTCAGTTTCATGTCCGGTTCCACACTCCATTGTATCCGGGTGCATCATCAGGTGCCGCCATTCGTCTCACGGATCTGTTTTACCGGACACTATATGAATGGAGCAGAAAGGGGGCGGGAAATCCGGCCTGCTCCCAAACGATAAAAAAAGTTACTTTTTATCCCATTCCATGAGGTCTTTAGCGAGCCAGATACCACCAGGGAACACATCGTAGAACCTCCAGAGGCACTGCGGCGAATAGACCCAGAGCATCTTCCTGAACTGCGACGAACACCGGATCTCCCTGAGGTAATCGATCTCGTTCCTGCACGAGGCAAGGACGGTCTTTGCATCGGGGAGCGGGTTCCTGGACCGGACGACCTCGACGATATACGATTCGTTCTGCCCGATGGCGATCATGTCCACCGGGATCTTTGCCTTCCGGACAAGCACCGGGAGATGGCCGGTGCATTCCGCGATGCGCATCGCGTCGATAATCACCGCGTTGCACCGGGTGTAAACCTCCGGACCGGCCCGGAGATCGGACCGGGAAGATCCCGGGATGATCTGCGCCGATGTTTTGCAATCTGGCGGGGTGACCGGGCCGGGGACCTGCGGGACGGTTGCAGGCATGTCGGGGACAATGAGGGCCGGGGCTGCTGCACCGGCCATGGATTCTGATTTCATCAGGGTTGCATTCCTCCTTTTTTTTCATTTTTGTCCCGGGGCCCCGGTTGACAGAGTAGTGTAGGAAGTCCCGGAATAAATGCAAGTGAAGGCAAATGGATCCGACGCTGTATATTGCCCGGTTTGAAGAACAAGAGGGTTTCACACGCGCTCGAAGTGTACCGGGCATGCATTCAGGGCATTTTCCTAGAAACAACCTAATTTCACCCTGCATGAGGGACCAAAGTAATGTGATCTGTGACCGCTATTCCGGGTAAATTTTAAAAAATCTGCGGGCAGCAACCGGGATTTTTCCGGAAATCTTCGGGCAGGCATCGGGATTTTTACAAAAATGATCGGGTCCGGCCCGGAATTTTTCAAAAAAGATCCGGGCAGGGACCGAAATATTTTATTTTGGACGACCCCCCGGGGGGGTGCCCTGTACCTAAAAAAAGTGCTGAACCGCACAGGATTTTACGACAGTGACCGTTTGGATATCTGCGGCTAAACGGGATCTGAGGGGAGGGGGTGGGCCGGGATTTAAAAAAAAAGATCCGGTTCCGGACCGGCATTTTTCAAAAAATGTACGGGCAGGGACCGGAATATTTTTTCAAATCATCGGGTCGGCTTCGGGATCTTTTCAAAAATGTACGGGTACGCAGCGGAATTTTTTCCTGAATGGTCCGGTCACAGACGGGTGATATGCAGGGGGGCCCGGTATCCGGTGGTTCCCCTATGGACCGGTGTCTGACAAAAGAAAACAGCTATTAGCCCGGCCCGTGATTCTCAGCCATGGACATCTCCGGCATCATCCAGGTCCTTGCCATCCTCATCGAGATCGCGATTGTCGTGATTGCAGCGCTCGCCGCACATAAGACCAAAAAGACGTACGGCTGGTTTATCGCCATCACGTTTGCGCTCTTTGTGATCTTCGATCTCGTCCGGGTCGCCTGCCCCACGGTGCTTCCCGACATGAACTCGCTCATCCTGCTTGTCGCCTGCATTTCGATGCTGTACGCAGTGTGGCTGATGTACAATGACCGGGAAAAAACCGCGTAAGCATAGCGTTATCCCCCAGATCCTGACAGGTGGACGAACGGCACAGAATCCGTAACCGCTGGTCTCACCTCCCTGCTACTGCGCAATGCAACAGGCATACACAGGGTGCAGGATAAAAAAAGAGCTGGTTGCAAGGCCAGCGATCATTCCTTTTGGACTTTCTTTCGGGACACTCCCCACCACACCAGGCCGATCACGGCAAGGATCCCCACAATCACAAGCGCCAGTCCAAACGTTCCAACACTATCCTTTACGGGGGCCTCAACGATTTTTACCTGTGCCATCCCGTTCCCTGTCGTATTGGATTTTTGCCAGCCAACCGTTACAAAATAATCTCCCGGGGGAATTGTCTCTGGTCCGACCTCAAACTGCCAGGTGTTTTCGCGGGACCCGGGCAGGATCGCAATAGTCCCTGAATACACCGGCTGCATTGTGTCCGCGGAGAGAATCCGGACATCCAGGGGGTTTTCAGCGCCCATATTGGTCGTGCCGCTTATGACCATGGGGGCTCCATAGGTAACGTTTTCCAGAACTGACCCCTGGGCATTATCGAAGTGGACCGCCGGTTCCTCGATAAAGAAGTAATACGGCGCAAATGAATCGTCAACCCCTGAACGGTTCACCGAAGAGGTTATCCTGTCAACTTCAGCCCTCACAGATGCCCTGAAATTTGCTGCCGGGCCGATATCGGCATAAACGTTTCCCTGATCGGTAAGCGTGATATTGCTCTCCCCGTACATGGATGCACCGATCTCAAAATTCCGGTTGGATCCGGGATCCTGAATGATGAATGCATACTGCCCGCTCGAAAAGTTCCGTGTCTCTGATGGATCCAGCGAACAGGAAAACGTTCCCCCGCTGACTACGGGTATTGCAGTTCTCCCGAAATAATTGCTCCCGATTACCCAGAGCGCGACAGTCCCGTTTTCTGCCCCGGTTCCATTGACCGTGAAATGGTCACCCTTTGCCAGGGTCTGCGGGTAGCTTGTCGAAAACGACACGGATACTGCGGCCACAGGAACAATAACCATAAGCATCAGAATCAAAGCGGTTCCCAAAATCTTTCCAACACCTGCGTTCATGATCGTATCCTTCCCGTTTCGGCAGCGGGATACAGATCAGAATGACGGGGGGTATTAAACGTGTTCTGTGACAGGTACTTACGTATTTTTCTAAAAACCAAATGTTTCAGGCCCGCTTGTGCAGAAGTATGCAGACCTTATCATATCCGTATCCAATAGAGTTCAGTTTCCACAATGAAAGACGGGATTCCCTCAGCTAAAGAGCTCCTGTGACAATTGTCAATGCCTCGCCGCTATAATCCCAGTACTGACCGGTAACTCAGAAAAAGATCAACACCAACGCCAACGAGCATCAGCACAAGGAAGACCCACGCCCAGAATTTCGAAGTAACCACCCCGGTCAGGTCCGGGTCCCGGGGATGCATCCGCGTGTCCACGTAGTCCCGGATAAACGGCCGGCCGCATGACGGGCAGACTTCGTGAAAAACCCCGTCGGCATACCCGCACTTCGGGCACACGAACGGCTTTTTACTGGCGCTCATGATTATCGACAGGAGGTTGATTGACAGTCCAGGTTTAATACGCTGCTGCCCGGGTTTCAGGGTAGGATCGTTCCGCGGATTACCACCCGGGATAAACCACAGATTTCGGGACGGAAAACACCAGTCCTGAAAACAGGAATAACAAAAGAACGAGATGGGCCCGCTGAGATTTGAACTCAGGACCTCCGCCATGTCAAGGCGACGTCATAGCCAACTAGACCACGAGCCCGCATTGGGATGATGCTCTATAAGATCTGTCCTCCTATTATTAAAAAATTCTGTAACGAACCCAACCGGTCAGGGGGAACAACCAGGCCCGGAGGGGCCGGGCGCACAAAGGAGTTCCGATCAGTTTATTATCCCACATCCCAAAGGGGAAACCGGAAATATTATGACTGACGGACCCCCAATGGCCCCAACCCAGCTCTTCACGTATGAACATGACGCCAGCCGTCTTGAGCTGCTTATCCGTATCGTTTACTGGATCCTGATTTCCATTGTCTCCTGTGTCTATGGAATCATCGCAGTCATCTGCCTGTTCATCCAGTGGTTCTGCATCCTGATCCTTGGCAGGCGCAGCGAAGGCCTATCGAATTTTGCCAAGGGATACCTTGAGTACCTTGTCCACGTGATGAGCTATGTCTACATCATGAGCGACAAGCGCCCCAATATTCTCCCGGTCACCACCAGGGTGTATGAGGACGTTGAACAAAAACCCTGATCTTTTTTTTAGCAGCCCCTGTACAGCGACCTTTCCTGAAGTGCCATGCCATTCATTCAGACCGGAGAACCCGGACCTGGTTACGGCAGCCGAAAAAAGGAATGTTCATATAGCCTTCACGCTAAAAACACGGGCATGTAATGCCCGAAGTGCGGCGTGCGGATCAAAAACCCGCCCGCACCGGCTGATGAATTCAAAAGCACCGGGATCGCAGCCGTCGCCTCGTTTGTCATCCCGGGACTCGGACAGATCTACTGCGGGGAGATCGGACGCGGAATCATGATCCTGATCGGGTTTATCATCGCCTGCTTCATGATCATCATCCTTATTGGTTTCATCATTGCCCCGATTGTCAGGATAGGGAACATCTACGATGCCTACACCCTTGCAAAGACCATCAATGAGAAGCGGGCAACAGCGTAAACCCGCAAAAACCGGGCAGAGCCCGGACTTATCTGCTTTTTCTGTACTTTTGTTGTGCTACAGCGCTTGAGAGGCACAACTCGTCACTTTTTTCGGAACCAGAAGTCATTCATTTGAAATTATAGACCGCCACGGGGAACCGGTCTGAAAAACACCGGAAAAAAAGTATGGGAGATTTAGATCTTCTTCGATGAAATCCTGGCAAACATTGCAGAGAAGATGCCCTCAAGCGAGCGGAACTCCTTTATGACATCATCGGGGACTTCGCTGTCCACGTTCAAGACCATCAGGGCCTTCTCTCCCGGGGTGATCCTGCCGACCTGCATGCCGGCAATATTGATATTGTGCTTCCCAAGCATCGTAGACGCACGGCCGATGACACCGGGCATATCCAGGTGGCGGGAAACAATCACATACCCTTCCGGGATAAGGTCCATCGTGTACTGGTTGATCGAGACAATACGGCAGCGATCCTTTGCAAACACAGAACCGCTTATCGTCATCTCGGTCTTGTCGGTCTTGATCCTGATGGTTATCAGGTTCTTGAATCCATGAGACTCTTCCGTCACCGTCTGGCTTACCGAAATACCGCGTTCCTTTGCGACAATCTCGGCATTAACGAGATTGACCGGGATCTGGAGGATCGGATCAAGCAGTCCCTTTAAAGCAAGCCGGGTGACGTACTTCATGCTCCCTCCAGCGCAGGTGGAGATTTCCCCACAGTAGATGCACTCGACCGAGGCAAGACGTCCCTCGACAGTCTGAATTGCAAACCGACCCATCTTCTCCGCAAGCTCGGCATACGGCTGGAGAGCCTCTGCCTGTTCTGACGGGACCATCGGCGCATTGACCACGAACTTTGCCGATCCGCCATTTAAGACCTCGACGCACTGCTTTGCGACCTGGATTGCCACGTTCTTCTGCGCCTCGACCGTGCTTGCACCAAGGTGCGGAGTCACGATAACCTTGTCAAGGGTAAGGAGAGGGGATTCCAGGGGCGGCTCGTTCTCGAAGACATCAAGCGCTGCACCGGCGACCTTGCCGCTCTGGATTGCATCATAGAGTGCTTTCTCATCGATGATGCCGCCACGGGCGCAGTTAATGATCCGCACACCATCTTTCATCGTCGCAATGGACTTTGCGTTGATGACGTGTTTGGTTTCCTTGATGAGCGGGGTGTGAACCGTAATCACATCGGAGACCTTGAACAGATCCTCGATGGTCATGACCTTGACACCGAGCTGCGCTGCACGTTCCTTGGAGATGAACGGGTCGTACGCGACGCACTTCATGTCCATGGCGATCGCACGCTTCGCGACCTCGCGGCCAATCCGGCCAAAGCCGACGATCCCAAGCGTTTTCTCGTTAAGTTCGACGCCCATGAACTTGCTGCGCTTCCATTCCTTCTTCTTTAAGCTCGCTGTTGCCTGCGGTATGTTTCGTGCAAGCGAGAGCATCATGGCCATCGTGTGTTCGGTTGCCGCAAGGGTATTTCCCTCAGGAGCGTTTGCGACAATGACACCCTTCTTTGTGGCCGCTTCAACATCGACATTGTCCACACCGACACCGGCACGCCCGACAAACTTAAGCTTCTTTCCGGCTTCAAGCACTTTTGCGGTCACCTGGGTGCCGCTCCGTACTATCAGGGCATCGTACTCTCCGATAACCCCGCAGAGCTCGTCCTCTTTTAAGTCAGTCTTGACGTCTACTGTGCACGCCTCTTTGAGGATTGCAAGCCCTTCTTCCGCCAGCGGATCGCTGACGAGCACTCTCGCATTTGCCATAAAAACCCATACAATATCTGCGCGATACCTAATCAGGGTTATTCTTTGCCACAAAAACCGGAACCCCATAACCGGGCCGAACGGCAAAACGCGCCCTGCCGGCGCATGCGGATCTGCCCGGGCCCGGCTTCCAATCCCGCCCCCCTATGCCCCGGACCATCCCTGCACAGGGATGCTAATACTTAAACAGGGATGAGGTGAGATAATTAAGTGGTGCGAGCATGAAAGATGTGCCCAATATTCTATGGCTCGAAGAGATCAGGAAGGAGGACATCTCATCGGTCGGCGGTAAGGGAGCATCCCTTGGCGAAATGGCTTCCATCGGCCTTCCGGTCCCCCATGCATTCGTGGTGACTGCCCAGGCATTCCGACGCTTCCTTGTTGAGACCGGTCTTGACCAGAAGATCTTCAAGATCACGGAAAAGATCGATGTTGAAGATAACGACGCCCTGGAAAAGGCAGCAGACTCCATCAAGGCGATGGTGTCCAAAGCCAGGATGCCGGTGGTTATCAAGGAGGACATCAAGGCATCCTACAAGAAGATGTCCGCCAAAGACCTGATAGTCGCCGTCCGGTCGAGTGCAACCGCAGAGGACCTGCCCGACGCAAGTTTTGCCGGCCAGCAGGAAACCTATCTCAATATCAAGGGTGAGTCCGCCCTCATAGTTGCCGTCCAGAACTGCTGGGCCTCGCTTTACGGTGCACGGGCGATCTATTACCGGGCTAAGCAGGGTTTTGAGGACAGCACGGTCAACATCGCGGTGGTTGTCCAGCAGCTTGTCCACTCGGAAAAGGCCGGAGTCATGTTTACCTCCCACCCCATCAGCGGGGATCTGGTCACGATCATCGAGGGGTCGTGGGGCCTTGGCGAAGCGGTCGTCTCCGGTTCGGTCTCTCCCGATCATTACGAGTATGACCAGCGGACCGAGAAAGTCGCTTCAACGATGATCGCAAACAAGAAAATCGAGATCGTCCCTGATGGAGACAACGGCACCAAAATGGTGGACGTGGACAAAAAGCGGCAGGACTCGCAGGTGCTTTCCGAGGCAGAGATCGGAAAACTTGCCATGTACGGCAAGATCGCCGAGAACCACTACGGAGTACCGCAGGACGTTGAATGGGGCATTGTCGCCGGGACCATGTATATCCTCCAGTCCCGGCCAATCACAACAATCGGCAAAAAAGAGGGAAAGGGCATGTCTGAACAGAACAAGGACGCAAAGATACTCCTGAAAGGACAGGGAGCTGCCCCCGGGACTGCATCGGGCAAGGTCGTCGTGATCCGCGACGCAAAGGACACCGGGAAGGTAAAAGAGGGCGACATCCTCGTCACCCGGATGACCAACCCGGACATGGTTCCGGCGATGCGGAAGGTCGCTGCCATCATTACCGATGAAGGCGGGATGACCTGCCATGCCGCCATTGTCTCCAGGGAACTGGGTACACCGGCGGTGGTCGGCACCAAGACCGCGACCCAGCAGCTCGTAAACGGCCAGCTTGTCACCGTTGACGGGGAAATGGGACTGGTCTACGAAGGCGCAATCGGTGGCACGGCAAAGGCAACGGCGGGCGCGGCACAGGTGGTCGTTGCAGGTGCTGCCCCGATCATCACAGCAACAAGCGTCAAGGTCAATGTCTCGATCCCCGAAGCTGCAGCACGGGCGGCAGCAACCGGCGCTGATGGCGTCGGCCTTCTCAGGATCGAGCACCTCATCCTCGGGCTCAACAAGACCCCCGGCTGGTTCATCTCCAATCACAAGGAAGAGGAATTCGTAAAAGAGCTCTACGACGGGATCAAGATTGTGCTCGACGCGTTCCCGGGTAAAACCGTCTGGGTAAGGACGCTTGACGCACCGACCGACGAGTTCAGGAACATGGCAGGAGGCGAGAACGAGCCAAACGAGCACAACCCGATGCTTGGCTGGAGAGGCATCCGCCGCGACCTCCAGAGTCCGGACCAGTTCCGACTCCAGGTGGAGGCCTTCAAGCGCCTCTGGAAGGCGGGCTACGACAACCTCGGCGTCATGTTCCCGATGGTTTCCCACCCGGACCAGTTCATCCAGGCAAAAGCGATGATGGCAGGCTGGGGAATCGATGTTGAGAAGGTAACCCTCGGGATCATGATCGAGATCCCGGCAAGCGCCATCATGATCGAAGACTTCCTCGAAGCCGGGATCAAGTTTGCCTCGTTTGGGACAAATGACCTCATCCAGTACACGATAGCTATTGATCGGAACAACGAGAACGTCGCCGACATGTACAACCCCCAGCACCCGGCCGTTCTCTCGCTCATCCACCACGCGATCCAGAAGTGCCGCGAGTACAATGTCGAATGCTCGATCTGCGGCCAGGCCGGCTCCGACCCGAAGATGGCAGTGTGGCTTGTCGAGCATGGGATCACCAGCATCTCTGCAAATATCGATGCCATTGCAAAGATCCGGGAAGCGGTCGCAAAGACCGAAAAACGCATCATCCTTGAAGCTGCGAGAAACCGCGATGCTGAATAAGGGCCTGACAGAAGAAGATCTCTTCTCATTTTTATCCTCAAAAAAAAAGGAGGATATTGATCACCGGTATATTCTCAGTTCCATGTGTACGCTCCCGCACCCTGTCGCGGTCCGGGCGCACGATATGTTCATGGAAACAAACCTCGGCGACCCCGGGCTTTTTCCTGGCACATCCTCCTTAGAGCAGCTCCTCATCAAACGGTTTGGCTCGCTCTTTCACAAGCCCGACGCCGGGGGGTATGCCACATCGGGAGGCACGGAGTCCAATATCCAGGCAATGCGGCTTGCAAAAGCGCTCTGCCACACCTCAACGCCGAACGTCATCGTCCCGCAGTCCGCCCATTTCTCGTTTAAGAAAGCCTGCGACATCCTCTGCATCGAGACACGGAGCGTTCCGCTCGGCCCGGATAAACGGATGCGGGTGGACAAAGCGGCAGAGCTCATCGACAAGAATACTATCGCCATGGTCGCCGTTGCCGGGACAACCGAGTACGGCATGGTTGACCCGATTGCCGAGCTCGCAAAAATCGCTGACCAGCAGAGCATATTCTTCCACGTGGATGCGGCATTTGGCGGCATGGTGATCCCGTTCCTTGATAAACCCATACCCTTTGACTTTTCCCTCCCGGGCGTCACGACCATCGCAGTCGACCCGCACAAGATGGGTATGAGTACAATTCCTGCCGGCTGCCTGCTGACAAGGGCGCCGGATATGCTCGATGTGCTCAACATCGACACACCGTATCTCACGGTCAAAAAAGAGTATACCCTTGCCGGCACCCGGCCGGGGGCACCGGTTGCCGGGGCGCTTGCGGCGCTGGATTACCTGGGTATCGAGGGCATGAAGGCCATTGTCGCCGGCTGCATGAAAAATACCCGGCGGCTCATTGCCGGCATGGAAACCCTCGGGGTAAAACCGGCGGTCGTTCCGGACGTAAACGTCGCGACATTCATCTGCGAAAAGACAAAAACCCCGACCCCATGGAAAATCTCATGGACCCGGGCCGGCCACATGAGGATCGTCTGCATGCCGCACGTGACCGCAGACCGTATCGAAGCATTCCTCTCAGATTTTGGTGATATGCATGCTTGAGAAACTCGTAAAGTCACTTGAAACCTGCCCGATGGTAAAACGGGGCGAATACAACTATTTCATCCACCCGATAACCGATGGTGTCCCGATTGTCGAACCTGCACTCCTCCGCGATGTGTGCAGCGCGATGGTAAAAGTCCTCGACTTAAACGATGTTGACAAGATCGTAGTCGTCGAGGCAATGGGTATCCACATCGGGTCTGTCCTCTCCATGATGACCGACATCCCGATGACCGTGATGCGCAAGCGCGAGTACAAGCTCCCGCACGAAGTCCCCGTTCACCAGAAGACCGGATACTCGAAAGGCGAGCTGTACTTAAACGGTGTCTACAAAGGCGACCGCGTGGTCATCATCGATGACGTAGTAAGTACCGGGGGAACGATGCGGGCGCTTCTTGCGGCCCTTGAGATCGCAGGCGCCGAGGTAAAAGACGTCTGCATTGTGATCCAGCGCGGTAACCCGGACATCGGCCGGCCCTACAAGTCGCTGGTGAAAATCGAGGTCGACGACCGGGTGCATGTCGTTGAACGCCACGTCTGACCTTGTCCGTCAGCTTAATGCACGCGGGGCGCACAAGGTTGCCCTCCAGTTTCCGGAAGGGCTCAAACGGCAGGCTGCGGAAATTGCCGCCGATCTTAAAAAAGCAGGATTTGTCATTATTGTGAGCGGCGATCCCTGCTACGGTGCCTGCGATCTCGCGCTCGACACGATAAACTCTGCCGGAGCAGATGTGCTTGTCCATTTCGGCCATGCGCCGGTGGATAACCGTTCCGATGTCATTTTTGTCCCCTGGACCGTTGACTTCGATGTTTCCGTTCTTGAAAACGTCCTGCCCATCCTGAAAGAAAAGACCCTCGGTCTTGTCACGACCGTCCAGCACGCCCACCTCATACCGGCCATGGAATCTTACCTTTCTGCCCGCGGCTACAGGGTCCGGGTGACCGAAGGCTCGGGCCGGACACCCCTGCGGGGCCAGGTGCTCGGATGCAGTTTTGCGGCGGCAAAGTCCACCGGGGCCCCCGTAATCCTCTTTGTCGGGACCGGGGTATTCCACCCGGTCGGGATCGCCCTTGCGACAAAAACCCGGGTGGTTGCACTCGACCCCCTTGCCGGCACTGCACAGGAGGTCAGCGCCGACACGCTCCTGCGTCGGCGCTTTGCGCTGATTGAAAAAGCGAAAGGCGCAAAGACAACAGGCATTCTTTTGAGCACGAAATCCGGCCAGGAGCGTCGGACACTTGCAGTGCGGCTCGCCGGCCTCTCTCCCGGGGCGGTCATTGTCACCGTGCGGGATGTAAACCCCGGGGAACTGCTCAACCTCGGCTTTGACTGCTACGTGAACACAGCCTGCCCCCGGCTCGCATACGATGATCAGGTCCGGTTCCCAAAACCTGTTCTCTCGCCGCAGGAATTCGAGATCGCCTGCGGTGTCCGGACCTGGGACGAATATGCTATCGATGAGATCGCATGAAACTCCGGCAGCTTGAAATCCAGCTCCAGCGATGTGCAGGGTACAGGAAACCAAACGTGGACCGGGAACAGTATCCGACCCCGGCAAACCTTGCCGCCAGACTCCTCTACGACGCATTCATGCAGGGGGATATCAAAGAAAAGAGCATTTGCGATCTCGGATGCGGAACCGGTATCCTTGCCATCGGGGCGGCACTGCTTGGGGCAGCTTTGACCCGGGGAATTGAAATTGATCCAGACGCGATCCGGGTCGCAAAAGAGAATTCAGTGCTCCTCGGTGCCGATGTTGAATTTATTCAGGCAGATATAACAGAGGGAATCGGGGTCCTTGACCATTCCGGTCCCTGCGACACCGTCATTATGAACCCGCCCTTTGGCGCCCAGAGAGCAAATGTCCATGCCGACCGGCCGTTCATTGACGCCGCCCTTGCAATTGCCCCCATAACCTACGGAATCTTCAATGTGGGTTCCACTCCGTTTGTGGAGGCATACCTCAGGGGACGGGGAACCATTTCCGGGAAAGTAAGCGGATGCTTTGCAATTAAACGATCGTTTGCCTTCCATACCTGTGACTCCCGGGAGATCCCGATCGAGATCCTGAAAATTTCCCGTAGCTGATTCGGAACGTGATATTTATAGATCCTGATAAAATTCTGGTTTCTTTTTTTAGCCCCGGTTTGCGCGTAAAACCGAGAAACCGACAATACCCTTATATGATTTGGTCGTCAGAGATTCTAAAGGAGAATCTGTTTATGGATAAGACAGGTATTGCTGCACTGATTGTTGGTATCGTTCTTCTGATCGTTGGCATCTATGCCATCTGGGCATTCCTGCCGCAGGTTATTGTCGCAGTGGAAGGCCTCATCGGGATCGTCGTCCTCCTTGCAGGACTTATGCTCATGGTTTTTGGCGTCCTGATCATCAAGGAATAATCTCTTTTTTACCGGGATCCTACGGAACCCGGATTCAGGATCTCTCTCAGGGTCCGACAAAACGCATTACCCATAAACATGACAGTTGCACGGGTAGGGAAAAACAAGTATTGAAAAAAGGTGACTATCTAGCCTGACTCTAAAGTTACTGATGGGATGAACGGTTCTTCATTAAATGCATCTCTAATCGATGCGAGAACGGGTTGATCATTCTTTCGTACGGTTGAGATATATCCCCTGATGCGGC
>JBAZFZ010000037.1:0-18367 GCA_041653075.1 Methanoregula sp.
AAAGAAAAACAGGTTCTTGAATACGGTTTCGTATTTACTCCGTTTGGGATTCATGGGCAAATGAGTTTCGCAAACGGAGTTCTAAATACTCTTCTTCTACTTTTCACTTCATCCTAAATCTGGAGAAAAACCATTATTATAAACCAGAGATCGTATGCAATCCCTGAAGGGGGCATCCTGCCTAACCTAAAAAAGAGTCCTTATACCCCGGGACTGCGAATAATTTCCGGTATGACGTGAATGACGATCGGTTTTCGTCTTTCACAAAAAGGATTGCCACGTTATGCTGTCCCTCGATGAGATTAAGACTTTTGCCGGTGATACCGGGCTCTCGTCCTCACAAGCTGATGAGAGCCGGAAGAAGTACGGTGCAAACGTACTGACGCCGCCGGCCCGTGAGCCGCTCTGGAAACAATACCTTAAGAACTTCGATTCCCCGATCATCAAGATCCTGCTCTTTGCAGTTGCATTGTCCCTTGTCGTTTCCCTCGCCCAGGGGACCGGGATCCTTGATACCATCGGCATCATCGCTGCCGTGCTGCTTGCAACCGGGATCTCGTTTTTCAACGAATACCGGAGCAGCAGGGAGTTCGAGGTCTTAAACGCCCACCGCGACGATATCGCCATCAAAGTGATCCGCGATGGTCATCCGACCACAGTTCCTTCAAAGGACATCGTTGTCGGCGACCTTGTCCTCCTTGAAGCAGGTGACGCCGTTCCGGCAGATGGCTGGCTGTCAGAATCCGACGGGCTTACAAGCGATGAATCGGCATTCACGGGCGAGAGCGAGCCGGTGGAAAAAACCGCAGGCAAAAAAGTCCTTAAAGGCAGTTTTGTCACGGCAGGGAAAGGCCGGATGCTTGTTGCGGCCGTGGGTGACGGCGCAGAGATGGGGATCATTGCCGCGTCGCTTGGAATCGACCACGACAGCCAGACCCCGCTTGAACAAAAACTCGATCACCTCGCCGGGATCATCTCGAAGTTTGGGTACGCGATGGCGGCCCTTATCCTTGTCTCGCTTATCCTGAAAGGGTATTTTGCCGGGGATCTCACCGGCCTTAATCTCCCGACCGCCCACTTCATGCTCGAATACTTCATGCTCGCGGTTGTGATCGTTGTTGCCGCGGTGCCCGAAGGTCTTCCCATGAGCGTAGCACTCTCGCTCTCGCTTGCGATGCGCAAGATGACAAAAGCAAACTGCCTTGTCCGGCGCCTCATTGCCTGCGAGACCATCGGGTCTGCGACAACGATCTGCACGGACAAGACCGGCACGCTCACCAAAAACCAGATGGAAGTGGCCGAGACCTCCATGGGCGAACCGGTCCGGGCAGGAGAGGTTCCTTCCACTCCGGCCGGGTGGGTCACGCTCAACGCAGCGGTAAACGGAACGGCAAATCTCGACACCCGGGAGAACGGGCAGGTCATTGTTGTCGGGAATTCGACCGAAGGGGCACTGCTCCGCTGGCTCTCAACCCATGACCTTGATTACCGCACGATCCGGGCAGAGACCCCGGTTGTCCACCAGATCCTCTTTGACGGGAACCGGAAACGGATGTCGACAATCGTAGAGCTTGGCGGGAAAAAATATCTCCTCACCAAGGGCGCTCCCGAAGTCCTCTCGGGGCTCTGCACGCAGGAACCCGATCTTTCGGGCGTGAGCGTGCTCGCAAAAAAGGCTATGCGGACGCTTGCGTTTGCCCACAAGGAAATTGTCGGCGGAAATACCGAAGAATCCGGTCTTTCCTGGGACGGCTATGTCGGCATCCGCGACCCACTCCGGGATGGGATCTCAGAATCCGTCGCCCGGTGCCAGAGTGCAGGAATCAAGGTACGGATGGTCACCGGGGACAATCCGGAGACCGCCCGTGCCATCGCCCACGATGCCGGGATCATGCAGGGCGGAACGGTCATGACCGGCCAGGAGTTCCGGGAACTTTCCCTGGAGGCACAGGTCAGGGCATCAAAGAACCTCGATGTGATGGCCCGGGCCCAGCCGATGGACAAGCTCCTGCTGGTCGAAGCCCTCCAGAAGACCGGCGCAGTTGTCGCGGTGACCGGTGATGGGACAAACGATGCCCCGGCCCTCCGGCACGGCGATGTCGGTCTTGCGATGGGTATTGCCGGCACAGAAGTTGCACGGGAGGCAAGCGACATCATCCTCCTTGACGATTCGTTTGCATCCATAACAAGCGCAGTCTGGTGGGGGAGATCGCTCTACGAGAACATCCAGCGGTTTTTGCTTTTCCAGCTCACGATCAATTTTGCGGCCTGTTTCCTGGTCTTCCTTGCCCCGCTCCTCGGGTTCCCGGAACCGTTCTCGATTATCGAGATCCTCTGGATCAACATCATCATGGACACGCTTGCCGCCTTTGCGCTCTGCTCCGAGGCGCCGCACAAGGGGCTGCTCGAAAGAAAACCGGTGCCCCACGATGCAAAGATCATCACGCCCTTTATGTGGGTCTCGATCATTACAACCGCAATCTTCCTGATCATCCTTGGCCTCTTCCAGCTCGGGACCGGGTATTTCGGCGGCGAGTCCGAGAAAGAGGTCGGGACGGTATTCTTTGCCGGCTTTGTCCTTGCTGCGGTCTGGAACGGGATCAACTGCCGGGCGATGGACGGCACCATGCCGGCATTTTTCAAAGGAAACCCGACATTTTTTTGGGTGATGGGCATCATCGTCCTCGCGCAGATCTTTATCATCCAGTTCGGTGGCGAAGTCTTTGGCACGGTTCCTCTCTCGCTTGTGCAGTGGGTGACGATCATTATCGTCACGGCATCGGTGCTGGTCGTCGGCTTTGTGATCCGGACGGTTTTCCGGGCACACCATGCCGGGGCGATAAATGACCCGGGTGCGGCGCTGTAAGTGAATGTTTGCGGAAAAATTGCTGATCGTTCTCTTGAAACAAAATTAGATAATTCATTTTTTTAGCGGGGAAAATGATAATCCCGGGAGATCCGATAAAATGCATTTCCGAAGTACGAGTACTGCCAAAAAAACGGCAGTACCCTATTTTAATGCGTCAAGGATAATTTTTGGAAAAATGATCCTGCGTATTTTTTTCCGGTATTCATTGTCACCGTGCGTCCTTCCATAATACAGTGACTTTTTGACAAGTGTATTATCAGAAACACTAAAGAGCGCTCCAAGCGCGATTCCCGAGAGTGCCGCTGCCCTGAAAGCGGGAGCAGTTTCCATCTCGATAACATTGCACCCAAAACCAATAATTTCATCCAGGTGTGCAAACTGGGCAAATATCGTATCGGTGCTGAAAGCCACCCCAGAGTGATACCGGACATTGAGGGGGTCACAATAGATTCGGGCTGCATTTTTGAGTGAAGCAGATATTCCGGAATCCGGATACCATTTTTCTCCAAACGTATTGTTACTTTTGAGCGGGCCATTTTCCAGATACCGGCATATCCCGACGCCGGAAACCGAATATTCCGGGATTACGATATCCCCGATACCGATCCGGGGATCCAGTGCTCCGACCGAACCCACAAAGAGGGCCTTTTTGCACGGTGTGGTTCCCAACGCAAGCACGGCATCAGTCAGCACCGGGGCACCAATTCCTGTCTTGATATAGGTAATTTCAGAATTTTCTGTCACGACATTCCAGATTTTGACGGCAGCATGCTCTGACTCGCTCAAAAACTGTAGTTCCCCAAGCCCTGAAAAAACCGGGGGCTCCCACCAGGGGGCAATAATCACCCGGTCCTGAATTTTGTCATATGCCCTGCCAAAAACCATTTGACCCATGTCCTCGCGGGTCGATCCAAAATGTTCTATTGCAGTCAATAAATCGGAATATTCCATATCTGATCCGGTCCAACTATTGGGGGTCTGGGAAATCAACATTTACGGATCAAAAAAAGGTGATGCCTATTTTGTAAGATTAGCAGAGTTTCTTTTTCCCCTCATAAGCGAAGCTGCAATTCCTGCAATGCAGACGATGGTAAAGATGATGAACGTGAGGTGCATGCTTGTCACAAACTGCGGGTAGTACTCGCTTGTTATCTCAACTCTGCCGATTACAATCGCAAAGATCATCATCGCAACACCCATCGAAAGCATCTGGCCGACAAGCCGCATCGTCCCGTTCATACCCGAGGCGACGCCGTAATACCGCCTCTCGACCGAGCTCATGATTGCGTTTGTGTTGGGCGAGGAGAAGAGGCCAAGGCCGATCCCGAGCACGACAAGGCAGGCAAGCATGTAGGGAAGGGTCGTTGTTTCGGTGACAAATATAAGCAGGAAAAGCCCGAGGGCAGTAAGCGCCATCCCGGCAGAGGCGACGATCTGGGGATCGATCCGGTCCGAAAGTTTTCCTGCAATGGGCGAGATAACCACCATTACCGCCGACTGGACAATCAGGATGAGCCCGGCATGTTCCGGTGAGAATCCTTTCGTGTACTGGAGATCGAGGCTTAAGAGGAACATTACCGCAAAGGTTGCGCTGTAATTGATGAGCGCGGCAAGATTTGAGAAGGCAAAGACCCGGTTTTTTGTGAGCAGCCGGATGTCAAGGACCGGCATGGGGATACGCATTTCGTACAGGAAAAAGACAATCCCGATTATACACCCTGCGGCGATAAGGCCGATCCCAAGAGCGTCGGGAACAAGCGAAAAGCCGTACATCAGGGCAACCAGGGCAATTGCATAGATTACCGAGCCGGCAAGATCGAATTTCTCGCCCCTGCATTCCGCCCACTCGCCGTTTAGTTTCCCAAGGATGAGGAGGCATGCGATGATCCCGATCGGGACATTGACAAAAAAGATGCTGCGCCAGCCCAGGTACTGTGTGAGCACGCCACCAAGAAAAGGTCCCAGGGTCAGGCCGAAATAGACCGCGGTGATGTAGATCCCAAAAGCCTTTCCTCGCTCGCCCGGGGGAAAGACCGAGGTGAGAATGGCAGCACTTGTCCCATAGATCATCGCCCCGCCAAATCCCTGGAGGACACGGACGGCAATGAGCAGGTTTGTCGAGGGAACTATCGTCATGACAAGAGATGCGGCAGAAAAGATGGCAATGCCATAGAGAAAGATCCGCTTTCTCCCGTAGATGTCGGCAATTTTCCCGAAGGGTACTAAAAAGATCACCGCTGCAAGGAGATATGCGGTGGCGATCCAGGAAAGTGCAATCGCGTCCATGTGGAATTCTGCACCCATGGCCGGGAGCGCGATGTTTATCGCGGAACCGTCAAAGGGTGTGATAAAGCCAGCGAGGATCGCGATTAAAAGGACAATGCGTTTTGAAGTTTCTGAAACGGGACTCGCCGGAGCGTGGCAGATCGCCGGTAAATCCACATTCGGGCTGTTTTCTGGAGGTATGAGGGTCATGATAGAATGCACGCTTTTTTTTAAGGGATGGTATGATTAGATTCTCTCTCTCTTTTTCTCTTGTATCTGGTTAAAAATCCCTAAAATAAAACCGGTGATGTGTCCTTGGGGAAAAATACCGGGTGCGTTGAGGAGCGTTGCCGGATTCCCGTCATTATTTCTGGTGAAGCACCGCACTCATCGCGATCTTTTTCCGGACGGTCTCCCAGTCCTTTGTGATAAGGAAACTTTCCTCCATGTACCCGATGATGGTTTCAAATTTTTTCATGGGAAATGCCAGGGTGAGGATATCAGGGGGTACGCATTTTCTTGCCGATGGATCGAACATGCCGAGCACGACTTTCGGGTCGTCTTTCTGCTGCTCAAGCCAGGGATAGAGGAGGATGGTGCTGCACCCGGCACCCATCGGGCAGATGACGCCGTTTGCATCGCCCCGGTTAAAATTGGCAAGCGTGAAAAGTCCGCTTAAGACATCGGGCCGGGCAAAGAAGATTACAACTTCGGGATTGTCATCTGCGGCAAGTTTGTCCCACCGGGTAAATACAAGATATGACTTGTGCGGCGGGAATGCCGGGATGGTTTTTTCCCAGGCATCGACAATCTCCGGGTTCTGCTTGTGCCGCTCGCCTTGGACAACACCGGGTTTTCCTGATGAAAGGAAATACCGGAAATTATCCGGGAGCTCGGGGGAATAGCCGGAATACCGGCGCCCGCCAGCACAAGTGATCGAGCTATTCTCAAAAGCAAGGGGCGTCCCGTTTTTTGCTTTTGCCAGCTGGCAGACGATGCATCGCCAGACCCCGGGGGGCAAAACTTTTTCTGCCGTTCCGGGGCCATCCCGGAATTCGAGTGCGAGAGGAAGATCCGATCCGGGAAAATATTTCTGCCAGAGTGCAGCAAATCTGTCGCGGAGCGTAAGATCCATAAATATTGTGAGTCCGCGTATGCATAAATAGTTGACTCTTCAACTAATATCGGGAACAAAGGGTACGTCACATGCATGAAGAGACTTCCGTAACCCGGTGGATTCAGGAGATCGATGTCCCGACAGCGTTGATCTCATATACCTACCGGGTCCTCCAGAAAAAATTCTCAAAGGAGCTCGCCCGGTACCGGATCGGCTGGGGGCACTTTATCATCCTTATGATCCTGTACGCTGAAGAGGGCCAGAGCCAGGATGGTATTGCGCAGTCGCGGGGTTTTGACAAGACGATGATCGCGAAGTCTGTGCGAAAACTCGAAGAGATGGGGCTTGTCGTGCGCACGGTAGATCCGGCGGACCGAAGGGTAAAAAGACTCTACCTCACCGGTGCCGGTCGGGCACTCTGCCCGGAGATCAGGGATATCGGGAGAGGGATCTACCGGGATCTTTTTTATGGGTTTTCCTGTGATGAATCCTCACGGGCACTCGAAGTACTCCGGAAGATCGCGCTGAATGCAGCGGATATCGATAGCGAATAATTTTTTGATCTTGAAAAAACCAACCGGCCTATAAGCATTTAAAAAATCCGAAAAAAAGGTGACCGGTAAAAAAAGCGGGGGACCGGATTTACGCTTTTGCAATAGCCCGGAGTTTCCCGCCTAGGACCGGGAGGAAATCTTTTTTCCGGGACATGACTCCTGAAAGCCGGACCGGGAACTCTTTTCCGTAGAGAGCTGACAGGAGATTTGCATCGCCCGCCCCGTAAAGGTCGCTTGCGTTTTCAAGCACATTGGTAAAGAGCGCAAGCGAAAGGTCTGCCTTTGCCGCGTCACGGATCTTCCCGAGCTCGGCGGTGATCGCATCGCTCCTCTCCCGGTTCCAGTCAAACGCCGGGACCATGACCTGGGCGATGATGACCTTCTTTCCCGAGAGATCAAATTCTTTTGAATCGCGCTTTAAGAGTGAATCGAGCGGGACCCCCGAGAGGTCCATGCCCCGTTCAAGGAGCGCGATCCCGAGTTTTTCCGGGTCTTCGCCGCAGATCCCGGCGAGGTATTTCACGGCTTTTGTATCCTGGTGCGTGGTCGTGGACATCCGCAGGGCAAGCGTGTCTGAAAGGATCCCGCACAGGAGAACGCCGGCCACTTCTTTTGAGGGGGCAAGGCCGGATTCCATGAACTTCATCGCGATGATTGTCGAGGTCGCACCGACCGGGTCGTTGAAAAATTTGATCGGCTTTAGGGTCGTGATAGCCCCAAGCCGGTGGTGGTCGATGATCTCCACGATATCGGCCTCCTCGATTCCCGGGACTGCCTGAGATGCTTCGTTGTGGTCGAGCAGCACGACCGGGCGCCGGACTTCGTCTAGGAGTGTTGTTCGGGTGAGGACGCCGGCAAGCGTGCCATCGCCAGTGACCACGCAGGCGGCCCTGAACTTCGAACCGGAAACGACCTGCCGGGCATGGGCTATCGTATCGGCGAAGGTAAGCACCGGGACATTTGTCTCCATGAGCTCTTTTGCAGGAAGCGAGAGGTTGATCATCTTCCCTACCCCGAATGCATCGAGCTTTGTCGAGAGGACCGATACGCCGTGCTGTTGTGCGGCGGCCCTGAGCCGTTCCCCGACCGGTGCTCCTTCTGCGATGATGAGGGCCGCGATTCCCGCCGAGACAAGCGCGAGCTGGGCCGGTTCGTTGTCGCCGACAACTGCGATATCTTTTGATGTCATCTTTGCAAGCGTGACATGCAGGGCGTCGATGGCGATATACACCCGGCCTTCAAGGGCAGGGTGGGCAGGGACGATGATCTCTGCCTGGAGGATCCGGGCAAGCGTCTCGACCGGAACCGGGGTGATGGCGAGCTCGGCGAGGTGGAGGGTCCCGATATACACGTTTGCAAGTGCGTGCTCGCCGATCATACCGACCGGTTTTCCTGCAGGGTCTGTGATGACGACGTTGCGGATCCCTTCCTTTGCCATGAGGGCCGCGACATCGAACGTCGGGACGTTCTCGGGCAGCGCAAAGACCGGTTTGTATGCGATATCGCAGAGTCTGGGCTCGACCGAGGGGGCAAAGACCGGGGCCTTTACCCGGAAATGTTCGAGCATGAACTTTGACTCGGCATTGATGTCCCCGCAGCGTGCTGCGACATACCGGCCCGGCTCGGACCGGTTTTTGAAATCCGCGTACCCGATGGCACTGGCAATACTGTCCGTGTCGGGCTGGCGGTGGCCGAAGCAGTAAATCTGGTTCATAATCAAATCCGGGAATTTGTGTATGATTGGTGTGGTCGCCTGGATTCGTTCTGGAATGCCGGACCATCCAAATTTGCATTAATCCATTGATTTTGGGATCACATAAGGTACGGGCACGGCTAAAAAAAATAAAGGAACAAACCGTAGCTGCTCATATCGGAAAACGGACAATACTTCCCCAAAGTACCGGGTAAGCGGCCATGGCAGTCATCGAAGCAGAACATCTCACAAAATCATTCGGGTCGTTTACGGCAGTTGACGATCTCAGCCTCTCGGTGGAGAAAGGCGGGATCTTCGGGTTTTTGGGCAGGAACGGCGCCGGGAAGACAACCACGATCCGGATGCTGACCGGTGTCCTGACACCGGATGCCGGTTCAGCCCGGATCTGCGGGATCGATATTCACCAGCACCCGATGGAAGCAAAACTCCGCATGGGGATTATCCCTGAAAACGGAACGGTATACAGCGATCTTACCGCAGAGCAGAACATTCTCTGGACAGCAAAGTTTTACGGGATGGACAAGGCCGCCGCCAAAGCCCGGGCCGACGAGATCCTGTCGTTTCTTGGCCTTAAAGAACGGAGAGACGATATTGTCCGGACATTTTCCAAGGGAATGCACCAGCGCATCAGCATTGCGTGTGCGATTGTCCACTCGCCGCCGGTTCTTTTCCTTGATGAACCGACCGACGGCCTGGATGTGTACAGCCGGCGGCTCGTGATCGATACGATCCGCAGGATGAACGATGAAGGAAGCACGGTTTTTCTTACCACGCACAATTTAGAGGAGGCAAACGAGCTCTGCACAACGGTCAATGTCATCAACCGGGGAAAGATTATCGCACAGGGCAGCCCGGAAAAGATCAAACGGATGTTTGATACGGAAAAATATGTCGAGATTGCGTTCGAGCAGCCGGTGAGAAAAGAACAGTTCGATAGCCCGGCGTTCTCCCGGGTCGAAACCCGGGGCGACAAGTGGCGGGTGTACACCGACGACCCTGACCGGGCGGTAAAAGATCTCGCCGCGTTTGCCGGGCGCGAGCACGCGACGATCATTTCGATTGCGACATCGACGCCCTCACTTGAAGAGGCATTCGTGCAGCTGACGGGTGATGCGTGATGGACGCACGGCTCTTTACCCGGAGCGTTCTCCTTGTTGCCGAGAAGAACATGCGGATCTATTATTTCAAGGGAGGTGTCGTAATCTTCGGGCTGCTCTTTCCGATTCTCATGTTCCTGTCGTTTTTTATCGGGCGCGACCTCAACCTCGTACTCTTTTTCCCGGCGTTTCTGGCGATGATGCTCTTTTTTTCCGCCTCATCGACCGGCCCCATGATCACGCCGTGGGAAAAACGGGAGAAGACGTACGAGCGCCTGCTCTCCCTCCCGGTTACGCTTGAGAGCATTATTCTTGGCGATATCCTTGCAGGAGCGATCTTTGGGTTTGTCATTACGACCCTTGTGTGGGTTGCCGGATCCTTTGTCCTGCACCTGCCGCTTGCCCATCCCGTTCTGATCCCGGTTGCGCTTCTCCTTGGGGCGGTTACCTTTGCAGCACTCGGGACCCTGCTTTCTTCGCCGGCGACAAACAACCCGTCCAATGTCATGATGCTTTCAAATCTCATCCGGCTCCCCCTGATATTTGTCAGCGGAATTTTTATCCCGTTGAGCGAGCTTGGCGACTGGGCGTGGGTGCTCACTTCGATCTCCCCGCTCACGTACCTTGTCGATCTCTTCAACGGTGCGGTGAACGGGAACGCGGTCTATTCCCCGGTTCTTGATATCGCGGTCCTTATTGTGGTTGTGGTTGTCTTTGTATTCGGGGCAAAGAGGATCCAGCAGTGGAATCTGGCGAAGGGGAATTAAGTACTGTTAGTCGGGGATCTGTTCCTTTTTTCATCCTCCCGTCGCTTTCCGACAAGCGGTGGTCATCTGTAAAACAGGGATATTTTTGTTAAATAAGGTTGTTTCAGCCCCGGTTTGGGTGCCTGCAAATTTGAGCAATCCGGGGTGTTTGATTGCAAAAATAACCAAAATTTGAGCCCCCTATAATGCCCCGTAATCGCCCGCCATGGCCCCTTAAACGCAGGTGATTTTCCCGGCATCCAATCACATGATCCTGTATGAAAAACAGCGCCAAAACTCCAATATTGCCCTCGGTAAAATTGTCCGATTTCCCGAAAAATCCTGATTTGAGCTCCGTTTAAAACGGAGCCCGATACGGGCTTTGTTTGGATCCGGAACGGGGGGATCCGGGCTTGATACGGGCCCGGATTTGTACAGGTCTTCTACCTGATTTTGCCACCCCCCGTTTTTCAGGACCTCCCGGGTTGTTAACCCAACATGTTAACATTTTTTGTAAACTAAGTACATACATAATTACAATGCAGGCCGGTTCCCCGGCCTGACGGTGATTTCCATTCCGCGAATGTGTATTCCCTCACAACTGATTCCCCGTAAAAAAGCATTAGAAATTGTCCTTTCTTCATTTCCGACCCCGGATAACCAAGAGGAAGTACCGGTCACCGGTGCAGACTGCCGCGTCCTTGCTGTCCCGGTCCGCTCGCAAAGGACCAATCCTCCCGTGCTCCTTGGCGGGCCCGACGGAATTGCCGTAAAAAGTTCTGAAACAACCAGTGCCGCAAACGATCATGAGATCGAGCTTGAAGCCTTCCGGGTAAACACGGGAATGCCGATGCCTGAAGGCTGTGATGCTGTTATCGCAATCGAAGATGTAACACCGCTCGGCAAAAACCGGTACAGGATCCACACACCTGTTTCACAATACGAGAATACGATTCCTGCCGGGTCCGATATAAAAAAAGACGATCCCGTCATGGACACCGGGCATGTCATTACGCCGCTTGACATCGGCGCGCTGCTCACGTTCGGGATCACCGAAATAATGGTGAAAAAATGGACGGTCGGCCTGATTGCAACCGGTGACGAGATTATCCCGCCCTACACAACGCCGGTCCCCGGCCAGATCGTGGACAGTAATTCGTATGTATTTTCCGCGTACCTGAAACAATCCGGGATTATCCCGGTGATTTATCCGATTGTCCGTGACAACCGGGATGCCATTGCTGAAGCGGTGCAGAACGCCCTCGGAGAGTGCGACATGGTCCTTGTCTTTGGCGGATCTTCTGCCGGGTCAAAGGACTTTACGGTCGATGCGCTCGAACACAGCGGTGAACTTCTTTTCCATGGCGTTGCCATGGGCCCGGGAAAACCGGTAACGTTTGCGAAGGTAGCGGGAAAACCGGTTGCCGGAATGCCCGGGCCATCGGTCGCAGCCATGACGGCATACCATGAACTCGTCTGTCCGCTGCTTCTCCAGTGGGGCGTCCCGGTCCCGCCGGACACGATGGTGCGGGGCGTGCTCACCCAGCCGCTTTCTCCTTTTGGCGGGTTTGATGTATTCATGATGGTAACGGTGGAAAAGAAAGACGGGCAGGTTCTTGTCTCGCCGCTCCCCCGGGCATTTGGGCACATGGGTGGTGTCCTGGCTGATGCAGTCCTTCACAGGGCAGCCGGATCGGCAGCGCTCTCCAAAGGGGACGAAGTTGAAGTGCGGATGCTCCGGGCCTGTCCGGCACGCTGACTTTTTTTTATCTGGTTCACTTTTTCCCGTATACTCCGGAATTACGGCCGGATTACCGGAGCGGGATGGGTCATCCGGCCCGACCGGACAACCGGAAAAAAATATTCGCAGATAGATCGTATCAGGTATTCATTATCCCTTATCGTGTGTGATTAATGTTCGAAGTTAATCCGGTTATTGTGTGATCCATTTTTGAAATTAACACGGGTATAGTGTGATTCAGGAAGTTATTTCGGTCAGGGCTTGCGGCATAGATGACCCGTTTCTGGTGGGAAAATACGTATCCGGTCCGGGGAATTAATCCGCATTCCAAAAAAAGCGGGTTTCTTGCCCCGTCACTCTTCGCATTTGAACTCGATATCATCGCCCATGTGCTCGTATCCCCACTCGCAGAGCTGGTCGAGGATGGGAATGAGAGATTCTCCTTTTTTTGTGAGCGAATACTCCACTTTCGGCGGGACCTGAAGATAGACCTTCCGTGTGACAAGACCCTCCTTTTCCAGTTCGCGGAGTTCTTTGGTGAGCATCCTCTGGGTGATCCGTGGCTGTACCTTCTTTAAGAGCTGACCAAACCTCAATGTCCCCTCTTTGAGCTCGTAGATCACCAGCGGTTTCCATTTGCCGCCGATCACATCCAGCGTTGCATCGATTCCCCAGCTGTACTTGTATTTTTTTTTTCGTGGCTTCCATTAGTATCAAACCTGTCAGTATGGAAAATCTTTGTTTGTACATCCTATATATGCCATACACTTTTTATGTATACTATAATATCCACAAAAGTTATCAAAAAAAAATTCCCGCGGGTCCTCTCCCGAAAAGAGGCAGGAATTTTGGATTTTAAATAAACAAACACTTTAACGAAAGAATTACCTGATATTTTCAGAAACGGGAAAAAGGTGAGTTGTGATGTTGTACAGGAAAATCCCCAAGACCGGTGACAAACTTTCCATTCTCGGGTTCGGGTGCATGCGCCTCCCGGTAAAAGAGGACTTCTCAATTGACGATGATCGGGCGATACCTCAGGTACGGTATGCCATCAACCACGGGGTAAATTATGTTGACACGGCCTGGCCCTATCACATGGAACAGAGCGAACCGTTTCTTAGTCGGGCACTTGCCGGTGGATACCGGGAGAAAGTCCAGCTTGCAACAAAACTCCCGTCATGGCTGATCGAAAGCCGTGAGGACATGGACAAGTATCTCAACGCCCAGCTTGCAAAACTCAAAACAGATCATATCGATTATTATCTCGTCCACGCACTGGTCGGCGACCTGTGGGACAAAGTCGAAAAACTTGGGATAAAAGAGTTCCTCGATATCGCAAAAGCTGATGGCCGGATAAAATATGCCGGGTTCTCCTTTCACGGCGACGGGAAGGACTTTGGCCGGATCGTGGACGCATACCCCTGGGATTTCTGCCAGATCCAGTACAACTACCTTGACGAAAAAAACCAGGCAGGTACTTTGGGCCTTGAATATGCTGCATCAAAGGGTCTTGGCGTTATCGTCATGGAACCGCTTCGCGGAGGAAACCTGACCCGGAATGTGCCGTCTTCGGTGAAAGCGATCTGGGACGAAGCGCCAGAGAAGCGGACTCCTGCGGAATGGGCTCTCCGCTGGGTCTGGGATCATCCCGGGGTCACGGTTGTCCTCTCCGGTATGAACGAGGAGTCGCAGATCGATGAAAATCTCAAAATTGCAGACGAGGCGTATCCCCATTCGCTGACGCACGGAGAAATCCAGCTTGTGAAACGCGTGGAGGAGAAATACCGCGACGTAATGAAAGTGGGCTGCACGGGCTGCCGGTACTGCATGCCCTGTCCGTCCGGGGTAAACATCCCGATGTGCTTTGAATCTTTCAATAATCTTACCCTGTCCGAAAATCCCGACGAGGAAAGTTTTATGTATGCTGCACGGCTGGGTGGCATTCTCTCCAGGGGGAATCCCGAATATGCGTCCCAGTGTGTCCAGTGTAGGGAATGCGTTGAAAAATGTCCGCAGCACATCGATATCCCTACGGTTCTTGAATCTGTCGTGAAAGAATTTGAAGGACCGGGCTTTCCTGAAAGGATTGCGATGGCTAAACAGGTTTTTAAAAAGGCATAACCATTCGGGAAAATCTCAAAGGATTAACGAGTGCTGAATGCTACTTTACAACCGGGTGCACAGCCCCCCGGTTCAATTTAAAAAAAGTCTGCCCCCCAAGTTTGCCAGTTCATTCACATAACCAATAGAAACGGTAAACTATCGCAACCAATTTTTTAATGATCATTTTTCGCATTAATGATCTCTACAGAACAGGTTTGCCGTTAATTTTGCAGGCACCAGTACTTCGCTAATTTTCTACCGGGCTGGAAATCAGCAATCCCGCTCAAAGAAGTTCATGTGATCTCCTGCCGACAAGAAATGCCAAGGGACTGATCCGGTTTTAATGTCATGTCATGAGATCTTTCACAGGTCTCTTTTCAGCTGGTGACTCGGAGATTTCGGGTCTCTTTTCGGAGTCGCAAAAATTAGAGAAGTACTGGGCACCGGCAATCCAACCAGTTTTGGGGGAGATTTCACAAAACTTCGATTTTAATTTGAACGCCCATTTCCAAGGCCGTATTCTTTATCGATATCTTCCGCAACCTCCTCAAGGTCGTCAAACATCCTGAGCGCGTCCTTGCGGAGTTCCTGAACCATCGACCGGAGCGTGCTGCCCCGAAGATAGATCAGTTTTCGGTGCCGGTAGAGAATACCGGCATCGATAAGGTTCCGGATATGATGATTGACCCGGGACTGCGTAATCCCGAGATCGGATGCAATCCGTTCGACCGGCAGTCCTTCATTCCTTGGCTGGTGCTCAAGCAGTGTAATAACCACCTGGGTCGCCACCCGATCAGTGTCCCTTCCCTCACCAATCCCGAAACTATGGAAGAACCAGTGGATCTCTTCCTCATCTTCGGGACTGCCCGGCCGGTCCACCTGCCGGATCACAATCTGCCGGATCATGGTCTGGAATCAGTATTATCACAGGAATAATTTATACTTTTTTAAAACAGTCTAAAAAAAGTTTAAATGATTTCTACAATTTTCACAATTCTTAAATAATCCGGGATCCAATACAAAGATCATATCATCTAAACCAAAATCTATTCAAACAGCATGGAGATGCAAAATATGGCTATTGTTCCCATTGGCGAAAGGGTATTGATTAAACCCAAAGAAGCAGAAGAAAAGACCAAAGGCGGGATATATATCCCGGAAACCGCCCAGGAGAAAAAAAAGGAAGGAACGGTTATTTCCGTCGGGACCCGGGATGACGGGAAAGCACTGCCCTTAAAAGCGGGCGACCATGTCATTTACGGCGGGTACAGTGCAGACAAAGTGGAGATGAACAACGAGAACTACGTTTTTGTACCGTTCAAAGACGTGCTCGCGAAGATCGAATGAGGTGAATTACCATGGCAGGATCCAAACAGCTGATGTTTAACGAAGAGGCAAGAAAATCACTCCTTGCCGGGGTAAACAAGGTCGCGGATACAGTAAAGATCACGCTTGGCCCCAAGGGACGGTACGTCGTGATCGACAAGACCACGAGCCCGATCGTTACAAACGATGGCGTGACCATCGCAAAAGAGATCTCGCTCCACGACAAGTTCGAAAACATGGGTGCAAAACTCGTAAAGGAAGTCGCCCAGAAAACCCAGGACAAGACCGGGGACGGCACAACCACCGCGACACTCCTTGCACAGTCCATGATTGTCGAAGGTTTGAAAAACATCACCTCCGGTGCAAACCCCATCGAAGTCAAGAAGGGTATCGATGCGGCAGTTGGTGCGGCAGTTGGCTACATCAAATCAACGAGCGTCCCGGTCAAGAACCGGGATAAAATCGTGCAGGTCGCAACCATCTCAGCAAACAATGATGATGAGATCGGGAACCTCATTTCCGATGCAATGGAAAAAGTCGGTTACAACGGACTCATCAGCGTCGAAGATGCAAAGAGCCTGGAGACGAGCCTTGATGTTGTCAAGGGCATGCAGTTCGACCGGGGTTTCATCTCGCCGTACATGGTCACCGACAACGAGAAGATGCTCTGCGAGTACGAGGACTGCTCGATCCTTATCACCGACAAGAAGATCTCATCCATCAAGCAGATGGTGCCGGTTCTTGAGATGATCGCCTCGGAAGGTAAGCCCCTGCTGATCATAGCCGAGGATGTGGACGGCGAAGCCCAGTCTGCACTCATCTTAAACATCCTTCGGGGAGCACTCAAAGTCTGTGCGGTAAAGGCGCCGGGCTTTGGCGACGACCGGAAAGCTGCCCTTGAAGATATTGCAATCCTTACCGGAGCAACGGTCGTGTCGGAAGAAAAGGGCATGAAGATCGACAATGTCACAAAGCGCGAGCTCGGCCAGGCCCACATAATCCGGGTTGACAGCGAGAAGACGCTGATTATCGGCGGGAAAGGCGACAAAAAGGCAATCGATGACCGGATGACGCTTATCCAGTCGCAGATCAATATCGCCGATTCCGAGTACAAAAAAGAGGATTTAAGAAAACGTCTCGGCAACCTTGGCGGCGGGGTCGCGGTAATAAAGGTCGGTGCGGCAACCGAGACAGAACTCAAGGAAAAGAAGATGCGCATCGACGATGCGCTCAACGCGACAAAAGCAGCAGTTGAGGAAGGCGTCGTTGTCGGTGGCGGCATCACGCTCTTCCGCGCAATCGAGTCGCTTGACGCGCTGAAGTTCGATGACGACCGGAAAGTCGGGGTCGCGATCGTTCGGCGTGCACTTGAAGAGCCGATCCGCCAGATCGCAAAGAACTGCGGTGTCGAAGGCGCCGAAGTGATCGCAAAGATCAAGCCGAATTCAAACAAGCTCTACGGATACAACGCAAAGACCGGGGTTTACGAAGACCTCATGGAGAACGGTGTCATCGACCCGGCGAAAGTCGTGCGGATCGGTCTCCAGAACTCAGGTTCGATTGCCGGCATGATCCTCTCGACCGAAGTCCTCATTACGGACTTCAACGATGAGAAGGACCAGAAGTCCGCTGCGATCATTATCTGATTGCTCCCCTTTCATTCCCCTCAATTTTTTTTGGTGTGGTTACTTTTCCGGGGCGGTCTCCCGGAAAAAGAAAACGAGATACCCGAAAAACCGGCAGGGATGATCACACCCGGGAAGTTTCCTTTGAATGGCAGAACCGTACCCGGGAACACTTCCCGTCCCCGGTGTTTCCGATCGACGCCGCCCGGTTTTTGGCATGGAGGGGGACATTTCCCCACCCAAAAAATAAGTCCGTTATGAGCCCCGATTTCCCGGTTTGCCGTCCGGAAAACCCCTTAAAATGCCCGGATTTGATCGTGATTTTTAACTTTATTTTATGGGGTTTATTGGGAAAAATACTGCCGTATAGCCCTCCGATTTTTGCCCCAAAACATGGGTGAGTTTTTGTTTTGGGCCTACTTATGTTCATTTATCCTGAAATCTGCCAGGGAAAGGGCCTTGGCGGCCGATTCTGTTAAGGGGTAAAAACGGACAGATTTTTAGGGTTATTTTGGCAGGAAAAACACAATTTACGGGTGTTTTTTCACGACGAAGGATATTTTCTTCAGGGAACCCGGGTTAGCGTGCGGGTTCCCTGATATGAGAGGTATATTTCAATCATGGGTTTTGTTGCAGATCTCTTCTCCCGGTGTTTTTGTGGCGCGATCCAGAGATCCAGTGGATAAAGAAAGATTTAATAATTAAAACCGGGGATTTCAATGGGGCTGATAAACTTTATCCAAACCGCATGTCCCTTGAAAAAAATGTCTGATGGTTACACGCTTCAAGACACCTCCGGGGAATGGCGGAGCAAAAGAGGTTTTGTTATTTTTTTATAATTCGTTTTAGTAACCGATCCGCCGCGGGTTACCCCTTTCGGGGGGGGCGACATTTAGCGCAACTCACTGCAGAAAGGCACCTGTTTTTTCATCAGATCGTGTAGATTTCCCAAAGATTTGGCTTACACAATATTCCACAATTTGGCATGAAAATCAAAAAACCGGATTTGGCTAATCACCGAATCCTGCATCTGGCTTTTTCAAAGTAATCGCCGCATCTCTTAAGATCATCAGGACTTCATCAAGTGAAACGAAAGTCGGGATTTGAACCTTAACGGAGTTTTGAGAGAGAATTGCCCGACGATCCTCATGGTTGAAGAATTCATTGTGAATGATAAGATGCCAGACAATCGTAACGATCTTTCGCG
>JBAZFZ010000038.1:0-18236 GCA_041653075.1 Methanoregula sp.
TGAGCAGCTTATTGATATCTATGCCATTCTTCTTATGTTTCCCGAATATTTTACTGCAATTCAAAACCCGATACAGATTTTCAACTGTGTGAATTGTCCCGACAGGAAAGGATATATTTTGATTCGGTACAATTTCATTGGTTCTTGGTTTTTTGGCCATAAAACAAGTAAACCAAGAACCGCCTTATTCTTTCAGTGGCAAACTTGGGTTAAAACCTGGTCTGACCCCCGGTATTTCTTGCCGGCAGGAGATCACAGGAACTTCTTGATCGGGATTGCTAATTTCCAGCCCGGTAGAAAATTAGCGAAGTACGGATAATGCCGGGTGTACCGGATTCCCCGGGGAACCACTGACAAAACCGGTTAAGACCGCAGACGGGATTTCAGGATACTCTACGCTAATACAAAGGAAAGGTACGCGTTTAAAAAAGATACGATAAAGCCCAAGTATGCCAGTCGAATCCATAACCGCAGAAGAAGTAAACTATCACCATCAAATTTTTTGTCACGAAAACTAATTTGACAGTTCAGTGTTTTATCGCATCTTACCTCATGAAAAACCCCCGTTTGACCTTAAAACGGTAATGTTAATGGCCACAAAGCTGGAGTCGACATACATTTTGACCTTCCGTTCCCACGAATCCACGGTAACTGTCAAATTCGATAGAGATTTTTTGGTGAATTTTGTGGAAATATGCTTGATGTGAAAACTCCCAATATCGTTAAAAATCGGTACAATTCAATAAATCTTTGCTTTATGGCCTTTATTTTGGCACTCTTCCAAAGACTCTACAAGTGTCAAATTCTTATCCAAAATCTTAAGCAAAAAATCCAAGTGGCAAAGTTAGGATAAAGAGACTTCAGTACCGTATCAAAAAAAAGTAAATTCTTCGGACGCGGGGCACCGGGGAAAGGTCTGCTCCGGTTATGGCCGCACCCCGATAATTACGAAACGAACTTTATGCCGGGATAGACTTCCCCCAGGGATTCATAGCGGACAATTCCTACGCCAAACCTGTCCGTGACGACATTACGGAACTCCTGTTCATGGATGAGGCGGGGAAATCCGGATATCCGGCGCCGGAAACTCAGGACCCATTCATTCCAGAGAAGCATGCACTGAACCGAGCAGATCCTGTTCTTTTGCACATGCTCCTCCAGGAAATCATCAAAGACCGTTAACTCCTGCATCACATCAGGGCTGGTGGTGAGTCCGGTCACGGGAAACTTTTCACCAAAGCGGCGGAGCATCTCCACACCTGCCGCATCCATAGGGGTCGGGGAATGACAGACCCGTACTTTTCCGGGGTTTCCCAATGTCCGGCAGGTTTTTTTGGGCGGTGATCTCTGAACAATACAGGGTCCTGAGTTTTTCATGGCGGGCATGGTAACTCTCCAGCAAACCATGGAAAAAGGAACCTGATAAATCGTTACCTGAAAACCAAAAAATGAAACGTCTTCTTGAACAACCGGGAGGACCCGTTTAGCCGGCATACGATACCGCATGAGGTAATGAGATATCGGTTCTGATGCACGGGATCCTCAGGCACTGGTTGAATGGGCAGCCACCGTCAATAAAGTAGGAATGCGCAAGCACCGGATTCCCGGTTTTCCGGGCCCCCTTCACCATCCGGGTCTGTTCTTTTACTGCAGGCCTTACCGGAAAAAAACAAAACCGCGTCACAAAATCACTGCACTTCACCGGATCGTTTTCAGGGACAAAACCGGATACTCATCATCAGCCGTCCGGACAACGCCACGGCCCTGATATCTCAAAGGTAGGATCCGGAAAAGACCCCCGGGTTTGATGGGTGTAAAAAAAATAGGGGATGAATGGATAGTGAAGAGGATTCCCGGTTATTTCCGGGCAGATGAAGGCAGGGATTTCATTTCGGCCCCGGATTTTGCATGATCCTTGCGGTACTCGTCCTTGTGCGACGCATGCTTGAGCGCTTTTACGCCTTTTGAGGGAAGAGAAACCACTTTTGGTGTCACGGTGGACGACTGCTCTTTCATGGCGGCCCCGGATTTCTGGGGGGCGGTTTCCTGCATTTTTGTACCGGTATTCGTTGTATCGAGTGTCTTTGTATTCTGCAAAATGTTTCAACTCCTTTCATTTCTCAAACGCTGATATGATGTTTTTTTGAGGGTTTCGGGAGAAATTGTACCGCTAACCTGTTTGTGTGTTGTGTGATATTTCATACCAGACAAGGAGAATACACGGCTCGCAAGTATAGAGAGCTGCCTGTTGTTTGCAGGATCTGCTTTTCCTTTTTTGGGAATCTGTTTTTTCGGGGATTGTGCAGGAGGGATAAACGATTCCACAGCCCTTTGGGGTACCGGCTTTTCAGGCCCGGCACCGGTGCGGTCTGCCAGTCTGCAAGTATACCCGGCACGCGTGCCAAAGAAGCCGACACACCTCATCAACAACAGGACACCGGCCACCCGGGATTTTCCCCACATTCACGGGGGAAGACCGGGCCAGGACCGGGTTGTAAGATATACACATACGCTATAATTATGTATAACCGACGTGAGAAACTTGTATATACAATAAAATCAAAGTTGTATAAGCATGAAGAAGCACGGAAGCCACCGGCGATCCTGATCGGGAACAATTCCCGGTTGTACCGGCCGCTCGCCCGCACCAAAAACTATTCCGGATGCAAGGCGGCGTGCGGCACAAAATCATTGGCAGTTTCGGGCTGAAACATCCACAATAAAAAAAGAGATCTCCATGAAATGCATCATACACAACACCCCCATTCTCCCGCAGAACACTGATGGCAGCGTGGTACCGTGAGTCTCAGGATAATCCTGTGCGTCCTCATTGCCTGCGGGCTCCTTATTGCAGCCCCGGTTGCTGCCGCAGGTTCCTCACAGACAAACGCACGTGATAATCCCCAGCTCCTCTCAGGCCTGAAAAACCATATCGCGTATTACGGCGGGCTCCAGCAGGCGCAGATGGACGGCACGATCCGGTACATCAACATCCTCACCAACGGCACCGGCATCTACGACCTCCAGACCTACGAAGAAGACTACCTGATCTCCGCATCGTCCGTCCCGCTCATGACCACCGCTGACGACATCAGTGCGGCCCGGGACATCATGCAGGAAAAAACCCGGAAGTTCTCTGCCATGACCCAGGAAAAGATGATGAAATACAACGGCAAACCCGGCGACCTTGGGAAATACGTAAACGCATCGGTCAGCCTTGCAGAGGAATCGATCCGGCAGGCAAACGGGTCGTCATGGCTCGCCAAAAATACCTCCCGGCTCGTGGTCTTCAACACGTATTCCCACCAGCGGAAGGTAACCCTCCAGAACCTCGAAAACAACGGCATTGATGTCGCTGACGCTCGGGAGGTCGCGGATGCAATGGACGCACTCCGCCCGACACTCAAAAATGCAGTCCTGAACAACAAGAGCGATGCATTCAGGGAAATAAACCGGGACATCACGGACAAGAACCTGAAGTTCCGCACGCTCGTTTCCGGCTATCTGGACCAGATGCAGCTCCAGTCCGCCATTGCAGCGGCACAGGCCTGAACAGATATTCCACCATTTTCCTTTCGGTACACATCGGATGAACGCAGCAGCACCCGCTCATTTGCCCGGCAAAACGGTTGCCTGCAGGTGAGAAGCATTCCCAAAAAATTGCTTCCCAAACCATTATGTGGTTTTTTGTCGGATGCATATACCGGAGAACCACACATGGTAAAACTCACTGCGGAGATCAAGGACTCGCTTGCCGGAACAAAGATCGCCTTTTTTGCAACTGCATCAAAGGATGCAACCCCAAACGCCGTCCCGATCGGGGCGTTCAGGGTCATCGACGACGAGATTATCCTCATTTCAGACCAGTTTTTCAACAAGACCCACAAGAACCTGAAAGAAAACCCCCAAGCCGTCCTTTCCTGGTGGGGCGAGAAAGGCGGGTTTCAGGTCAAGGGAACGGTTTCCATCCACACCGATGACGAGATCTTCCGGCAGGACCTGGCATGGATGAAAGAACTCAGGCCAAACCTTGTCCCGAAGGCTGCAGTGCTCATGAAAGTCACCGGTGTTTACTCGGTAAAACCCGGCGCAGATGCGGGAAAGAAAATTCTCTGAACGTAACCTCGCGGGCTACGCTTCAGGAGAAACGGCCAAAAAACAATACGGCCCCTTTTTTTGGTAGTTCTATTATAAACCCGGGAAAACTCCGGGAAAAACCGACACCTGAACCGGCTTCCGGAAAAAGATCTACGATTGACAGATGCCCATAATACCGGGACATTTTTGAAAATTCCCTCAACGGAATTTACCCGGTCTTGCTAACCGGGAAACTCCAGATCGCAAACCCTGCAATGGCAAGGGGTTCAGGATGCAATTTGACAGAGGTGCTCCTCGCAACAGTCACGGGTACGGCACATCAGCTGGATATACATAACAATCAGCGGAAAAAACCAAACACATCGCAGATAAAAAAAGGGACCGGGTAAAATTATAAAAAATTTATACGGACAGGTAATCCGACGGGGTCGGCATCTGTTCTTTTAAGCCCTTCCGCTTGCGGATGGCAATCACGACATCTTTTACCAGGCTGTTTGGCACGAGCTCAAAGCCGGCAAATTCAGTGTTCCACATCGCACGGCCTTCAGTCGCGGACCGGATGTCACCGGAGAACCCGAAGAGCTCGGCAACCGGCGCCCTGCCGACAACAGTGATGGTGTCTCCCTCGCTCTGCATATCAAAGACCTGACCGCGCCGTCCCTGGATCTGGGAGGTTGCTGCACCCATCTGGTCCATCGGGACGGTGATCTGGATCCTCTGGATCGGTTCAAGGAGCGAGTCGCCGGCAATCAGCATACCGCCCTTGATTGCGCCACGGACTGCCGGGATGACCTGAGCCGGGCCACGGTGGATTGCATCCTCATGGAGCTTGACATCGACAAGCGTCATTTTTAAGTTCTGGACCGGCTCGTCTGCGAGCGGACCGCCTGCAAGGGCTTCGTTGATACCTTCGATGATGAGTTCCATCGTCTCGTTGAGATACTGGATACCCTTGGTCATATCGATGAGCATGTTCGTGCCCTTGATATGCTTGACGCTCTTTGCCTCATCCTTGTCCATGCCGGCCTTGAGGAGGACGTCACGGCGCTCGATTGCCTGCTGGTTCATCGAGACGTCACCGGATTTTATCAGGCTGACAACCGCATCGGGCAGAGGTTCGAGATTGAAATAGAACCGGTTGTGCCGGTTCGGGGACTTGCCTTCAACATTCTCGACTTTGCCGGTAACCGTCTCACGGTACACCACGATCGGCTCGGAGGTGACGATCTCGACACCCTTGTCACGTTTGATACGGCCGGTAACAATCTCAAGGTGCAGTTCACCCATACCGGAGATCAGGTGCTCGCCGGTCTCTTCGTTGATGGCAATACCAAGGGTTGGATCTTCCTTTGCGACCTGCCGAAGAACTTCGACCAGCTTTGGCAGGTCCTTCATGTTCTTTGCCTCAACGGCAACGGTCATGACCGGTTCTGAGTAGTGCTTGAGCGACTCAAACGGCGACATCTCCTGGAGGGAGGTAACCGTGGAACCGACAATGGCATCCTTAAGACCGGTGACTGCCGCGATGTTGCCTGCGACAATCTCCTCGACCTCTACACGCTTGGGGCCCATGAAGATACTGACCTGCTGGAGACGGTTTTCTTTTAAGGCAGAACCCATGATATAAAGGCCATCGCCCCGCCTGAGGCTGCCGGAGAACAGACGCCCGGTTGCCACTTCACCCGCATGGGGGTCAAACGAAATATCGGTGACCATCATGCCAACAGGGCCGTTCGGGTCGCACTCAAGCATTGCCTTGCCCACTTTTGACGAATTGTCCCCATGCCAGATGACATGGACACGCCGGGGCTGTGCCTCGAGCGGGTTGGGAAGGTGGTGCACGACCATGTCGAGCACGACTTCATAGAGCGGGCTGTGCTTCGCGAGGAACTTCATGTCACCGGCCCGGCATTTCTCGAACACATCCTTAAACGAAACGCCACTCTTCTTCATGTACGGGACAGAAATTGCCCAGTTATAAAGAGCAGAGCCGAACGCAACCGTTCCTTTCGATGCATCAAGTTTCCAGCCGTTGTTGTATGCTTCCTCGTTCATGCCCTTGATGAGCTTGTTGACCTTGTCGATCACTTTCCCGAGCCGGATCTGCATCTCAACTTCGTCGACCTTGATCTCGTTGACCAGACGGTCGACCTTGTTGATGAAAAGAACCGGGCGGACCTGCTCTTTTAATGCCTGCCGGAGCACGGTCTCGGTCTGGGGCATCGTGCCTTCGACTGCATCGACAAGCACAACAGCGCCGTCCACCGCACGCATCGCACGGGTGACGTCACCACCAAAGTCAACGTGGCCGGGCGTATCAATCATGTTGATAAGATAATCCTGGCCTTCGACCTCGTGGACCATCGAGACGTTTGACGCATCGATAGTAATACCACGGGCCTGCTCTTCTGCATCCGAATCCATGAAGAGCTGCCGTCCGGCAAGTTCTTCAGAGATAATACCGGCACCCGCAAGCAGGTTATCGGACAGGGTGGTTTTGCCGTGGTCGATATGCGCCACGATACCAATGTTTCTGATATGCTTGGGGTCCTTCATGAGCTCGACTACGCGCTCTACCGTTTTTTTGCCACGTGCCATAAAATAACCTCAAAAAAGATAGTTTACCGGGCGGATTTTGCAATCCGTTCCTTTTCTTCCTTTTTCCCGACCGAGTAGCACTTGGCGTCGCCTTTTGACGCGGCGATAAGCTCATCGGCAAGGATCACGCTGACCGGTTTTTTTGCCTTGCCTGAAGACTTCAGGACTGCTTCGGCAATAAACCCGAGAGCGGAATCGACACGGCGCATCGGCGCAGTATCGACAGACTTGGGGACATTGATACCACCGTATTTGAGACGGACAGTTTCTTCCCGGGGACCGGTGTTCCCGATTGCCTCAACAAGAACTTCAACGGGGTTTCTCTTGGTTTTCTTGTTGACGAGCTCGAATGCATCCCGCACAATCCCTATTGCCAGCTGTTTCTTGCCGGTGTTATTCTCGGTCTGCATCAGGCTGTTGATCAGCCGTTCTACGATCATCATATTGGCCTTGTTGAACTCCTGGCGCGAAAACTTGCCGCAGGAGTGGGGGATGATCTGGGGGGTGAGATTGACATAGCGGATAAGGCTCGGGTCGGTGACCTTGACCTCTGAAACGTCCCACTTGTTAAAGAGCAGAGTCTTTGGCAGGGAACTTGTTTCAGCTGCAACTTCGGTTGTTACTTCAGCTTCTGTCATCACGATCACCTGCGCGGCTTCTCCTTCCTGCCGATGACCATTTCATGGAGGCAGACATTGTTGACGCTTGTCACGACGTACCGGACCCCGGGGATATCACCCATGGACCGGCCCAGACGACCGCCGATACCTTCGATCTCGACCTCGTCGTGCTCATCAATGAAGTTGATTGCACCGTCGCCAACCGCAAACGCAGTGACCTGCCGGCCATTCTTGATGAGCTGGACACGGACACATTTCCGGATGGCAGAGTTGGGCTGTTTTGCCTCAACACCGACTTTCTCAAGCACGATACCTCTCGCCTGCGGAGCGCCTTCGAGCGGATCCGACTTCTCATCGAGATTGAGTTCGCGGCGTGCGTAATTCTTGTCGCTCCACCGGAACTTTTGCGAGTCCCGAACCAGTTTTCTGGCTGCAAATTTACCCTGTCCCATTAAAGAGCCTCATTTCAGTTGTTTTCGTGGTTATCGATATCCCACACTGAGATATATACTAAAGCGGGGAACCAATTTATAAATTGTGGCATTCCACCTGCCTGTCTTGTACTATTGACAGAACCGGTAATTATATTATATCCTAAGCAGGCGAATGTACCCGGCAATGACGATCACGATCTACAAAGAGGTCCAGATCGATGCGAGCCACCGACTGCTCTATTATAAGGGAAAGTGCGCCAATCTCCATGGCCACCGCTGGAAGATTGAGGTCTGGATGGAAGGCGAACCGGATACAAAAACCGGCATCCTCATCGATTACAATACCATAAAAAAAGTCATCGGGAAATACGACCACCAGGTAATCCTCAACCGGGACGACCCGATGGTTCCCTGCCTTGAAAAGTTCCAGCATGTGCTCACCACCCCGGGCGACCCGACAAGCGAACGGCTCGCGCGGATTTTTACAGACGAGATCAATGCTGCCGGCCGCGAAGAGAACCCGGCTGCACGCGTAAGGATGCTCCGGGTCTGGGAATCGCCCAACTGCTACGCAGAGATCGCAGAATGAAAATATCCGAGATCTTCTTAAGCCTCCAGGGAGAAGGGAAAAACCAGGGGAAACCCTGCCTTTTTATCCGGTTTTCCGGCTGTAATCTTTCCTGTCGCTGGTGTGATACAAAATATGCAATAAAAGACGGCATCGAAATGAACGAGGACTACATCCTCGAACAGTGCTGGAGACAGAACCCCCGGTACGTCTGCATCACGGGCGGCGAACCGCTCCTCCAGAGGGATGCCCTTATCCCGCTCTTAAAATCGCTCCACAAGCGCGGGACGGCAATCGATATCGAGACAAACGGCACGATCGATTTTACCGGGGTCCAGCCGTACTCCTCGGTCTGCATGGATGTGAAATGCCCGTCATCCGGAGAGAAAAGCGATCCTTCCCTTCTTTCTAAAATCCGGCCCGAAGACAGCGTGAAGTTCGTAGTTGCAGACGAGGCAGACTGCCGGTACGCCCACAAGATCATGGACAGCCACACCATTGCCGGAGAGATTTTCATTTCACCGGTGTACGGGACTGACACAACACCGATTGTCCGGTATATTCTGGTCAACAACCTGCCGGTCCGGTTCCAGGTGCAGCTCCACAAGGTCCTCGGGGTCAAATAATGAAAGCAGCGTGTCTTATTTCCGGCGGGATGGACTCGTCCACCCTTGCGTACTATGCAAAAGACAAGGGGTACGATATCCTCGCCCTCCATGCAAACTATGGCCAGCGGACGGAAAAGAAGGAGCGTGCCTGCGCAAAAAAGATCGCGGAGCTCCTTTCCGCAGAAGAATTTGTCGAGATCGATCTCCGGTATTTTTCTCAGTTCGGGGCAAGCAGCCTGACCGATACAAAAATGAAACTCGACCGGTTCGATCCGGCCCGGGCAAATGTTCCCAACACCTACGTCCCGTTCCGGAACGCAAACCTGCTCGCGATTGCAACAACATTTGCCGAGTCACGGGGCGCCGATGCGATCTTCATCGGGGTCCAGGCGCTGGATTACTCGGGCTACCCGGACTGCCGGCCGGACTTTATTGATGCATTCCGGCGCGTGATCGAGCTTGGGACAAAAGAGTCCACGCATATCGAACTCTTCACACCGTTCATCAGTATGACAAAGACCGACATCCTGCGGCTGGGAAACAACCTTCACGTCCCGTATGAACACACGTGGTCGTGTTACAAAAACGAGGACAAGGCATGCGGCACCTGCGGTTCCTGCCATTTCCGGCGCGAGGCGTTTGCGGCGCTTGGCATGAACGACCCCATCCCGTACGAGGTGGAGTAGATGGAAATCTTCCGGGGAAGGAAACTCTGGATCGAGAACACGCCCGTGAAATTCCCAAACGACGTCGTCCAGGACAAGGTGATCGTCCACCCGAAAAACGCGGTTGCGATCCTGCCGGTGACCGACACCGGTTACAAGCTCCTGCGCCAGTACCGGTACGCGGTCGGCGGCTATATCTACGAAGCCCCGGCCGGGACAATGGAAGACGGGGAAAAACCTGAAGAAACCGCGTACCGGGAGCTCATCGAAGAGGCCGGCGTTGCGGCAAAAAAACTTATCCCCCGTGGCTGCATCTATACGACACCGGGTTTTACCGATGAACAGATCTTCCTTTTTGAGGCAAGGGTGCTTGAGCCGTCCGATGAATTCCAGAAAGATGCCGATGAAGTGATCGAAGTCATTGACGTGACAAGGGACGAGATGGATGCAATGGTAAAGAACGGGACAGTCTGCGATGCAAAGACGATCTGCCTGCTCCACCAGTGCCGGGGGGCCTGACATGGCCGGCATTTCTTCGCAGCGGTTGTCCCGGATTCTACCCGTGGCCTGCATCATCCTTATTGTAGCAGGAGTGATTTTTGCCGGTTGTACCAGCAGCGGGACCGGGAGTATGCAAAAACCGTCATGGTCTGTGGACAGCAGCGGCGTTCTTTCGGTCACCTGCCCGCAGGACACGGTAAACGAGACCGTGCTCTTCACAAATGAAACCTACACGAAGTCGCGGCTCGTGCTCGGGACACCAACCGGTGATGTGGTGACGTACCTGAGTTACCCCACCACCCCCAAAGCCGTGATCGAGTATATCCCGGGCGCTGGCGAAAAAATATCCGGCCACGAGGAGCGGATGGTCAGGTACGCTGAGGCCGGCTACGTATTCATGTTTGTCGACACCCGTGGCCGGGGCGTAGAGACAGGCGGGCCTGCATTCAACCCAAGCGCGGACTACGCAAAATTCAAAGAAAATAACCAGGACGACTGGCCGGAGTATTACCAGACCATCTGCGATATTACCTCCCTCCAGGCAATCCTTTCAGACAGGTTCGGTGTGCCGGTTTACGCGGTCGGTGGGAGTAACGGAGGCAGGTACGCAGCAGTCGCGGCCGGGATCGATACAAACTTTACCGGCTATGTCGGGATCTCGACCGCGGACTGGGGTCTCACGGAAGCGGTGACTTCACAGGGCGGGACCGGGGAGGTCTTGCAGTTTGCCGAATCGCTGGAGCCAGGCACCTATATTCCGGCAATCTCGCCGCGCACGGTCTGGATGTACCACAACGCGACCGATCCGTTCATCCCGTTCGCTGAAGGAAAAGCGCTCTATGCAGCCGCAAACGAGCCAAAGAACTTCACCGAGTTTAATGGTGACCACGGGATCAACCCCGATGTCGACAGCCGGCTTCTTGCACAATGGGCGCAGATTTATGGTACGCAAACGTGAATAAGTACAGGCTTTTTAAGCAAGGACACATGAGGGGCTGAAAACCGCACATGACAGACGCCGTGGAGAAAGACGAGGCGCGGAAGCGCTACGAGTTCAAAAAGACGCTCGAAAAACTCGAAGCGCAGGAAGGGGACGGGACAGAGCTCATCACGCTCTACATCCCGCCCGACAAACAGATCTACGATGTCACCGGCCAGTTAAAAGATGAATACGGCCAGTGCTCAAACATCAAGAGCAAGCAGACAAGAACAAACGTCCAGAGCGCCATCTCCTCGATCCTCTCACGGCTCAAGTACTATAAGCGCCCGCCCGAGAAGGGCATGGCAGTCTTCTGCGGGACAGTAAAACTCTACGGCGACCGAACCGATCTCCAGTGCACGGTCATCGAACCGCCCGAACCGCTCAACCTCTACATGTACCGGTGCAGTTCGAGCTTTGAGCTCGAACCCCTCAAGCAGATGCTCGAGGAAAAGTATGTGTACGGCCTTCTCGTACTCGACCGGCGGGAGGCATACTGGGGATTTTTGCGCGGCAACCGGATCGAACCCATGGGAGGTTCGACCTCAACGGTTCCCGGCAAGCAGAGGAAAGGCGGCCAGTCCGCGGCCCGGTTCGGCCGGCTCCGTGAGATCGCCATCAACGAGTTCTACACAAAAGTCGGCGAACGATCGAGCGCGATCTTCCTTGCGGAAAAAGATTTTTTCAACCGGTTCAAGGGTCTTTTAATTGGCGGCCCCAGCCCGACAAAAGAGGAATTTGAGGCAGGCAGTTACCTCCACCACGAAGTCCAGAAACGGATCATCGGCCTCTTTGATGTTGCATACACAAACGAGGACGGTCTCCCGGAACTTGTGGATGCCGCAAAGGATGCGCTCTCCGGCATGGCGGTTGTCGAAGAGAAATCCCTTATGGAAAAGTTCTTAAAAGAACTTGTAAAGGATAACGGCCTCGCCGCATATGGGGAAGAGAGCATCAGGAAAAACCTCGAACTCGGCGCGGTCGATACGCTTCTCCTTTCTTCGAGCCTGCGGAAATCCCGGCTCAGGATAAAATGCCAGAGCTGCGATTACACCGAGGAGCGGACCGTGAGCATGCCGGTTGGGAAAACCGTCCGCGACATTGAGTTTGGCTCGTGCCCGAAATGTACGGCACCGCTCGTACTCGATGAGGAAATTGATATTATTGACGAACTCGCAAAGCTCGCCGATCTTTCAAGCGCAAAAGTGGAACTGATATCGGACGATTTCGAAGAGGGGTCGATCCTCTTCTCGGCATTCGGCGGAATTGCAGCTATCCTCCGGTACAGGACGGGATTCTGATGGTTCTGGATACAACGACTCTAATCAAAAATGCACTTTCTGAATGTACAGGTGAAAAAGACATCCAGCTTACTGATGGCGGCGAGCACGCGGATCTTGCTTCGACCGTCGCATTCTGCCTTGCAAAACAGAAGAAACAGGCACCGGTAAAAATAGCGCAGGAAATTGTTTGCGCGCTCAAAAACAACAAGGATCTCGCAGAGCAGGGAATTACCGTCGAGGCAAAGGGCCCGTACATCAACTTTGTCTTGGGCAGCGCCTACGTGAGCGCAGCGGTCAAAGCAGCAACACAGCCCGGCTACGGCTCGCTCCCGGGAAACGATACCCGGATCGTGCTCGAACACACGAGCGCTAACCCGAACGGCCCACTCCATGTCGGCCATATCCGTAACTCCATTATCGGCGACACGCTCGCACGGGCGTTCCGTAAAGCCGGCTACCGGCTTGAAGTCCAGTACTATGTAAACGACATGGGCCGGCAGATCGCAATTGTCACCTGGGGCTTTGACCACCTCGAACACGACCAGCTGCCCGGGGAAAAGGAAGACGCCCACATCGCACGGATCTACATCGCGGCCAACCGCGAGATCGATAAGGATAAAGAAAGGATTACAAAGCAGGTGGACGAGCTCATGGAGCTTGTCGAGAGCGGCGACCCGGAGACGGTAAAGAAATTCCGCAACGAGGTTTCCCGCTGCCTTGACGGGTTTGCGGTTACGCTGAAAAACCTCAACGTGAAACACGACCGGTTTGTCTGGGAGAGCGACTTTGTAAGAAACGGCGACACAAAACGGGTCATCGGGAACATCGAGAAACTCCCGCAGGCCTGCCACGAAGACACGCTCCTTGCACTCGATCTTGCAGAGTTCGGCTTCACGAACAAGTACGTGATCCGGAGGAGCGATGGAACCTCGGTCTACGCGGCCCGGGACCTCGCGTTCCACACATGGAAATCCACAAACTTCGACCGGGCGATCGATGTACTGGGTGCCGACCACAAGCTGATCGGGGCGCAGCTCCAGTGCACGTTAAAACTCCTCGGTGTAAAACCCCCGGAGATCGTCCACTTCGAATTTGTCTCGCTCCCGGAAGGTTCGATGAGCACCCGGGCGGGGAAGTTCGTCTCGGCCGATGACCTGATCGAAGAGGTCACCAAGCGTGCGTTCGAAGAAGTAACGACCCGCCGGCCGGAGCTTGACGAGAAGACCCGCAGGAGTATTGCGGAGTCCGTCGCCCGGGCCGGCATCCGGTATGACATTGTGAAGATCTCGCCCGAGAAGAGCACGGTCTTTGACTGGAAAGAAGCCCTTGACTTCGAACGCCAGAGCGGCCCCTATATCCAGTACGCCCACGCCCGTGCGTGCAGCATCCTTGAAAAAGCCGGTGACTTTACCGCATGCTACGATCTTGAGACAGAACAGGAAATTGCACTCGCAAAAAAGATCGCAAAGTTCCCGGAGGTCATCCAGAAAGTGGTCGCCGAGCTCCGCCCACACCTGCTTGCAACCTACTCCCATGAACTGGCCGACACCTTCAACTCGTTCTACCATTACGAGCCGGTCTTAAAAAGCGAGGGGAGCATCCGCGACCGCAGGCTTACGCTCGTAAAAGCCGTGCAGAACACGTTAAAAGAGTCGCTTGAGACGCTTGGGATCGATGCCATCCAAACCATGTGATGCCCTGCGAAAACAGGGATACCTCTTTTTTTCGCCAAAATCTTCTGCTGCGCTCAAGCCCTGCCTCTGGTGCAAGCGGGCCCTTGCCGGCGGCGACATGTGCTATAAGCACCAGTTCTACGGGATCGACAGCCACCGCTGCGTCCAGATGACGCCGACTCTTGCATGCAACCAGCGCTGCCTCTTCTGCTGGCGATCATTCGAGCACGAAATGAAAGAAGAAGAGGAGTGCCCGCCGGAAACGATCCTTGCCGGCGTCCACAAGCTCCAGAAAAAAGCGCTGGCCGGCTACAACGCGGTGCTCGATAACACCGTAACCGAGAAGCAGTGGAAAGAAGCGCTTGCGCCAAAACACGTGGCGATCTCGCTCTCGGGCGAGCCAACGCTGTACAGCCGGCTCCCGGAACTCGTGGACATTTTTAACGCGAACGGCTACACCACGTTTGTCGTGAGCAACGGCACGAACCCGGATGTCCTCGCCCGGTGCCGGCCGTTCCAGCAGTACGTCTCTCTCGACGCCCCTGATCAGGATACGTATGCAAAAATCTGTCGGCCACTGGGTGACCCCGGGGAGTTCTGGGGCCGGATCAACGAAAGTCTCGGACAGCTGAAAACAAAACGCTCCGCAATCCGGATCACGCTGGTCAAAGGGCATAACGACATAAACCCGGAAGGCTACGCAAAGATCCTCCAGGAGTCCGGTGCGACATTTGTCGAGGTAAAAGGATACATGTATCTGGGATACAGTAGAAATCGTTTGCAACGAACCAACATGCCGGAGCATGAGCTGGTGCGGGAGTTTGCACAAAAAATTACCGCATCGTGCGATTATAAGATCCGGGATGAAAATCCCTTGAGCAGGGTCATCTGCCTGGAGCGTGAGTAAATGAAATTTAATCCGCAGGAATGGAAAGAAAAATCGCATGCGAACTTCGAAGGGGCATGGCACGAAGGCCCGTCTGTAATCACCCCGCCGGCCGAAGATGAAAAATATCCGCGTCTCCGGTACACCCGGGCAAAGGCACACCCGATCTTCGAGACGATTAACCGGCTCCGGGAGATCTATCTCTCCATGGGATTTGACGAGATCGAGAACCCGGTGATCGTGGAGGAGAGCGATATCTACCGTCAGTTTGGCCCCGAGGCAATGGCAGTTCTCGACCGGGTCTTCTATGTTGGCGGCCTCCCGCGACCGAACGTGGGGATCGCACGGGCCCAGCTCGATGCGATAAACGAGATCTTAAAAAAACAGATGCCCGCCGCAACAGAGGAGAAGCTGAGGGAGACCCTCCACGCGTACAAGAAGTCCGAAATTGACGGCGACGAGCTGACGCACGAAATCGCAAAGGTGCTCGAAACCGATGACGGGAACGTGGTGCACATCTTCGACTCGGTATTCCCCGAGTTCAAGGCACTTGTCCCGGAATCCTCCCGCAGCACGCTCAGGAGCCACATGACAAGCGGCTGGTTCATGACGCTCGGCTCGATCTGGGAAAAAACACCGCTTCCCATCAGACTTTTCTCGGTCGACCGCTGCTTCCGGCGCGAGCAGGCCGAAGGTCCGACCCGGCTCATGGCCTACCACTCGGCGTCCTGCGTTGTTGCCGGGGAAGATATCACGCTTGAAGACGGGAAGGCAGTCAGCGAAGCGCTTCTCTCCGCGTTCGGGTACGAGGACTTCCGTTTTCAGCCCGACGACAAGCGCTCGAAATATTACATGCCGGACTCGCAGACCGAGGTCTACGCAAAACACCCGGTGCATGGGTGGGTGGAAGTCGCAACCTTTGGCATGTATTCCCCCTCCGCCCTTGGCGAGTACGGCATCGGTATCCCGGTCATGAACCTGGGTCTCGGGGTCGAACGCCTTGCGATGATCGCGTACAACGCAAACGATATGCGCCAGCTCTGCTATCCCCAGTTCTTCCCCCGGCCGCTGACCGACCGCGGGATCGCACGGGCCATCCACTTCAGGGACGAGCCGGCAACACCTGAGGGAAAATCCATCGCACAGGCCATCACCCAAGTCGGTGCGGCAAATGCCACTGCCCCGGGCCCCTGCTCCTTTGAGGCATGGGAAGGTATGCTCTTTGGCCGGCACATCAGGGTCGCCGTGGAAGAGACCGAGGCAAACGCAAAACTGCTCGGCCCTGCCTGCGCAAATGAGATCTTCGTGCACGAGGGAAACATCCTCGGAGTGCCCGATGCGGAAAAGTGGAAGGATGTCAGGACAAATGGCGTCCCGACCGGAATCTCATACCTTGCTGCCGGTGCAGCATATGCAGCAGCCGAAATCGAGCGGGCGGCCCGGTGCGGAAACGCTGCCGAAGTCCAGGTCAAGATGGCAAAACACCCAAGCGACATCAATCTGAAGATCGATGACTACGCGATGCGGGCGATCACGGACAACAAAAAGAAGATAGACGTCCGCGGCCCGGTGTTCCTGTCGGTAACATCCACCGTAGAAAACCAGGAATAATTTTTTTAGAGGTTCACACCGGGAACCTGGAATACAGTACTCTCCTTCACCGGTTCATCGATACGGATCCCGTACATCCCCTTTGGGACGGAGATCACGAACCGGACTCCATGACCGTCTGTCCCCGTCTCCTGTATCGCCATGCCGGTGATGGCAAGGATCTCACGGCTCAGGTACAGGCCAAGACCCGTATTCTGGAAATACTCACGCCGGAATATCTTCTCTTTTGCATCCTTGGGGACACCGACTCCGTCATCCTCGTACGCGATGCAGAGACCTTCGTCGGTCTCTTCAAATGCGATCCGTACCATGCTTAGCTTCCCTCCGTGGCGCAGGGAATTTTCCAGGAGGTTGAAAAAGACTTTCTCAATGAGCGGGTCGGCATACACCCAGAGATCACCAAGCCGGTTTTCCACCCGGATACCGGAAAGCCGGAGGCTTGCCACGCTCTTTGCAAACGCCTGCTCCAGATTCTGCCACAGGGGTGCGACACTCCCGATCTCCTGGTAGTCGCGGGTAAAGAGGATCTGGGTTCGGATAGTCTCGGCAGAGGACAGCGCTTTTTCAAGATACTCCTTCATCACCGGGTCTGAACACTGGACAAGCGAGAACTCAAGATACCCAAAGACGCTCGTGAGCTGGTTAAGGATGTCGTGCCGGGTGATCGAGTTCATGATCCCGAGGTTTTTGAGTGCTTCAAGGAGCGCACGCTCGGCTTTCTTCTGATCGGTGATATCCCGGCCCACGGACTGGTACTCGCGGATCTTCCCCTCCTCATCAAAGAATGCCCGGTGGTTCCAGTGCTGCCAGACCTCGCGGCCATCGGACATGGTCCACGTGGTTTCGGTTTTCAGGAGGGGATTTAAAGGGGTGAACTCACGGAGAGCAGACAGGAAACCCTGACCGTCCTGTCCGCAGAATGGTGGCTCATTTTTAACACCTATATACTCAAGCGCGGCTTTATCCAGCGAAAAATACCGGCAGTATGCCTCGTTTGCAAACACAAGACTACCATCCGACAGGAACCGGATGATGAACTCGGACTGGTCTTCGACCACGCTCCGGTACCGCTTCTCGCTCTGGATGAGCGCCTCTTTGATCCGGGACTGCTGGACTGCCTGCGTGATGTAATGCCGGAGGAAAGGAAACGCCTTTTTGGGGTCATCGCCTTTTAAGAGGTAAAAATTTGCCCCGGCGTTGAGAGCCGCAATCACCGTGGCGGGGCTTGTCTTTTTTGCAAAAAAGATAAACGGCGTCGTGTCTTTCCGACCCTTGCGCAGGACTTCCAAAAATGTCTGCCCGTCTGTCAGGGGCAAAAAATAGTCCGCAACAATGACATCGAAGTGCTCTATCTTGACGAGATCGAGCGCCTCGTACGCGGACCGGATCGTGCTGACCTGGATCCCCGGCTCCTGCACAAGAAACGCCGAAACATCGCTGCGGATTTTTTCATCCGGATCCACGTACAGCACAGAGATCATAGGAGTGTAACAATCAGGTTTAAAATACTGCAAGATAACTGTTGGTTTTGTGGAATTTTCCCGGTAAAATCCGGGCAATCCAATAATACGAAAAATCAGGATTATGAATTATAGTCAAGAACCTCTCTTTTAATACAAATGCGATTGTTTTTACTGTTTAAACGCGCCCGTTTACAGATTCGACAGCATTCTTTCAATTTCACTTTTGCAACTTGTCATAGATTCAAGGTT
>JBAZFZ010000039.1:0-17229 GCA_041653075.1 Methanoregula sp.
CTTTTACTTGTAGTGGAACTATGATCTCCATTGGGGTGGTCTCCTTTGAGTTTGGCAACCATTGAGATCATCCCTTTAAGGAATTATTTTAGCCGATCTTTGAACACAATCAAATTATTTGCGGAGAGCAATCCTTAACAGAGAAAGAAGTTTACTGTTCCACGTGATGTGCCCTGTGCGTAAGGAATCGGATCTGCACAAAACCAGCAACCGGGTTTCTGGTGAAATCCATGAAGCCAGATAAAACACAATATCGGATTTTGTGATGTGCGCCAGAATTAAAATTGGATATTATGATGAATGTTCTGGCCCACCCGTGTCGGACTGACTGCCGGAACGAAGTACTTTATTCATCATCGGCTAAGGGACCATCCTTATCCTCTTCATAGGTAAAGACATCATCAATACCCACTCCGAAAACATGTGCAATGCGATAACCGAGTTTTAATGAAGGGCAGTACTTCCCTTTCTCGGTAGAAATGATCGTATTCCGGGTAACTCCGGCAAGCTCGGCGAGCTGTTCCTGCGTCATTTCCCTCTCTGCCCGGAGCACACGGATCCTGTTCTTCATGTCAGTCTTGTGGTTAGTACTTTCTGTCGTAATAAAGATAAAACACTCCGAACGTAGCGAGCAGCACGAACAGACTGATGCCGATGACCGTCCCGGCTATACCGTTCCTTTCATTCTCCTGGAATGCTTCGCGCCGGAACTGGCAGTAATCCAGGGCTTCGGCCTCGTTCATGGAGTTAATATCCTTGATTGTTGTCGAACGTATCAGGTTCTCCGGGTTTTCCGTACGGTCCGGTTTATAAAGGTTGATTACCATGGAGGTTGTCCCGTTCTCATTTGTATAGACCCTTCCGGTGATCTTCGGGCTCAGGCTGTCGCTTACCATGAACGAATAGAGAATAACAGCGGCAATCGCTCCGATGATAATGGCAACTTCAAGGGTGCGGAGTGCAGCCTGCGAGCGGACTTTGTTAAGCCGCTCGTCTACGATTACGACCTGCACATTCCGCCGGCAGGCAAGGACGACGATTACGCCAAGCGGGATCGCGATCACGGGAACGAAGAAATTCCCGGCTGCCATCGACCACCCGATCATTGCTGCCACAAGGATAGCCACTGCCAGTGTGCAGGTAAGATATGTCAGTCGTTTCATAGAGTATCACCGGAAATGGGGAATATTTTCGTATCAAATAAATCGCCGTAAACAAGGGCATTCCCGGAAGAATCTAACCGGTGGTTACTGGCATTGATCAGGTATTGACCCGGGTTCATCTGGTAAGTCCCAAGACTAAAGGACCAGAGATTATCTCCATCGGTTCCGTTCACAACATCGACAGTCCCGGTAGCTCCTGAAAAAACGGCTCCCGAGGAAAGTGAACAATTCTGGCTCGCGTCCCGGGCGTCCACGGAGAAATCAAAACCTGTTTCAAATGAAGCAGGATAGACATTCACCTGGATGTGCTCACCGGCCGGAAGACTGGTGGTTCCTGTTATGACATACGCATTATTTACCCGCATGTCGGGGAGAGTGTCGATTGTGATGAAACCCGGGGGGACCTGCATTGTCCCGGATGAATTCTGGTGTCCGGTGTAATTTTGGGGAATATCGAATTCTGCAAGGGCAGAGACCGTCCCGGCAGGCGGGATATTCCCGGGTAAATTTGCGCCGATGTCAAACCGGTACCGGGCCGGTTTTGTCGTGTCTGCTCCGGGCAGAACGGACCACCGGTTTACCCGGTCGATTCCCGGGATAACCATAGTCGTGCCCTGATATCCCTGCGGGTTGTTCCCGGTGCCACCGGATACTGAATGCATACTCCATGAAAGCAAAGTGCCCGGTGCAAGGCTGGTAATACCTGAAATCTCCAGATTACCCATCGTTGATTTTTGATGGGCCGGATTTATCCGGATAAATGGTTGCGGGGCCCCGGATTTTTTTTTATGAATGCTTCCTGCGCCGGCGTTTTCATCCCCGAGCGTGAAATGTTGCGTGGCAACGGAATGCGTTCCGTTTATTTTGAAATTTTCGTCCAGGGTACAGATCAAAAGCGTAATCGTGTAATCCCCGGGCTGCAATGGAGATATATTGACGGCACCTTTCCAGCGGTGGACCTCTGCAAGGAAAGTAGCAAAGCCTCTTACACCTTGTGTCCCGGTGGCATTTTCCTGCGACATTGACGGAATGGAAGCATTCACCGCTATAAGAATAGTAGCATTTGTCGGAAGGGTGGTCGTGCCGGTCAGGCTCATAATGTTGTTCCCGTCGATGTTCGCATCCGTGATGGGATCAATGGTGATGGCAGGGCTCGGCAGGGGGAATGGAGATGAATATATACTGATGCCGATGAACATGCCGGCAAGGATCAGGGCAGCGATGATGCCGGCAAATGTAAGATATTTCTTTTTCATACGATCTCCGTTATCGCAGGTGCGGTACTGTTTGCGGATGCGTCCTTCACGACAAGAAGTGCAGTTCCAAAAGGTTCTTCCTTCCCGAGATTTTCCGTACGGATCGTGTCCAGCGTTACCAGTACCTGGTACTGATCCGGGATAAACTCGGTACTGTCAATTGCAAACGACCACCGGTTGACACCTCCCGTCCCCGGCATTACGCTGATCAGTCCCGATCGCGTGAACCCTTCCTTCACGTTCTCTTTTCCGGTCTTTGGATCTAAGGTGAAGACCGAGGTATTGGACTGCTGGATGACGAGATAGATAAGTCCGGTATCTTCCGGCAGGCTGGTTGTTCCCGTCACCAGGAGTTTTTCCCCGTGCCCTATCGTGCCGGGGGGATTGACCGTGATATACGCAGTCCGGTTTGCAGCCGTGCCGGGCGATTCCTCCGGGGTGGATTTTGTACCGGTCAGCCGTAACCGGGATGTTGCGAGGAGATCGCTGCGGGTATATGTCGTTTCATTTACCCCGTACGCATTTACAAGATATTCCCCCGGGGGAATGGCAGAAGTATCCAGTGCGCCCGACCAGGTATTCGACATTCCGCCGCCCCGGACAATAAATGCATCCGTAGCTCCGGCATGGGGATTTGTTCCGGGTACCGGTGAAACTGTGGTGATATCCAGTTCCAGTCTCGTGCCGGGCATGAGATTGGTTGTCCCTGTAATTACTACGAGGTCTCCTGCGGTGTGATCCGGGATAGGATCGATGGAAACCGCTGAAAGGACGGAGAAGGAACCGGTCATAAGGATACCGATGAATATGATGACGAGTAGTGCAGCGGCGAGGATCCCGGCCCAGGTCAGGTACTTCTTTTTCATAAAAGCCACAAGTAATGTATTTTGTGCATCTGGTAAAAATTTTTTATCATTTGTCTCTTATTTATGAGAAGATCATTTACGGTGACCTGCCTGCACTATCCCCATCCGGTCAGCTCGCTTGTATAGGTAATGTTTTTCTCCGGATCGGTCAGTGTCGTCTTTACCGGTACCGGGACATTGTTGGCAAACCAGTACGTATCGGTGGTCGTTTTACTGTACAACGGATCGTCGAGAATTTTTACGGTATATTTCATGGCATCCGGGTATGTTCCTGACGGAACCGTAACAGGATCGATGCCGGCATACGTGTACCGGGGAGACCAGAGATCTCCGGAGCAGTCGGGAGATCCCCGGGGGGTATTAACCGGTATATCCCTGTCCCCCCGGACCTGTCCGTTCCGGATGACTTTCTGGTGATCGTACAGAACGGTCCCAAGATCATCATAGAAAACGTCGTCAATGGTGTCCCACGGGGGCGTTGTTGTACCTGTGGCGAGGTACCGGATAGTGAGATTTTTATGGATTGCAGGGTTTCCATCAAAATTCCCGTTTGAAATTTTCATCCTGATAGATCCCCTGATGCGGACAGAATTTACATTCTGGTCGAACGCGTATTCGTCCCATGAAAGCGACGGCGTGCCAAAAAGATCCGCTTTGCTGACAAGCGTGCCCGGTGCGGGAGGGAGTTTTGTTGTTGCTGCCGGCGAGTACGATTCCGGGATCCACGTCCACGGGTTCAGCGGAGGGTATGCGCAGCCGGGGGGGGTGGTCGGGACGGAGGTTATGATGCCGGTCTGTGAACCGGATGTTACCCGGTCAGTCGGGGAACTTTCAGCGGAATTGTTCGTCGGGACCGGTGCCACTGATGTCATGCATCCCATGCATATAATGGCAATAATAATCCCGATGCTTGCCACGATACTGAATTGTACAGGTTTCATGTGATTCCTCCTGTTTGCAAACGGCAAAATTTCAGGGCCGGTTCCTGTGTGTCCCGGGGAATTTTACGGTTTTTTCCAGATCCGAAAAAATTGGAACGGGTGTTTTCCCGTAGTGTTCATGCCAGCTTATTTCAGGGTAAAATATGTATACCCGAAATCATTTCCGGTTTCAAAATTTGACGGGGCTCCTTTTATTTTTCCCACAAAAGCAACGTACTTTCCCGGTACCAGCCTGCCGATATCAGCATCAATCGATATCAGGTTTGACGTACCGTCTCCGTTCGTCACCAGGTAATTTCCTACAACACTCATCTGTGAGGTACGGTCAATGCCGGTCGGAGGTATTCCTGTATCCGGCATGATCTGCCAGAACAGGTTCGTACCCGCGGGAAGACTTGTCGTTCCGGTGAGGGTGACGCGATCTCCGGTTTTTTTGTCACCAATCAGATCGATTTTTATAACACCGGTGGATGAAACCGACGTTGGGGCGGTCTGTGTTGTTATCAGCGGTGTCGGTGCAATTGTTGTTCTTGTCGTGACCGCTGTACCTGAGACTGGATTTGCACTCTGCTTATCATTTGTGGTGGTCGTTTGGCTCTGCTGGTCTGGCGTTGATTCCAGACAACCGGCGATCCCCAGGGTCGCGACGACGATGAGTAACGTAACGACGATGAGCCGGATACCCGATTTCTGTGGATTTTTCATGATTTCTCCTGAACTGGTTTTGTACAGTAATCTTCTTCCATAAGGAGGAGAACAACCGCTGGACTTTTTCCCGGATGATGACAGACAGGAACGTTTGCGATGGTTCAGCTTCCGCTCGTTTTCGTTTTTTTTTCTGTTTTGTCCGGTTCCCGGAAAAAATGGAGGGATGTCTCCTCGTAGTGTGCATAACAACCTATCTTACGGTAAACAGGGTGGACCCGGTCATATCGTAGTCCTCAGCGGAGATAATGAAGATGTGCTCTCCTTTGGGGAGATCTTTTGTTGCAAGAGCGACAGAGAAGAGACTATGCGTACCGGAACCTTTGACTGTCGATATTGTCGCAGAAAGCTCCGGGTGCCCGTAATCGGTACTGGATTCCGGGATAACCATTACCCGGAACGTTGATCCGGCCGGCACATTTGTCGTTCCGGTTACGGTCAGGGGATCTCCCGGCGTTATGTCATTGATGGGATTGAGGGAAATTGTTGGCACAGATGTGTTGTTCCCGGTCCGGCTGGCACCGGTCGTATCTGCAATAATGTTGAACAATGCCGACCCTGTCCATCCGGTGGACCCGGAACCGGTACCGGCGGCTGTATCATTCATTTCAGAGACAAAGACGATGTGTTCTCCGGCAGGGATGAACCGGGTGTCAAGCGCCACCGAGAACCGGTTGTTTATTCCGGAGCCTTTGACAACTTTTATCACCGCTGCATTCTCCGGGTTCTGGTAATCGCGGACAATGGTAGCGTTGTCCATTGATGCCGGGATAACTTTAACGACAAGATCCGTGCCAACCGAAAGGTTGGTACTGCCAGTCACGGTCAGAAGGTCCCCGTAAGTTGTGTCCCGGATCGTATCGATGAGGATACCACCGGCCGCAACGGTATCTGATGTCGCGGCGGCAGTTACCGATGCCGGACCCTGATTTAACGTGAACAGGGCAATTCCCATCAGATCGTGTGTGCTGTAATCACCCTCGGAAAGATTCCCGGCAACTGCTGCAATGGTGACATTGTACTGCGCGGGCAGGAGTGCATACGTATCCATGGCAAACGATACACGATTCGTGCTGCCGGTCCCTTTTGTTACCTGGGATTTGCCCATGGAGCCGGTGAACGTACCGGTCTGCTGGTCCGGGTTTGTTGTAAAAGATGCCGGTGTCACCTGCCAGGTAAATTCGGTTCCCACAGGAAGGCTTGTCGTCCCGGTGACAAGGAACAGGTCCCCGACGGACCGGTCGCCAATCGCATTTATCCGGATGAAATCGTCGTTGGTAATTGTTGGACGGACCGGTGTATCCGTGGTAAGGTGGGTGCCTTTCAGCTCAAATGAGGCTGTCGCATTGACATCACCTTTCCGGTAATCTCCTTTTTCCAGATCGCCGATCATATTGGTGACCGTGATCTTTTTTGTGCCGGGTTCCATATCTGATGTATCGACCGGTGAGGAGAACTGGTTAACACCGCCGGAGCCTGAGCGCACCACTGCATTTCCACCGGAGTTGCCTGCCTTAACCATCAGGGTTGTACCTTCCGGAAGATTTGTTGAACCGCTGACGATCAGGAGGTCACCTGTGGTTTTGTCTGCAACGGGATCGATTGTGATGTACAATCCAGAATTCCCCGGAGGGGTTCTAGCACTGGCTGATAAGATGCCCGAGCTCGTAGCGCTCAACGGGTCAGAGGAGGTAAACGGGCCGATGCCCGAAAATCCCGTGACCAGGCCGACGCATAATACGACAGCAATTATACCGGCAGCAACAATGCCGCCCATTATCATGGTCTGGTGTTTCATAAAACCACATGCACAATGTACTTTGCATTGTGTATAAACTTTTGGGCATTAAGCAAAGCATATTTGGCTTGCGGGACTATAAATTCTGGAATATTACCGTGATTTTGAACAGCGGTGCGGGTATTGACTATGACAAGGTTATTTCAGAATTTTGTCCCCGGGCATCCATTTTGTACTGACCGAGTCACAATTAATGTCTGTTTTTGTCAGGAGATCTTTGTGTCAGCGTCTGGCACTGACTAAGAATGCGATATGCTTAAAAAAAAGTCCTCACGATCAGAAGGAAAAATTTCGGATGACACACGCGGAGTTATTCCGCCGAAACCGTATTACTTTTCCGCGCTTCCTGCACCACGGCCCGGATAAATTCCCCTTTCCCGTGCGTGTACGCCTCGCGGTCGAATTCGAATTTTTCTTTGAGCCGGATCTTCACGCGTTCGTATTCGCGTGCAGTCCCCGGGTGGGAAATAAGATAATCGCGAAACGCCAGTTCGTCCCAGTCGCCGCTGTACCGGACATGGATGTGGTATGCCTGTCCCACAAATCCCCGTGGGGAGTAGCCCTTCATGAACATCATGTGCGGGGGATGGTCCCGGGGCTGCGGGTCATAGCCGTACCCGATACCGGTAATATTTTGGATGAGCGTTTCCGTATCCGTCCCTTCACGGATCTCAAGAAGAATATCGATGGTCGGTTTTGCGATAAGGCCGGGAACAGCGGTACTTCCGTAATGCGAGATCCTCGCGATATTTTTATTCCCGACCGCAGCAACGATACGGTCTTTTTCTGCGGCATACAAGCCGGCCCATGCCGGATCGTGCAGCACGAGAATGATGGGAAAGAGCCGGCCGAGTTCTGCAAAGGTCATTTCGTCAAGCGGTTTTGTCACGGGGACCCCTTGTATGGGGGATCATAGGATTTGAAACGAAAAAATGCAGTAGGTCCCCCTCTTGGGGAGCCCTGTCCTGCCCGTAAGTTTCTTGTCCCGCATCTCCGACGGAGGACCCGGTCTGCCGATCCGGGAAAATACCGAATTCCGGTACAAAACAGGTGATTTCCGGTACATCAATTTGGAGAAAGGGACAGTTCACACCCGGATTGTAGGTCCGGGCAATATTCTGGCGTTTACCGGATGCTAACAGATCCTTTTGGGTGGTGGATCTCCTTTCGGATCGGACACCGGATCAGGGAAATGAAAAGAAGGCCTGTTTTTGGGATCGGTCCTTCTGCCGGAGGGACTGCTGGCCCGTGCGCCCGGACAAAAAAAGGGGATGTGCAGGTTCTGCCCTGATGGTTCAATCGTATTTCCGGAACAGGGCCGGGTTCTGCCTGCGGATCCACCAGCGCCGGAGAAGAAGACCTCCTCCAATAATAACGAGCACGATGCAGATGAGTATGGCGATAGTCCAGACCGAAATGCCTTTGGGTGACGCCGGGGCTGACGGAATCATCGTGGTTGCAGATGTCACCGGCATCGTGGTCGCGATCTGTCTGGCGGTCCGGGTTATTTGAGGAGTCGCAGATCCTGTCGTCACGGCCGTGATGGTCTGAGCGGAAGCGGATGTTGGTGATTGCGTGACCTCTGTTGAATTTATTGCAACCGCAGGTTCGTTTGCGTTGACGACAACGGCAAAGTACAAGAAGCCCGGCGTCGTTGCCCGGTAAGAATACGTATCATCCCCGTCCAGGCCAAGGAACGTTGTGGGCAGCGTACTCCATTGCGTGTCGTGGTTCCGCATCAGGACAACATCTGCCGGATCGAGATCATGGCTGAGGAGCCATTGCCGGTTAACCGAGAAGGTGATGACGCCTTCGCCGACCGCATTTTCGTTAATGCCAACCGGTTCGATCTGGAAATACCCGGCAACAGCTTGTCCCGGGGCAGAACCACCGCTCGTGACCGGAAGGCCGGTCACTTCCACGGTTCCAGGACTCCGGGAGAACGTGATCTGTACCGTATCAAGGGCGACCGGCGCGGTCACCGAGGGATTCTGGTCAAAGGAAAATGTGGCCGGTTGTCCTGCAACAACACCGGAAACGGTTGCTGCCGTAGACCCACCGACACCGGAACTGTCGGAGCCGCTGTCACTAGTCTCAGCCGGTGTGACAGTCTCCGAGGTATACGCTTTCAGGCAGATATTGCTATTATAAATACCGCGTTCGGTAACAACCGTTTTCCAGTCCACCCATCCGCTGCTCCCAAGGACGTACGACTGGCCGGCCCCGGATACAACACCGCTGGAATACCCCGGGGAATTAATTTCCGTCGGGATATAGTGATCGTTTTCCGGGTTGGTTACCTCAACGGCAACCGAGAACCTGTCCCCGGGTGTAAGGGCGACCTGCTGTCCGTCCGGAATTTTTACGGTATTGTATCCCATGGAGGGAAGTGTGGTACTGAACTGAGCCACGGGTGTATTGCCAACCGGTCCGGAGGACGGATTCTTGTAAATTATAATAGTACAGGGCACATCCATATCGGTGGTATAAAATCCGACCGCAGAAAGTGTACCCGGTGTAGTAACATTATACACGCTGGCAAACGACCCGGTCTTATTGGCATTATAGGAATAATCGGAAATGTCACCCAGCCGGTCGTAGGAATAGATCGCGTTGTAATCCGAAGTGTTTTCACCAAATATCACGGCGCTGTCATAATACGATCCTGTCAGGGAATCCTCTGCTGAAGCGAAATACTTGTCATAATACGACACGTAGAAGTAGCCGCTGTCGCCCCAGCCGGTTCCCCAGCTGTTTTTTGCGATCCATGCGCCGGGCCCGTCCGGGATATTGGTGAAATTTCCTGCGGCATAGGTGTCGTCCCATCCGACAATGGTGACAAAATGCCCCCCGCCGGGTACAGGATTCGATACGGTTGCGGGTTCGTAGTACGACGCATACGTATTATTGTAAAATGAATCGTTCCAGTAAAAACCGGTAGCCGCTGCTCCCCACGTGGTCAATCCATATTTCATATTTTCGGTGTTGGTCCGGTCGGTGCGGAGGGGAAAAATGATGATATTCTGGATGTATTTTACCGGGGGATACGTACCAGAGGACGACCATGTGTTTCCGGACGGGTAGGGATCCGTTGCTTCATCGACCGGGCCGTTCCATCGCGTCAGGTATGCCGCTGCCATCCACACCTGTCCCCCGCCATCCGGGATGGCGAGATCAAATCCGGCCAGGTTTGCAAGATTTTTCTCGGAAAAATCCGGTGTCGGGGTCACCGGCATGAGCGTTGATTCCAGGGATGCAAGCGATGCAAATGCCCAGCACGTGCCAAAGTAGGTCTGGTCTTTTACCGGGCTTACTTTCCCGTAGGTCCTCAAGTCGAATTTTGTTGAGTTCCTGGCATCAGCCGGGATACCGGAACCGGTTGAATACGAAGTTGACGTCGATCCTGTGCCGGATCCTGACATCGAAATATCGCTGACCTCAGGACGCCAGACCGGGGACGGTACCAGTCCCAGGGAATGTTCCTGTGTTGCCGTCGTTACCGCAGCCGAGGACCGCAACAGTGTTTTTACCGGGTGCAGCTCCGCCATATAATTGAGAAATGCAGGATTAAACGGGGCCTGGCTGAACGTATCACCGGCGGTTGTATTCGCGGTATCATTCCCGGTCTCATCTCCGGAGAGTGCCAAAACCGGCATGATGATAACGATACACAACAGGATAACCGCTCCACACGGCAACCCTGTTTTGTAACCACGACTCGTTCCGGATGTGCCCTGCATTTTGTTAGCCATGTACCTCATCACATCTGCTGTTTTTTTTATAATGCTTCATCGAGTGCGAAAACGTTTCGGAGGAATTCCCTCTTTTCTCTGGATCTAAAATATATTTTCCGTACCTTATCGGCCGTCTGATTATCAGTTAAATAATTCACCACTACCGATGATTTGCCCGCACAAGCTCCGTTGCCTGCCCGCAAAGATTCTGGTGAAACGTGACGATTTCCAGGTTCTTTTTACTATTTACCTATATCACTATAAATGAGCGGTCGAGGATTCGTCATGCACGTTTTTGGCATTCGGGTTTCCAGGGGAATGTCGGTCTCCAGCTACATCAATGCAAAACTTCGCTCTGTTTTGGTTTAACAAAATATAAATATTACAATATAAATCATTTGATTGATGCAGAACCAGTACTATAGCCATTCAGTACTCATGAAAATACTCTTCATTGAGGGATGAAACAACGACGGTATCCTGGTCTGTACTTGTCAGGACATTCATGGATTACAACATACCTCAATGAAATGAGAGGGAAAAATGGACTCCTCACAATCAGGGTATTTCCTCTGCGGATATTTTTCCGAATGGTATTGGACGATGAATGCAGGAAAAATGAGTTTTATGGTGAAATGAATATGTCAATGTATAATGATCTGTATGTTCGTGATAATTTTTGGGATAACGGAGTCATTCCGTCAAGCGGTCGTCTGTATCAGTCGCCGGACATTATTCCCTTTCAGGAAAATCAGCTTACGTGGAATAAGGCAAATTCAACATATCCAGGCCCGGATATTGCCAAATCGATCATAAATGGCGGTATCAACAATCTCTATGTCCGAGCTCGGAATCTTAACTCGGCTGCAGGTTCAGGCAAAGCGACATTGTATTATACTGTTTACTCGTTGAACCTTTGTCAGACAAAAACGTGGATTCAGCTAAAGAGTGCGGGGGGAGTAACTTCCCTGCCATTTGTGGATGGTTCAGGGAATACGTCAATCTCTCCAAATGGCATAGCTATCTCGAACCCCTCATTCCTCCTCACGGGACTCCCCCCGGGCCCGCATTATTGCATGATTACAATTGTTCAGACACCTGCACATCCCGTTACGATTCCCGCGTCATTCTCCTCCAATGCGGAGTTCTGCCAGTGGATCCAGAACAATCCAGCCGTTAGCTGGCGCAACATCAGTTATGTGCCAAATATCCTTCTCCAGTTAAGCCGGACTATCCGATTTGGAAATGTTAATCTGCAATCTGCAAATTTCGTTATTATCATTATGGGTCGTGGTTTTGTTGCGGGCACGAAGATTAACACCCAGTGTACTGATTCGGCCTGCCCCATCAACGATAATCAGGTGCTGCCCCAACCAGATACCCATGGAGATCAGATTATCAGTTTCATAAAGAATGGCATCCCCAAAAATTTCTGGGGGGATCTGGTAGTTACGGTCACATCACCGAAAGGGAATTTTCCTGTCGGTGCAAATCTTAGGATATCCTATTATCAGATTCCCGATTCGTCAAATGTACTGGACAACGCTGTTGCACAACCGTTCATTACTGCGAGCAGGGTCGGGGCGGACTCCGGAGTTCTAACCGCGATGCTCATCAAGATAGGCGAATGTACGATCTACGTCACGGATAACCCGCAGCAGGTCGGATGAAAATTACCCCCTTCTTTTTTTACAGCGAACACTCAAACCAGAATTTTTGCCGTATCTCTTCTGGATAAAAAAAGATGTCTGGACCTTCAGAGTATGACCGATGGCCCTGTTTCTCACCCTTTGATCCGGGTCTGTCGCGGAATGGGAACTCGTGAATTCCTTCAGGAGGCACGGATGCGATCCCATCTCACGGCCATCGGTGCCAGCAGGGGCGAATGAGATGGTTTCGTGGCTTTCCCAATCTCCCATTTTCCGGGCATCTGGATATTACGGAACTATTCCTCGTTTGCAAACTCCACAAAATACGGGTGTCCTCTGTTCACAATAGTGTTGCTTTTCCATGATCCGCTGTCACTCTTATTCCTGAATGGTACGGGACTGCAGTAATTATTCGCGGCACTGGGGCAGCCGTACTGGAAGGAGATCGATTTCAAGTTTCCGGCTTTGGAAGACGTTAAATATGTTGCAGAACCTTCGGCACCAAACGTGCCGATGGAATCTTGTATCCAAAACCTGGCACGTTGTAAAGGACTGATTTGTGCTGGCGGGGATACGACAAACTCCCCATGCGTTTCTTTGCTTTCTTTTAGATCCATTGGGAAGTAAGTACCATTGAGGAGGGAGACATAACACGAGAAATCAACATTTGGTGAGTACACGATCGAATCATCAGGGAAGGTATGAGGCAAGGGAGGATCATTTGGGCTATCTACGCATAATATGGAGAACTTCCCTGAATCGAGATCGATCTCGCCAAAGGATATCGGGTACTGGAAAGTCCCTTTCTGAAGGGGTGAACACATATATCCGCAATTGATATACTTGATCATAGCCTCATAAAGTCCCCCTTTGGGTGTGTGCGTGTGTCCCAGGATTGCAACATCCGCGTTGTTATCGATCTGGATTGCATCCCGCTGTGCCCACCAGGCGATGTAATCTCCGGTCATATCAGCTTTTGCCGATTTAATGGCAGAAAAACAACCATACTTCTGGATCCATTGCGTTCCAAGATTTGCATAAATCTTCTCTGCTTCAGCAAATGTCACCTTACGGCCGTTCGACAGGTAGACGAGGGTATTTTTGGATACCCCGGGAAGCGTTGCGAACATATCAAGCAGTATTTTGGCAATGGACTTCCTATCCTTCAGTCCCTTTATAAGGTTAGCCAGGAGTTTCATTTTTGATGGTGTGCCGTTATCCGGAAGGTCCGCTGCAGTCTGGTTGGGGGTAAGTTTGTTCTTTACCAGGTATTCGGAAAGGGCACGTGTTACGAAATGCCCGATCGGCAGGGGATTAAGTGTTGTGGTCGTATCCTGAGCATTGAAGATTGTATACTCGCTCCCGTGCGTGAACATGACTCGCCCGCCCGGAGTATCTTTAATATAACGAAGTCCGTTATTATACCGGATCTTCCCCAGCCGGGCGATGTCGTCCTTGCCGACGTTCATATCATGGTTTCCATTGATATACGTTACCGGAACCTTATCAGCAATCTTTTTTAGTTTGCCGTTGGGTCCAAGAACATTTGGATTTGCATTCACAATATCAGTGAAGCTCGGCGGCTTTGATTCGCAAGGGTAAGTCCAGAAATCGAAAATGTCGCCAAGCAGGACGACTTCATTAATATATGCCGCATTCTTCTCAATATATTCAAGGGCCTTGAGCAGGTATGGCTCATGATACTTTTTCTGGTACCAGCATGTCGCCGAGTTATCCCCGATATGAATATCGCTTAAAATTACTACCTTCATAGTCATCGAAACCACCTTCTTATTTTGTTAAAACGGACTATTCTCCGGTATCCTCTACTGGTTCATGTTGCAGGTTTAGCATATTTTAGTGTAAAATAATTTAGTAAATATTTAAACGTTTGTATCGCCCGATTAATTATCCTTCGAGTTATCGAGGAGTTTCGTGCCGAAACATAGAATTTGACAGTGGTGTATTACTGGGGGGAAAAGCTATCAGAACGCCGGAGCTTTAGCACAACAGGGAGGATTTGAGGGAAGTGGGAAATTTCCCGGTCCGCCGCTACACACGATTTTCACTAAAATTGAACTGCTTCCCGTCGGGACAGATCTGGTTTTACAACTCAGACCTGATACCGGAATACTCCAAACAGGTTACAAGGAGGACTCAATTGGTGGTTGTGCCGGGCGACCTGCCGGGATAAAGGAAGGCAACGGCTCATCAAACCGGATAGTAATAGAGGGCAGCATAACAATGGGACAGGAAACGCCGGGGGGAAAGTGGGTCGCTGTGGTGGGTGACAGGAAAGACCCGGACTGGTTTAAGAATGGGGACTATTTTGAGATGGGCAGGCATATCGGATACGCGTATTTTATCTTTGAATAGGCAGGTATGCATACCTCAAAGGAACTCCTCTTTTTTTCCGGGAACGCCGGGGGTTCAGGTTCTTCTCATTCGGACGATCACAATCACCGGGAACTCTTTGTCATTGTCCGGCTCCTCAAAGAACCCGTCCACGACAAATCCTGCGGCAAAACCGGTCCGGAGAATTTCTCCAAGCGGCCGGTGGAAATAAAACTGTTTTAGCGGCTGGCCCACAATGGCTTCGCCTTCGTGGATACAAGAGCTGAGGTACTTCCCCTCCGGTTTTACAAAACAGGGATGGTGCGTTGAAAAGACAAAAATCCCACCGGGTTTTATCATTTCAGATACGGCCCGGAAGAGCGGCACGATATCCGCGATGTCCATGACCGCCATGTTTGCGACTGCTTTGTCAAACGCCCGATCTTTTTTCAGGCAAATGAGCCGGTCGAAATCGGTCGCGTCGCATACGTGGAATTCAATTTTGTCGGAGTGTGCGGTGCGTCTCCGCTTCGCGTGCCCGATCATCGTTTCGGAAAAATCAAACGCGACAACATCAGCCCCGTTCTCCGCGAGCCGTTCGGAAAAATTCCCGGTTCCGCACGCGATATCGAGCACGCGATCACCTTTCCGGAGATCAAGCAGTTCTTCCGTGTGCGGGCGGACAATTTCGCGGTGGAATGTATTTGATTCGTCACCCATCCGGGCGTCCCAGTAGTCTGCGTTTTTCTCCCAGCGGAGCCTGCTTTCCTGTACTGCTGGCGGAATGTCGGACATGATGGAGTCACAGGGTTTGCACGTATCGGACATAAAATGATCCCGGGGCCTGGCGACCCGGACCGCACGGTTCCAGGGTCAGGTTTCGTTTTGCATTATACGAGATCCGGCAGCTGGTCCGGCCGCTCGATGATTTTGCCCGGCCCGGCATCCTGCAATTCGCTTTTGCTCCCGTACCCCCAGAGAACGCCGACCGATGCAAGTCCATTTGCCCGGGCTGCAAGGATATCGATGGCCCGGTCGCCGATCATGACCGCAGATTTGTCAATCGTACCGTCCTCTAAAAGCTCACGCAGCTGGTTCTCTTTTTTCACCCCGACATCGCCGCCGCTGACAAATGAAATGTACTGGCGCAGCGCAAACATCTCCAGGATCTTTTCCGCAAAATCGGCACGCTTCGATGTGCAGACCCCAAGCAGGACGCCCTTATCGGAAAGCGCAAGAATGGCCCCGGGAATTCCCGGGTACAGCATGTTTTCCGCATATCCCACCCGGCCGTACCGTTCACGGTACTTTGCAACCATTTCGGCGATCCGCTCTTCCGAGGTTTCGCCCGTGATCTGCCGGAAGGAGTAGTCCAGGGGCGGGCCGATGTACGGCGAAATATCCGACATGGAGTGTTTCGGATAGCCAAATGATGAGAGGGAATAATTAAGGCACTGGCAGATCCCGGATGCCGGATCGCTGATGGTGCCGTCAAGATCGAGGATGAAGATTTGGGGAGGTTGCATGGTGTGTTATTGGTGCTGCACTCCAAAGAAGATGTCCCGGTTCCGGATCGTTTGAATGGATCACGCGGATATCCGGCCCCGGCATACCAGCAACACTATCTGGGATTTAACCGGAATCTACCTATAATACCGGGAGGCGATGTTTGTGAATATTACCCTGAATGATTCCTGCAAGGAAACTGACTGGCAGAACGTTGTTGAGATCCTCAAAAGCGGTGGCATGTCTCACTATAAGCCGGATATCCACCGAAGGGCTTTTGAGAACAGCCATGCGGCAGTCTTTGCGTTTGACGGCCCTGTCCTTGTCGGGTTTGGGCGTGTCATCTCGGACGGGACGTACCAGGCCGGGATGTATGATGTCGCTGTCGCACCTGAATACCAGGGCCGGGGGATCGGTGCGGCAATCGTAAAGGCGCTGCTTGAGAAAGTCAAAGGCTGCAATGTTATTCTCTATGCCTCGCCCGGGAAAGAGGGGTTCTACGGGAAGCAGGGATTCAGGAAAATGAAAACCGGGATGGCGCTTTTCCTTGAACCGGAGAGGATGGCGGGGATTGGGTTTACGGAGTGATCCTTGCTGGATGACGCGAGCCGGGAAGTAGTGTGTTTCCCGCTGAAAGCCGATCCAGTTGTAACTTTTATTTTAGTGACAATGGGATACACGTCCGTGATTTCGAGGGAATTTCTCACCAAAAATCTTTTTTAGTTATTCACATGTTACAGTGGATTATTCAAAAATTAATCGTGTATTACGGGAAATCAAACACAATGACTACAACTCAAACAGAGCAAGAAATTGATTGTGTCCAAAGATCGGCTAAGATAATCCATGAAGGGATGATCTCATTGGTAACAACCCAAAAGGAGACCACCCCAAATGGAGATCATAGTTTCGTTACACGTAAAAGTATGCATTGCGGATAACGGACCAGTACCCCTGGAAAGCCTTGTATCCATTTTAAAGGATCGGCATATAGAAGCCGGAGTACTTGAACAAATTCCGGTAGCAATAGACCACAATCTTGTCAACAGTTATTGTGGCGCGAGGTATTCGAAACGAACCGGGGAAGAACGGTATGTTCGAGCTGGAATATCAGAGAAACTGCTTGTGACCTCAATAGGTCCCATAACCCTCCGGATGAATAAAGTTCGGGATACCGTTGAGAATCGGACACGAAAACCATTGACGGATCGAGTAAAGTTTGCCGGAAAACAGAAGTATCAACCGGATGTCCTGATGGTGACCGTAGATTTTGCACA
>JBAZFZ010000040.1:0-16498 GCA_041653075.1 Methanoregula sp.
CGGCATTTTGCTTATTTATTTAAATACCCTCTTAGTATTTGGATCTGCCGGTTTACGCTATGATTTCGCAATGATTCTACACTAAAAATGGGAGATCCCGGGCTTGATCTGGATAGTTACAAAAAATTTGAAATTACGCGCCGTACATGATGTTTAAAATGAGAATCACAATCCCGATTGCTGCGGCAGCTGCCATAACAGATACGGGGCTGATATGAACTGCGCGCCGGTCCTCGCTTTCATAATAGTTAACGAGACCCGCCGAGGAGAGTAATCTTCCACCTTGCTTCTTTGCCATGCAAATATATTTCATTTTTCGATATATAAAAGAGAGTCACGGACCATCATGAAAACAACCCGGATCCTGTCGGGCATGGCGCTTGTTGGAGAAAAGCTCGCAGCAGAACCAGTCGACATCGAGATACAAAACGGGATTATCACCGCAATTGAAGAGAACAAAAAAGCCCCGAACTTCTGGATCTGCCCGGCGTTTTTTAATGCTCATACCCATCTTGCAGATACACTTGCCATGGACTGCCGACATACCGGGAGCCTTGCAGAACTGGTCACCCCGCCAGACGGTCTCAAACACCGGATCCTCAACGCAGCATCGCCGGAAGAACTCACCGGCGCCATTCGTGCAAGCATCACCGGGATGATTGCGGGAGGCACTGCCGGCTGCGCCGACTTCCGGGAAGGTGGTGTCCCGGGGGTCCGCCTGTTTCATGACGCTGCATCCGGGCTGCCATTTTTCCCGGTAGTTTTTGGCCGCGATGGCGGAGAAAACGAAGCAATGGGTCTTGGCATCAGCAGCACCCGGGATGTCCCGAATGTAGAAACTCAGGTGTCAGCCGCAAGAAAAGCCGGGAAAAAAATTGCGTTCCATGCCGGGGAACGCGATGCTGGTGACGTGGATGCCGCACTGTCATTTGATCCAGACCTTCTTATCCATATGACTCATGCGACGGACCGGCAGATCCGGGAATGTGCCGAAAAAAATATCCCGATTGCCGTATGCCCCCGGTCCAACTGGATCCTCGGGGTTTCAAAATCCCCGGATCATCCTCCTCTTGCACGGATGATACTGGCCGGGTGCAGGCTGTTTCTTGGCACCGATAATGCAATGTTTGTTCCCCCGGACATGTTTTCGGAAATGGCGTTTGCGGCAACGGTGTACGGCCTGGACCCGGGACTAATCCTCCATGCGGCAGTGGCAGGGTCAGAGTTGCGCGAGTGTCCGTTTTTTATTCGGAAAGGTGCCCGCGCAAATCTTATAATTATAGACCCTGCGCAATCTGCGCTCCGGTTCAGCAAAGATCCGGTAAAATCCATAGTAAACCGCGCACCGGCCACGCTGAGAGGGAATAACGTTTTTAATTTGTAGATTCAATAAAAATGGCATGTTTATTTTGGGTGATGACCGTGTTTACTAACATTCTCGTAGCAATCGATGGTTCAGAAGCCAGCAATAAGGCGATTATGCAGGCTGTCGATGAGGCTAAGGCATGGAGTGCCAAACTACATGGAGTGTACGTCATTGAAACCGGCCTGTTTTCATCCCTCCCGGCAGACAACACGGTCGAAGTGATGTACCGTGTGCTGGAAAATGAAGGAAACTCCGTCCTTGAAAAAGCAAAGGAGCTGGCTGAAACAAAGGGTGTTTCCCTGATCACCCACATGAAGCAGGGGCATGCAGGAACAGAAATTATTTCCCTTGCCGAAAAAGAGCATATCGACCTGATTATTGCAGGATCCCACGGTAAGAGCAAGACCGACCGCCTCCTCCTTGGAAGCGTAAGCACCTACATTGTCGCACACAGCGCTGTCTCGACCATGGTGGTGAGATCATAACAACCATGCTTGTAAAAGACTACATGACCTCGGACGTCGTCCATATCGACATTCCCGGAAACCGCGACGATGTTTTAAAAATCCTCAAAAGGACCGGCATCTCCGGCGTCCCGGTCTTAAAAAACAAGAAACTTGTCGGGATTATCACACGAAAAGATCTCCTGCGCAAGCCCGAAGAGACCCAGCTTGGGCTTTTGATGGCCTCAAAGCCTATCACGATCGGCCCCGATGCAGACATTCATGAGGCTGCACGGATGCTGGTAAAATACCGGATCCGCAGGCTTCCGGTTGTCGAGGACAACGTCCTTATCGGGCTTCTTTCTGTTGCAGACCTGATCCATGCGATGGCCCAGATGAAGATAAAAGAGGAGATAAAAGACGTCTACACGAGCAAGACGTTTGCTCTCTGGGAGGAATCGCCGCTGCCCCTTGTCGGCAGGGTCATGGAGATCTCTGGTGTCGATGCAATTCCGATCCTCAACGCTGAAAATGTGTTGCAGGGGATTATTTCGGAACGCGATCTCATCCGCCACTCAAGCATCGAGGATTCAGTCGGAGTCAGCGATTTTTCGAACGGTACCGATGACGATGAATGGACCTGGGAGAGCATCCGCGACAACCACACGATCAGTTTCGGAATTTCCCGGGTCCAGCTGCCCAACCGGCCGGTAAAACTTGCGATGGTCAAAAATGTTGTTGCCGTCCCTAAAAATGCCGAGGTCAGCGAATGTGCCTTAAAGATGCGGAGAGCACGGGTCGACCAGTTGCCGGTGGTAAACGGCGATAAAAGGCTGGTTGCAATGCTCTATGACCGCGAACTCATCCGGGCACTGTGCAAGACCGAAGAGGAATAACACAACCTTTAAATTTTTTGATATCACCTAGTATCTTAAAGCGCTTTTAATAAATTTTCAGCGTTTATTTGTTTTTAGAGGTGTAATATGCCTGAACATTCCCAGGAGTCAATGACAGGGACTACCACGGTCGGCCTGATTTTTGCCGGGGGCGTGATCCTTGCCACGGAAAAGCGAGCGACCATGGGATACATGATTGCAAGCAAGCGTGCAAAGAAGGTCTACCGGATTGCTGACCGGATCGGCATGACCATTGCCGGCGGAGTAGGCGACGCCCAGCAGCTGGCACGGATCATTACGGTTGAATGCAACCTGTACCAGATCCGGAGATCCCGTGCAATCAGTGTCGGGGCAGCTTCGACCCTGCTCTCCAATTACTTAAACCAGAACCGGTATTTCCCGTACTATGTCCAGCTGCTGGTCGGCGGGGTTGACGAGCACGGCCCAAGCGTTTATTCTGTCGATGCCATGGGCGGTGCGACAAAGGAAGAAGATATTGTCTCAACCGGGTCGGGTTCGCCGATGGCATACGGTGTCCTTGAAGACCGGTACCGCCCGGGAATGAGCGAAGACGAAGCGATCGAACTGGCTGTACGTGCATTACGGTCTGCCATGAAACGCGACGCCGGTTCCGGCGAAGGCATCCATGTCGTAGTAATCACCAAAGACAAATTCGAGGACCAAAGCGAGGATGGAATAAAAAAATACCTTCCACAAAATTCCGTATAATCTTTTTTTAGGACGTTTATTGTTATGTTGATTGAAGATCGGCTTAAAGAGCTCAGGGATAAGATTAACGAGCGGGTGCCAGCGGGCATCAAGGTAACAGAAGTTGAATTCGAAGGCCCGGAACTGGTCATATACACCGATGATCCGAAAAAATTTGCGGACGAAGCAGACCTGGTCCGTGTCCTTGCCCGGGACCTCAGGAAACGCATCGTGGTGCGTCCGACAATTTTAGAGGATCCCGAAAAAGCGGCAACGGAAATCCGCTCGGTAGTCCCGGAATCATCAGGCATTACGGATATCTTTTTTGATCCGGACACCGGGGAAGTCTTAATCGAAGCGGAAAAACCCGGGGTTGTTATCGGGAAAAACGGGATCACGCTCCGTGAAATAACAAAGCATATCGGCTGGACCCCCAAAGTCGTCCGCACACCGCCCATCGAGAGCAGCACGGTAAAGCAGGTCAGGCAGTACCTCCGCTCGGTAAACGAGGAACGAAAAGAATTCTTAAGGACCATCGGCCGCCGGATCCACCGGGATATCCCGGGCCGGGACGATGCAAACAAGGAAGCCACGAAAAAGGACATGTGGGTCCGGGTCACGACCCTTGGCTGCTGCCGTGAAGTCGGCCGGGCCGCGTTCCTTTTGACAACACCCGACAGCCGGGTGCTCATCGACTGCGGGGAAAAACCGGACAACTCAAACGGCACGCCATACCTCTACGTTCCCGAGATCCACCCCCTTGCCCAGCTCGATGCTGTCGTACTGACACATGCTCATCTCGATCACTGCGCACTCATTCCCCTCCTCTACAAGTACGGGTATGAAGGCCCGGTCTACGCGACTCCGCCGACACGGGACCTCTCCGCGATGCTCCAGCTCGATTATCTCGATGTCATCAACAAGGAAGATCGGAAGATCCCGTACAGCTCAAACGAGGTCAAGACCTATATCCGGCATTCGATCACGCTGAATTATGGCAGCGTCACTGATATCGCCCCCGATATCAAGCTCACGTTCCATAACGCCGGCCATATCCTTGGTTCAGCAATTGCCCACTTCCATATCGGCGACGGAATGTATAATATCGCCTTTACCGGGGATTTCAATTACAGCAAGAGCCGCCTCTTTAACCCGGCCGTCAACCAGTTCCCCCGGCTTGAAGCGCTTTTCATGGAAAGCACCTACGGCGGGTCAAACGATTTCCAGCCGGCCCGGTCCGATGCAGAACAGAAACTCTATGAAGTGATCAACAAGGTTCTTTCCCGGGGCGGAAAAGTTATCATCCCGGCGTTTGCGGTCGGCCGGTCACAGGAAGTCATGCTTGCCCTTGAAGAGGGAATGCGCCTGGGGAAGATCCCGCATGTCAAGATCTACCTCGACGGCATGATCCGGGAAGCAACGGCAATCCACACGACGTACCCGGAGTACCTCAACAATGATCTCCGAAACCTCATCTTCCGTGAGGGCATGAACCCGTTCCTTGCCGAATGTTTCCAGCAGGTTGATTCATCAGATCGCCGGGAAAAAGTCATCAGCGGGGGCCCGTGCGTTATTATCTCGACAAGCGGTATGCTCAACGGTGGCCCGGTGATGGAATACCTGCTCAACCTGGCAGAGGACGAGAAGAATGCTCTTGTCTTTGTCGGGTACCAGGCAGAGGGAACACAAGGGAGACGCATCCAGAAAGGATGGCGCGAAGTGCCTCTTGGTCGCAAAGGTACGATCACCATCAACCTTGAGATCGAAACGGTCGATGGATTTTCAGGGCATTCCGACCGGCGTCAGCTGATGAATTATATCGGCCAGATCCAGCCCCGACCCGAGAAAATTTTCTGTATCCACGGTGATGAGAACAACACGATCGATCTTGCCAGTTCCATCTACAAGCGGTATCATATCCAGACCCATTCGCCAATGAACCTTGAAACATACCGCATGGTATAAACGACCCGCCATGAAGGCATACCTTCCAGTACTTTGCACGGGAATTTTTGCCGTCATGGCACTCTCGAATGCAATTGTACCGGTCCTTCCGGCATTTGCCGATGAATCGTCCTGGGAAGGAGCTATCTATTCGGCCTATTTTTTTGGTGCATTCCTGCTGACTCTTGCCGGGGGAATCCTATCCGACCGGTACGGCCGGCTTCCCATTATCCGGGCAGGTCTTGTCATCACGGTGGTAAGCGGCTTTTTTTTATTTTACACAACCGGGCCGCTTGCGGTTGTTATCCTGCGGTTCATTGAAGGACTCGGCGCCGGGCTCTTTGTAGCTGCAGGGATGTCATATGTCAATTCCCAGCCGGATCACACAAAGTTAAGCGGGTATTATCTTGCCATGCTCAATATCGGCCTTGTTCTTGGCCTTGTCACGGCCGGGTGGCTTGCCGTCCGGTTCGAACCGGAGTCAGGTATTGGATTTTTCACCCTGCTTTCGTTTGCAGCCCTTGCCGCGAGTCTTTTTATCCGGGAGCCGGCCGGGGGATCGGGATCTAAGCCCATGCTCAATCCGCAGGAAATTAAATCCCCTCCAGTAAAAGGACATGATGAACAGCAATTTTCCACAATAAAAAACCTGGCCGGTTCTTACTTCTGGCTGTGGTATTCAACGATTGTCCTTGTCGGGATAACCGGGGTGCTCTCGTCACTGTATCCCAAATATACTGGTGAAGCCGCAGATGTCACCAGCCTCTGGATAGCGGGCATGAGTGTTGCCACCATCGTAACGGTCCTGATTGTTTCCCGCATTTCCCTGCCGGCTGTCGGGACCATCCGGTGGTCTGCCGTGCTCATGGCAGCCGGCGTACTTCTTGCGTACGTTTCACCGGCCGGTTTTATCGTACTTGGGATTCTTGCCGGTGTTGTGATGATCGCACAGATGGCAGTCCTTGCAAAGGTCAAACGCCACCAGGGGCTTGTTATGGGATTATTTTCCACGTCAAGCTATCTCGGGATGTCCCTTCTTCCTTTTATTGCCGGGATCGTAACCGAAATCTCCGGATTTTATGCAGCGTTTATGGTAACAGCACTCTTTGGCCTGACCGTCGCCGTTTCGATTGGCCGGTGCAGTCCATGCCGGGGCGCTGTGGAATAAGCGGGTTGGGAGAAGCGGTACGGGCCGGGAGATTTTTTTTCGCGGGGCGCTCCGGCCGGAATGGTTCTGCAAAAAATCCTGTTGCCTTGATCTCTGCCTTTTCGTTTGGGCTTGCCCGGTTCCGAACCTTGCAGCCCCCAAAAGACCACTTCATAACGTCCCTGTAATCCTATATTCTGACCCAAGCAGGATGTTGAAAATCCGGGCCCGAATAAACCTCCGATCGACCGGTTTTGGATCCGAAAGAAGCCCGTATGGAGCTCCGTTTAAAACAAGGGGCAAATTAGCGTTATTTTGACAATCGGACAATTTTACCGAGGGTCATATTCGCGTTCTGGCAGGGTTTTTCAGGTAAAACCGGGGAATTGATTTTCCGAAAAATAACCCCGAAAGAAACCCCTTTGGCGGACGTTTGCGGGCCATAATAGGGAGCCCGCATTTCGGAGATTTTACGGATTCAGGCGATATTTGAGGAGTTCCCTCCGACCAACCCCCTTCTGGGATAAAGGAGGTATACCCAAGGTGAAGTACGAGGAGATCCGGGGATTCGGAAAAAAATTCTTTGGGGGAATTATTCTTAAAAAAACAAAAGAACAGGCGGAAAGGTGGAAGGATCCGATCGCTGCTTTTTTTGGTAATTTTTGGTCCATAAAATCCTGGACTCCGTGTCAGTACCCCGGCACACACGGGATGTTCCTGCAGCAGAAAAGATCAGGATCGCATCAATAAAACGGCTCCTGCTGCCTGAACCTGCCAGAGAATACGCGAAATTTATTACGGGCTCCGTGAACCGGGATCTGACCCGGCATCACGGAATTCCCCGCAAAACCACGAGCCTGATTTTCAAAGGTACCGGATTTATCAGAGTTGTTTATTATATGTATGTATAATCGGCATAAAGAACTTATATATACCATTGAATCATTATATTCGAATGTACAAGGGGCATTAAGATCTCATTTCTGATATCCTTGTTCACGAATCCACGAACTTAAAAAAACCAAAAAATCAGGGACGGTGACTACTCGATGAACTCAACGGATTGAGTGTGGAACGATACATGAACCAACCGGCATTCCAGAACGTCAAACCCGGGAACCCATCAGGATCCAAAAAAATGCGATTTCTTATCAGGACCGTCGTATTATGATCAGCCGATCACTCTCCATATATTATTAACCGGCAAATAAATAAACCCCTCCATTCACAAGAACCATTCACGGAATCCAAAACAGGTACCTCTCATATCCGGTTCCCGGGGACGAAATTCTGGGCTATGCCGACCTACAGGGTTCAGGGGGATAAGAAAATCAGTTTTTATTCTCCTGAAAAATATTCGGGAACCCTGCAAAACAGCTCCAGGTTACGATAACCATACTCCAAATCACCGCAAAAGAAAAACTGCTGGTGGCCGATGCAAGGGCACGATACAGGGCTCACCTGGCCGACCACCCCACGTGCTTCCCTGTCGGGATTTTCCGAGGATATCCTGATATATTACGATACAAACGAGCAAAGCATCAGGAGCCGGGCAAGCTTTTTTTGTAGCTCTTCTGTTTTTTGCACTTCAACATCTTTGAGGATCTCTTCAATAGACCGGGTCAGGCTGTACAGTTTCAGTCTCTTGCCGCGTGTCTTTTTGCGGCCTTTCCTTACCTGGAGCAGGTTATGCCCGATTAAGATCTCAATGCCCCGGACAACCTGGCACTGGCTCATGCCGGTGCCTTTGCAGATCTCTTCGTGTGATGCCTCGAATGCCGCATCCAGAAAAATAAGGATCCGTGCGGCCGATTTCTTGAAGCCGAGGCTGTACAATATCTCAGAAAATTCATCAATATTTTCTGTTATCAAAGGATCAATTTCGTGTTGCATCTGGTCTGGATCATAGGATTGCCTATTTAATATGATTATTTTTTAAAATCATCTGAAAATGTTTTTTCCCAAATCGAGGTACACCGTACCCCAAAAAAAGGGTTGACACAAGGATTGGCTATTCCACGTAAAAACAGGCTGTAATCTGCGTATCTTACCCGGTGCGCGTCCGGATATGATCCAAAAAAGAGGGTTCTGGAAAAACCCATATTCCTGCCACTTTTTTCTTGTTTTGTAAAATCGGATTGAAAATTGTCGTTTTTTTCGGATATTTAGTGTTACAATTTGAATAATTTATTATACTGTTAAAGAGGTATATTATTTCGGGTGTTCGTATGCATATACCTGATGGATACTTAGGTCCAACGACCTTTATTATAATGTTTGTAATTATGATCCCGATCTGGCTTTACGCCGGATACTGGGTACAGAAATCACTTCGGTCCCGACAGGTGCCATACCTGGCGCTGGCTGCCGCATTCTCGTTTGTTATTATGATGTTTAACGTGCCGGTCCCTGGTGGAAGTTCTGGTCACGCGGTCGGCAGTGCACTTGTTGCAATCATCCTTGGCCCGTGGGCCGCAGTTGTTACGACCTCGGTTGCACTCCTCATCCAGTGTCTCATCTTCGGGGATGGCGGGGTAACTGCATTCGGGGCGAACTGTTTCAACATGGGTGTTGTCATCCCGTTCGTGGGATATTATGCCTATAAATTAATCAGCGGCAACTCGCCGATTGCATCAAACCTTCGCATCGTTGGCGCCGCTGTCGGCGGATATGTTGGGTTAAGTGTCGCAGCCGGCATTGCAGGGTTTGAAATGGGTATCCAGCCAATTCTTGAACATACAGCCGAGGGAGTTCCGCTGTACATGCCCTACGGGCTTAACGTCACGATCCCGGCAATGCTTATCGAGCACATGTGTTTCTTTAGTTTCGTTGAAGCGATTATAACGGCACTTGCATTTGCCTACATCGCACGCAACAGCCCGGAGGTAATCTTTGATTATAAACCGGAAAATGACAAGAATGCAGGTACCGGTAAAGGAAAGGCGAGCGCCTGAAGGGAGATGGAAAAAATGGACAAGACCCTTAAAGTGCTTATCATTGCAATGGCAGTACTTGTTATCATCGTTCCGATCGGCCTGATAGCAACCGGGACTGCATTTGGCGAATGGGGATCCGATGAACTCCAGGAATCAATTGGATATATCCCGTCAGGGCTAGAACAGCTCTCTGACCTCTGGCACCCGATCCTCCCGGACTATGACTTCGCGACCGGCGACCACGATACGCTCCCGACCCAGGCACCGGGCTATTATCTCTCGGCAATTATCGGAGTCCTGCTCTGTGCAGGAATCGGATACCTGATCGGAAAAGCAGTCGTGAAAAAGTCTGCCTGATGCAGATATTCCCCCCCTTATTTTTTTTATTTAAAAATAACATTTAGTACCTCTGAATGCATCGCGACCGGCATGCAAACTCCGGAACCGGTTACCCGGTAGAAACAGCACCGGGATATACGGCTGCTTCCAAGAGGAAAAATCAGCTCCAGCAGGGAAACAAGGAGAAAAAAACCATGGCAAAAAAAAAGCCTGTTCCAGAAAAAACAGGATTGACCCGGATCGTTAAAGGCGGGCAGGCCGTTATCGCTCTCGTAAATGAAAACAAAACCTGGTTTTACATTGCCGTCATCGGCTTTTGCCTTTCCGTCACTGCTATCTATAAATTCTTCCTGCTGTACGGAATCTGAACGTTTTTTGAAAATTTAAAAAAACAGGGATATGCCCGACCGGTTTTCCCGAATGGATCATGGTTTATTTCGCAGGTTCGTGGACATGATCGTGCTCTTGTGAATGGGCGTGAAGATGCTCGTGGAGAAGTTTGCCATGCCGGTGCATGTGGCTGTGGATCAGGTTGGCAGACATGAGCAGGTCCCGGTTTTCCATCACGCTTGCACTGTCGGCATCCAGCTTTATCGTGTGGTCTTCCCCGACAACAATGGCCCGGGTGCTGATCTGCTCCACAATATCGAGGTCATGGGTCGCTGTGATGATGGTCTTTTTGCACTTTGCAAGCTCCTGGATGAGCTCGATTAACCAGGTCTGGCTCCTGGGATCGAGACCGCCGGTAGGTTCGTCAAGGAGCAGGACATCCGGGTTTATGGAAAGGATGGACGCAATGCAGACTTTCTTTTTCTCGCCGCCGCTTAACATGTGGGGAGCCCGGTCGCGGAGGTTTTCGATCCCAAGCAGCGTTATGACATCTTCAGTTCGTTTCTGCACTTCTTCTGGAGGGAGATCAAGCTGGAGCGGGCCAAACGCGATCTCGTCATACACCGTTGAAGAGAAGAGCTGGATATCCGGGTTCTGGAAAAGAAATCCTACATTCTTCCGGAAAAGGCGGTTGAATTCATTATCCTCAAGAGAATCAAACACCTCTTCTTTTACAAGAGTTCCAAATGCGTAGAATTCACCCGAGGTCGGGTAACTGAGTGCGTTAAGAATGGAAAGAAGAGTCGATTTGCCGCTTCCGTTCGCGCCGAGAATAGCAACCTGCTCGCCAGCAGAAAAGGAGAGGTTCACTCCTTTGAGCGCTTCAAACCGCCGAAGATAAGTATACGAAACATTGCGCAGGTCAAAAATTGTATCCATGTTTTTCTCCATTATTTACACAAAAAAAGGTCATTGACTATAACCTCAGGATATTCTGGGACGCGAGGATGAGTGCAACACTTAACGCAATCACGCTTACGCATGCCACGTAATCCCGATGGTGCAGGGTATACTGTGCAAGAATTTTGATGTCGCCGTTGAATCCCCGGGACACCATCGCCCCGTGGACCTTCTCACTCATGCTGAGTGCTTTAATGAGCGTATACCCCACACGGCTGCCCACCCATTTCTGTTCCTCTATTAGCGGCAGGACTTTTATGGACCGGCTTTTTTTTGCGGTGTAAAAATCCCGGATCATATCGGTAAACAGGAAAATATACCGGTAACACATGGCCATGGTCAGGACATAGACCTTGGGTACTTTAAGCGAACGCAGGGATTTGAAGATCAGGTCCCGGGGAGTTGTGAGAAAGAGGAGGACGGCAAGGGAGACGCAGGTCGCCACCCGGAGTACAAAGAGGCTTGCAAGTGTGACTCCCTGTACCGTGATAGTGATGACAAAAGGCAGTGCAAACGGGCCGAGATGTGCGTCAGGCCCGAGAGTTGCAACAGTGACCAGCGCAGTTCCGGGGGTAAAGACGTTAAAGAGGATCGGGATCATGATGATCCCGGAAAAGATGGGGATAAAGACCCAGACGCGTTTTAAGAAGAACCCAAGTTCTATCCGGCTTGCCCATGCAAAGACAAGCGTGAGCAGGTACACGATTGCAAGAATCCGGATGTCACGGGTCATTGCCACGGCAAAGATAAGAGCAATTATCGAGATGAGTTTTACCCGGGGGTCCAGGCTCTGGAGCAGGCCTTTGCGCTGTGCGATGCTGTCATTTACCAGACACTCTTCAAAGAAGGTGAAAAGATCCGAAATTGCTTTCTGGACAAATCCCTTTTTTTTGCCGATGCTGACCGTACAGCAGGGATTGGGTTGGATCTCGATCTTCTGCATCCATTCCGGTATCATGAGATATCCGTTCCATCCGTGCCTTTTTTATCCGGTTAAAAAAACCCGGGACGCCCGGGGCACGGAACCTCTCTTATTACGATTATGATATAGTGTGATATCATTTCATTAAAATGCATTAGTATGTAACCGGGTGCCAGTCTTTGTACGGGTCGGGCACCACCCCAAAAAACAATAATCCTTTCAGAAGTCCATCGGGATTTCGCAGTCGGAATTGTCAAGTATCATCTCGTACAGGAGATGGTCAAAACAAACGCATTGCTACAGTAAGAATAATTCCCGGTGTCACAACACCCCCATCGTTTGGAGAGGGCAAATCTGGCGTGGTTCGGAGAAAAAGGGAGGATACGTTGAACGGCGGCCGGATACCCCGGTAGGAATATCCAGACAGTCCACCGTGTTCGATGTACCGGTCGCAGACGGAATAATTAGGATAACAGTAGTCATCTGACTTGTCCGGGTGAAGTTCTCCATCGTTTCGGGAACATTATATGCCCTGAAAATCACCCCAATAAAGTACCTCAAATCCGGGCCCATATTGAGCTCCGATTACCCTTTTCCGGATCCAAAAGAAGCCCGCATAGGGCTCCGTTTTAAACCGAGGCTAAATTGAAGTTTTTTTGGAAATCGGACGATTTTAACGAATCGCATATTGGCGTTTTAGCAGGGTTTTTTGGGTGTGATCGGGAGATGATATCGTTTGGAAAATGACCGCGAAGGAAAGGGGTTTGACGAGCACCGGGAGGGCATTATAGGGCGTTCAAATTTTTGAGATTTTCGCGATCCGGGCGATTTTAGTGAATTTTATTCCGATCTCCGACCCAAGGATTTTCGGCGTGTCGTCTCTTTGTGCAGATTCGTGTGATCCGAACCGGAAAAGCGTAGGCTATCCGGGCCCGTATCAGGCTCCAATTGACATTTTTTGGATCCAAAAGAAGCCCGCATAGGGCTCCGTTTTAAACCGAGGCTAAATTGAAGTTTTTTTGGAAATCGGGCGATTTTAAAGGATCGCATATTGGCGTTTTAGCGGGGTTTTTTGAGTGTGATCGGGAGATTGATCGTTTAGGAAATGACCACGAAGGAAAAGGGCGTACAGGGCCAGGAAAATGGGGTATATAGGGGGTAAATTCTGGAGGGTTTAGGTGATTTTGGGGTTTTTGTGGCGACATTGGGCATTCCAGGAATCTGCGAACTGAATGACGACGGGTACTATTATGTTTCAAGCCTTGTTTTCTTGGAGGTAATTCTCGAAGTCCGGTTGATCGGGATAACCCAGTACAACTTTTTTTGATTCAATCCTTGGAACTCTTTACAGACTATAATCTAACCCACGCCCAATATGACCTCCGATTAACCCTGTCCGGATCCAAAAAACCCGTAACAGGATCCGAGTAAAACAGAACGGAAATTTGCCATATTTTGGCACTCTGACGATTTTAACGGATCCAGTACTTCACTAATTTTCTACCGGGCTGGAAATCAGCAATCCAGCTCAAGACGTTCATGTGATCACCTGCCGACAAGAAATGCCAGGGGACTGACCCGGTTTTAATGTCTTGTCAGGTGATCTTTCCCATGTCTCTTTTCAGCTGGTGACTCGGAAATTTTGGGTCTCTTTTCGGAGTCGCAAAAATTAGAGCAGTACTGGGATCGCATATTGGCATTCTGGCAGGGTTTTTCAGAACACCCCCCCGACAATTATTCCACCACCCCTAACTCATTTCAGGGATCAGGCGCTGTCTGGGATAGGCCGGGGAACGCATCTTTTTTGTCCGGTGTTCCCGCTCCGCACGCCGGTACTCCCGGATCCGGATACGGGCGAGGCTGTCGCTGATCCGCATGAGTTCGCATGCCTGCCGTTCCATGAATTCGGCATACCCGGGGTAAAAATCTCCCGGGGGAGTTTTCCTGATATAGTGTAACGACGCACCATTCAGCGTGATTTTCAAACCGCCGCCCGGTGTGATCATCATGAGCAGGGACCGCTCTTTACCGGTGAAAAAAAGTTCCCCGGACCGGCTTTCCCGTTCACGGAGCTCTCCAGGATCCACCCGTTCTCCGAATCGTTCGATCAAGGAAATAATCATCCCTTCCAGAAGCGCGAACCGTGTGCTTTGATCGCCCTCCATAGTTACGCAGAAATCCGCACCACACCCGCAGGCCTCGTTCATGCGTTCTTTGGTAAGCTCGCGTTCACACAGGATAAAGGGAATATGACCGAATTCTCTCCGAATGCACGTCAGCAGCCCAATCCCGTTCATGGTTCCCGGAAAAAGAGTATACGCAGATATGACCACATCATACCGTTTCTCCCGGAGTTTTCCCAGCGCCGGGATACCAGACCGTGCAGTTTCCACCACAACATTCCCGGACCTCCCAAGCAGGGACGCTCCCCGGATAAGGCTTTCCTCATTCTCGTCAACAAAAAGGATCGTGCCCACGGGAGGATTGTCCGGCCTGCTCACACAACACTTCCCATACGAAGTACGTACGGGGTCGGGCAACACGGTTCCTGTGCACCTGCACTTGTTTTCAGGACCGGTCCCTTGTGGATGCATCACTCCCACCATCCGTTGCATCGGTTTTTTGACAGTCCTTCACATTTGAGGACATACCGGTCTTTTCCGGTTCACATGCCCCGGTCCGGTAAAGCCGCAGGGCTATGTACATCATAAGGATTACAAGGATGATCGCGGGAATGCGGGCAGAATCCGGCATTCCGCTTATCCCCTGTATCCCGAAAAGGTCGCCGGAAAATATCATGGGAAAATCCACCTCATCGCACTCACCGAAGTCCGGGTATGCGGTATCGTTGCCCGGTGTACCAGGTTCATGATCCCTCTTTTTGCCCACATGTCGCCGGGCAGCTCTCCGGGTCCCGGGCCTCCCGCAGGTTCCTTTCCATCAGATGATCCATTGATTGACAGGGTTTTTCACCGCCTCCCTTGCAAAGCCGGGAGTCTGGCAGTTATACTTAATTCGTTTTAAGTATACTTAAACGTTTTTAAGAGTTTTTAAATTAGTTTAAATGTTGGGAGACCCAACATACATATACAAAACTTTGTACTGGATGACCATGGGACGCGTCAATGAAAAATATCGCGAGGAGGCAAAAGAGCGGATCATTACTGCCGCAATCGAGGTGGCAGTAGAAAGGGGCTGGGAATCCATGACCCTTGAAGCCATCGCACAGAAAGTTGGCGTCACGATTCCCGCGCTCTACAGTTATTTCAAAAATCGCGATGCGCTCGAAGACGAAGTTGTTTTAAAAGTCCGCGAGGACTACCAGGCCGAAATTGAAAAAACGCTCGGCAGCAGCGGGAATATCCGACAGATCATGGAGGATTATGCCTGCCTCATCTTTGTTCACCATACACGCTATGCAAACCTCATCACTCACCTTCCCCCAAGGCTCATTCAGGATCCAAAGCAGCGTGACAAGATTTTGTCCTTTTATATAACCACTTTACAGATAATCCACGACTGCCTGGCCCGGGCACAATCACGGGGCGAGATCCCAAAAAACGTGGATCTTGACGGGGCAACACGGATGATAAACGCCATTACCTTCGGACTCCAGATCAGTGTCCTTTTTTTGGGAACTACCGATATTGAGGCGGAGAAAAAAAACTGGCTTGTGGCGGTTGAACGCCTCCTGCTGCTTGGCTGATTGTGCAGGTAAACGGCATCGTTTGTCGGGTCTGCACCTAAACGGCCATGGCAGCACGTCCGGCAAAAACCATGGGAAAACCTTTACCCTTTCGTACAGAACCACTTTCATCATGAAAGTAATCGGGATTGCATCAAGCCCGCGAAAAGGCGCAAACAGCCAGACACTTGTTGAACACGTTCTCTCAGGGGCACGCAAAGCCGGGGCAACAACAGAACTTGTACGGCTCTGCGAGCTGGACATCAGGCCATGCCTCGGCTGCAATGACTGCAAAAAAGGAAACGGCTGTGTCCAGAAAGACGACCTGGCCGGACTTGTAAAAAAACTGGAAAAGGCAGATGCTGTTGTAATCGGTTCGCCAGTTTACTGGGGCCGGTTAAATGCGCAGGCATACCCGTTTATCGACCGGTGCTACTCTCTGTTAAAGTCGGATTTCTCCACCGATTTCCCGAAGGGTAAGAAGCTCGCGGTTGCTCTCACATGTGGAGGTATGGGCATGGAGGCACTGGCCCCGGTCGACGCGTATGTGAAACACATCTTCTCATTTTTGGGCTTTGCCGATGCCGGGTTTGTCTGGCAAAACCAGTGTTACCTGCCCCATGACCTCGCAAAATTCCCGGATGCCATCAAAAAAGCTGAAGACCTGGGAAAAATGCTTGTCAAATGATACAAAAACCTGCAACATTTTTTTTTGCAATTTTTTGGTCGTGTCACAAAATCGGCTAAGATCTCACTGGCTGAAAGAAAGTGGGTGTTCCCGGCTAACAATGATTTCGCAATCGTTACAGGGAGAAAGTCCCT
>JBAZFZ010000041.1:0-16325 GCA_041653075.1 Methanoregula sp.
CGAAACACCGTGGCGGAAGCCTTCTTTTCGGATTTTAGATTTTATTTGTTACGGAATCACTAAAAAAACGATGCTTTTTTATGCAAAAATCCTCATTGGATGGCCTCAGAATGACGAAGAGCCATTTTTTTTAATTTTTGTGCAAGATAAACGTTGATACTGGAACCGCCGCCCGGGTTTTCCCTTACCGGGTGATCCGGAACCGGAAAACACATCCAGCCTGCATGAGATCAGGGAATTATTCCCGGCATCCGGTCCGGTAAAAACGATTGTGTGAAAACGATCCCTACCCGGTAGGTTTCCTCACTGCAGACCGGGAGTAAATCCCGATGACTTTTTATATGGTGCTTCCCTTTCTTTATATGCTTTATATATTCGGGATTTGGTAGAACTCCCGAACCTCTACAGACATCATCGATCCTGGAGTGTTATCATGAAGGTCAACCCAGAGGATACCCTGAAAATAGAAAATATTGTGGCTTCGGCAAAAGTGACCGATTACCTCGACCTGCCGGCGCTTGCCTCCAAAATAAAAGATGCCGAGTACAACAAAAAACGATTCCCCGGTGTTGTAATGCGGATGCAGAATCCCAAGATTGCAGCGCTTGTATTTGGCTCCGGGAAAGTCGTCCTTACCGGTGCAAAAAGTGTTGACAGTCTTGCAAAAGGCCTGACAATCCTTGGCAACCAGCTGCGGGCGCTTGACATCGATATCCCAAAAAAGCTCAATTACAAGATCCAGAATATTGTTACCTCTGCAGATCTTGCAACCGCCATCAATCTCAACAAGATTGCCGTAGGCTTTAACCTGGACAGGATCGAATACGAGCCCGAACAGTTCCCGGGTCTTGTATATCGTCTTGAGTCGCCCAAGGTTGTTGTTCTTCTTTTTGGGTCAGGCAAACTTATCATCACCGGTGGCAAAGTGCCTGAAGATGCGAGGAAAGCTGTAGTCAAAATCATGGCGGATCTGCGCAGTCTTGGCCTGATGTAACTTTTTTGCGCGTGTCAATATCTGCGCGAACGGGGTGATTCCTCTACGATTTGATCGTATTTTTCCCAAAATCCCCCGTATTATTTGTAGTCGGAAAAAATTATACTGTTTATAAAATATTTTCTTATTGCACGCCAATAAGAGGGCATATATATCGTTGATTTGATAAATAGATGTGTAACATTATAAGAAATAATGTGGATGTGATGTAATGAGAACGGAGAACGTTATGTACTTCACTGAGAAGGAAGAAGAATTTGCGAACCTTCTCATCGAAATTGGGACAAAGCGGAATGTTGCAAAGGTTCTTGTGTTCCTTGCAAATATTCCTGAAGCAACCTCCCGTGCGATTGAGCGTGGCACCGACCTCCGACAGCCAGAAGTCAGCATTGCAATGAGGTATCTTATGGACCAGGGCTGGATCAGCAGCCGCGAGAGCAAGGCCGAGAGCAAAGGCCGCCCGGTCAAGATCTACGAACTTGCAAAGCCGATAAATGAGATCATGGACAGCATTGAAAAAGAAAAGAAGAAAGAAGCAACCAATCAGCTTGCCATGATCCAGAAATTACGGAACTACATCAATTAATGTGATGTCAGAACCTTACACTCTTTTTCGTTTCCGATAATTACGGTTGTGCTGGCGCATAGGCCGGTAAAAAGGCCGCTTTCGATAATCCCGGGGATTACTGCCATTGCAGCTTCAAGTGCCACCGGATCCGGGATTTCATCAAAATGGCAATCGACAATGAAATTCCCGTTATCGGTAATGACCGGGCCGTCTTTTTTGACGCCTTCGCGAATGAACGGCCGGCACCCGAGTCCGCGAAGCTGGGCCATTGCCGTTTTTGTTGCAAAGGGAAGCGTTTCGACAGGAACGACGCCGGAGAGCTTTTGGACAACTTTTGCCTCGTCCACAACTACAATAAACCGGAATGCAGCGGAAGCAACGCATTTTTCCCGGGTCAGTGCAGCACCACGGCCCTTGATCATACGAAGCTCTGGATTGACCTGGTCTGCACCGTCGATTGCGAGATCGATCACCGGGTTGTCATCGAGGGTTGTTAAGGGGATCCCGTATTCCCGGGCCCGCATTGCCGTCTGGTAGGATGTGGGCACGCCAAGGACCGAGATGCCGCTGTCCCGGATCCGGCCGGACAACCGTTCTATCATATAATAAACCGTAGAACCGGTCCCGATGCCGATGACCATGCCGTCTTCCACCATATCTGCCGCCGCGTATCCGGCTGCGCGTTTCTGTGCGGTTATTGCTTCTGCTGTTACAACCATGACAAGGATAATTATCTGCATCCCCAACAGTTAAAAGTGGTGAATTTTTCAGGTACATTCCCGACAGTTTTTCTGGGAGCAGGACGGGTGTCGCCCGAGATTTTAAAAGAAGATCAGGAAAAAATTTCTTTTGTTTCGTTTTGCGCTGCATATGCCGTGCAGTCCAGCGTGATGGGTGTAATCGAGACATTCCCTTTTCGTATCGCGTGAAGATCGGTTCCCTCATCACCGTTATCGAGCAGCGGCCCGTTGATCCAGAAGTAGGGCCGGCCCCGGGGGTCGAGACGCTTTTCAACACCGGTGTGGAAAAGTTTCCTGGCAAGCCTGGTCACTTCATAGCCACCTTTTACTATTGAAGGAATATTGACGTTGATAACATCGGCCTCGGTGCAGAATCCGTGCGTGAGAACCCGGCTTACAACGTCCCGCACCACTTTTTTTGCCTCGTCAAAACTCTGGAGCGACTGGCCCGGGTCGCCAAACTTGTCACCCTGGTCTTCTACCTGGAGAGAGAACGCGATCCCTTTTGTCCCCTGGTTGGATGCTTCGAGCGCTGCCCCGAGCGTGCCTGATGTCATGACCGATTCAAACGAAAGGTTTTCCCCAATGTTAATCCCGCTTACCACAAGATCCGGGTTGAGTTTGAGCGCATAGAGCCCGATGATGACCGAATCCGTCGGTTTGCCGGCTACTGCCCAGCCATTGACACCGTTGATGGTGACCGGGTTTGCCCGGATGGGTTCAAAGATCGAGATCGATCTACCCACTGCGCTCTGCTGGGTTGCAGGAGCAACGATTGTCACATCGGCAATCGGGGAGAGCGCTTCGTATGCGGCCCAGATTCCCGGGGAGTTTATTCCATCATCGTTTGTAAGCAGGATCGCGGGTTTCATAGCGTTAATACATGTGTAATGCTTCTCACAAATACTTGACCGCTTAACCGACCGGCGCGGGTATCCTTTAAGTGACTCTATCCAGTTTGCGTTATTCCGACTGCCGGAATGGATAAGGTAATTTTTGGGAGCGTACAACCATTACTGCACGATGAAAGTCCTGCTGGCAGAATATGCCGTTGAACACGATCCGGCCCTTGCATCTGAAGGTGCCGCAATGCTTGATTTGCTCAAGGCAAGTTTTTCCCGGTGCGGGTACGAGGTCGTCCTCCCGGGACCCGGGGATTTTCTGGATGAATTGACGCATCTTGCCCGGGAATGCGACATGGGCCTTGTGATCGCCCCGGACAAATTCATCTCCCGGTTTACCTTTCCTGTCGAACAGGGCTGCCACAATATCGGCTGCGGCAGCATGAACGCGGCCCTGTGCGCAAACAAGGTCCGTTCAGGAAAGATCCTCACACATCACGGGATCCCGGTTCCCCCGGCAGCGCCGGCCGAAGGTAAACATATCGTAAAACCGGTGAGCGACTGCGATTCGCAGGGAGTCCGGCTGACAACCGATGCACCGGGACCGGATGAATTTTCCCAAAAATACATTGAAGGAGAAAATTATTCGGTCAGTCTTGTCATGAGCCGGGTGATAGGCGAGGCCTGTCTCTATTATTCCGGGAATCCCCCGCTTGTCCTTGCCGTCAACTGGCAGGATGTCTCGATCGATGCGGCCGGGAAATTTTCATATCATGGCGGGGAGACGCCGGTCCACCCGGCCCGCGAGCAGGAAATTATTGAAACGGCAAAGAAAGCCGCAACCGTGCTTGGCTGCCAGGGGTACTGCGGGGTCGATGTTGTGGTCGCTGACAAGGTGTACGTGGTGGATGTCAATCCCCGGATCACGACAAGCCTTGTCGGTATTGCTGCATGCATGGAAGAAGAGATTGCACATCTCCTTATCGAAGCATCAAAAGGCGCCGGGCCGGACCATGTCCATTTTACCGACAGCGTAAAATTCGATACGAACGGGAAGGTTACAAAGCAATGATCGGGATCGATGTCGGCGGCGCAAATCTCAAGGTGGTCGATGAGGACGGCGCACATATCCATTACTGCCCGCTCTGGACCGGCGCCCCGATAGCAGACCTTCTCATGCCGTACGCAGAAAAGTGTAACGACGCTGGAGATTCCGAAGCTGCCGTTGTCATGAGCGGCGAGCTTGCGGACTGTTTTGCCGGTAAGATGGAAGGGATCGCATTTATCGTGCGCGAGGTGCAGAAAGCGTTCCCGGACAGCCGGTTTTACGGGACCGATGCACGGTTCCATGATGGCCCGGTCCCGGAACTGGCGGCGGCAAACTGGCTTGCATCGGCAGATTTCCTGCGGGAAAAATACCCGGGGGCTGTCCTTCTTGATGTGGGAAGCACCACGGCAGATATCATCCCGCTCTCACGGTTTGACACGCTCAAAGGCATGACCGATCTAATGCGTCTCCAGGCCGGGTATCTTATCTACACCGGCATGCTGCGCACCCCGGTCGCAGTCCTTGTCTCATCGGTCAGTATCGCGGGAGTGCCAACCCCGGTAAGTTCAGAATATTTTGCCGCAACCGCAGATGTTCACCTGGTCCTTGGGAATATCGCTCCTGAAGAGTATTCCTGCGATACACCGGACAAAAAAGAAAAGACCCGGAAGGCATCGCTCTGCCGGCTTGCCCGGGTGGTCTGTGCTGACCTTGAAGAGATTGGAACAAGCGGGGCAGAAGAGATTGCCCGAGCGGTCTGGGACCGGCAGCGTGACCTGGTTTGCAGCGGCGCACGTTCAGTCGCAAAAAAATCCGGCACAGCAGAGATAATCGTTGCCGGGATCGGGGCGCAGATTTTTTCCCGGGAATGCAGGGGCACGGACCTTACGCATGTTCTCGGGGCCAATGCTAATGCCCTTCCCGCATATGCTGTCCGTGAGGTGGCTCTACGGAATTCTGGAAATTAAGTCTCCTTCTTTTTGTCGGGTCACTTGCCCTGACCGCAGTTCTCTGGTACCTTCAGGTGCCGTTCTTTTTTTTATTTCTCTGCTTCCCGCTCTTTCCCTTCTTTTTTGGTAACCGTACTGTCAAACGCTGCCCGACCTGCGGATGGGAAACCACAGGCAGCGAGAATTTCTGCCCCCGGGACGGGACTGCTCTCGAAGTGCCCGCTGCCAAGGGCGGAAAGTGAGAGAACTGAAAGGGGAAGCCGCACGCCAAAAAGATCCGTGGACGGGATAGTCTGCCGCATATTTTTCACCCAGAGCCGGCAGCTGGTTCGGTCGACAATGATGTCAAGTGCGTCAAGGTATGCCGCGACCCGGTTTGTCGGCATGGATGCAGAGAGTGTGACGCAGAGATCGATTACGGGCGAGCCGATCCGGGTCGCCGGGTAAAATGGCGAGTCCGCATGTACAACCCGGTTGCACCGGTTGCACCGGAACCGTTTGACATCTACAAAGATCCCGCGTTCGGCCTCGTTTTCGCGTATCGTCACAAACAGGCGCCGCCGGGTATCGTAGCCGGAGACCGGTCCGCCGCATGCAGGGCAGGTTAAAAGAGTGTCGAATTTTGCGCCATCGGCAACAAGGAGCCCGGCCTGTACGATGGTCGAGAGTATCGGGGGAATTTTGAGCGGTTTCATAGGGGTACCACCGGTTTTGTCACACGAATCTTTGACAAATCAAAGACCGTTTTTCCGATCACGCAAATGGAGAGTTCCAGGATCCGGACATGCCACGATCCGGGAGAATTATGTATCCTCTTTTATGCCACCCCTTTACGTATGTTGCACTTAGTCCTGCCAGGTCTTAAACCCACGGTTATTCATCAAATTTTGAAAATTTTTCATCAGCCTTAAATATCTTCAGAACAGACAATGTTTGTTCGAGGTTAGAATATGGATTTCAAGTATGTACCAAGCACCTGTCCCTACTGTGGGACCGGATGCGGGATCAACCTTGTCGTAAAGGATGGCAAGGTTGTCGGGATCGCTCCCTGGCACCGCAACCCGGTCAACGAGGGCAAGGTCTGTATACGCGGCAACAAGTCGTATGAATTTGTCAACAGCCCTGCCCGGCTGACTGCCCCGCTCATCAAGAAGGATGGGAAGTTTGTCGAGGCAAGCTGGGAAGACGCATACAAGGAGATTGCCGCGAAACTCAAAAGCGCAAAGCCCGATGAGATTGGCTGTGTTGCATCGGCACGCACCTGCAACGAAGATAACTTTGTATTCGCGCAGTTTGCGACAAGCGTGCTCAAGACCGCAAATCTCGATTACTGCGGCCGGCGCTGCAATGCCGACGCGGTCAAGGGACTTGCTGACGCCTTTGGTATCGGCGTAATGACAAACTCTCTTGAAGATCTTGCAACTGCAAAGGCAATTCTTGTTATCGGGAGCAATCCCTTAGAGGAGAATCCGCTTGCAGGAAGAAAGATCATCCAGGCAAAAGACAAAGGCGCAAAAATCATCGTTGTCGATGCCAAAAAGACTGCGACCGCACGGCTTGCCGATCTCTATATCGCGGCAAACCCAGGAACCGAAGTCGCCTTTATCAACGCAATGATGAATGCACTCGTTGCAGCCGGAAAGGAGAACAAGGATTTCATTGCAAAGAAGACCTCCGGCTTTGATGCGTGCAAGGCAGCTGTCGGTGCATGCACACCGGCAAGTGCAGCAGCAGCATGCGGCATTCCTGAAACAGATATCACGAATGCAGCCGAGATGTACACCGCAGCAGCCCCCTCGGCCGTTGTGACCTCCGCCGGCGCAGTCTCCGGAGATCTCGTGCGTGCAGCAGCAGACCTCCAGCTCCTCACCGGGAATGTTGGTGTCGCCGGTGCAGGTATCTGCCTCCTCCGTGGGAAGGCAAATGCACAGGGCGCAATGGATGTCGGCTGCGTCCCGCAGGCAAACGGCCGTGCCGTTCCCGCCATGATCGAAGCCGCAGCAGCCGGTAAGATCAAGGCAATGTATGTTCTTGGCGAGAATCTCGCTTCCGCAGGCGCATCTGTTGCAGATGCCCTTGGCAAGCTTGACTTTTTGGTGGTCCAGGACATGTTCATGACCGAGACTGCAGAAAAGGCACACGTTGTTCTCCCCTCGGCCTCGTTTGCAGAGCGCGACGGGACCCAGACCAACAGCGAACGCCGTGTCCAGAGAGTAAGAAAAGCAGTCGAACCGGCCGGAAGCTCAAAGGCAGACTGGCAGATCATCGCTGAAGTCGCAAAGGCAATGGGAACCGACTTTGCATTCAAGGATGCAGAGCAGATCTTTTCCGAGATCGCAAAGAAAGTCCCGGCCTATGCAGGAATCACCTACGCGGCACTCGACAGGCCCGAGGCAGTCCAGTGGCCGGCAGCCGGTGGGAAATTCGGCACCGCAGTCCTTTACGCTGACAAGTTTGCGACAAAGGACGGCAAGGGTGCATTTGCCCCGGTCGAGTACAATGCAGCAGAAGCAGCAAGCGCAGAATTCCCGTTTGTTGTCGCTCACCAGTGGCCCATGGGCACGCTCTCGAAAAACACCCCGTCCGTTGTCCGCGAGTGGCCGGTAGCAACCGTTAAGATCAACAAGGAAGATGCAAAAGCCCTCGGTATTTTTGACGGCGTAACCGTGAAGGTTTCTGGCAAGGCAGGCTCCGCAGAGCTCGTCGCCGATGTAACCGACGCAATCAAGAAGGGTGTCGTCTCGATGCCCGCGACCTTTGTTGCAGCGGCTGTCAAAGTCGAGAAGTCCACAGGAGGGAACTAACCATGACAAAGAAAGGCGACATGCTCTATGCATGGACAAACGACGCCGAGATCCAGAAGACCGCAGAACTCGGCGGTGCGGTCACCTCATTATGGAAGTACGCACTTGAGTCAAAGACCGTGGACGCAGTCCTTGTAATCTCGAAGGGAAAAGACCTCTACGATGCAGTCCCGACCCTTGTAACAAAACCCGAGGACCTAGTAAAGACCGCCGGGTCACTCCACTGCGGTACCGTTCTTCTCCCAAAGCTCATCAAGAAATACTTCGATGGCGCAGCGAAGATGAAGATTGGTGTCACCGTCAAGGGCTGCGATGCGATGGCATTCTACGAACTGGCAAAGAGGAAGCAGATCAACCTCAACAACATCTTCATGATAGGTGTCAACTGCGGTGGGTCGGTCAGCCCGGTTCTTGCCCGCAAAATGATTGCCGACAAGTATGAAGTCGACCCGGACACGGTCCACAAGGAAGAGATCGACAAGGGTCAGTTCATCATCGATTACGAAGGCGGACACAAGGGCATCTCGATTGATACTCTTGAAGAGGAAGGCTATGGCCGCCGGTCCAACTGCCGGCGCTGCAAGATGAAAATCCCGCGCCAGGCAGACCTTGCCTGCGGTAACTGGGGAGTTATCGGCCCCAAGGCCGGAAAGGCAACCTTTATTGAAGTCTGTTCCGAGAAGGGTGCAGCCCTTGTTGACGGTGCCGTCAAGAAAAATATCCTTGCAACCGAAGCCCCGAATCCCAAGGGCCTTGAGATCCGCGGAAAAGTCGAAGGCGCAATGCTTAAGCTCGGCGAAAAGATCCGTGCAAAAGACTTTGGGGATCTTGGCGAAGGCAAGGACCGGTTAAAGAAGATCATGGATCTCACCTCACGCTGCATCAAGTGCTACTCATGCATTTCTGCATGCCCGATCTGCTACTGTGTCGACTGCACCACGAAGAACCCGGTGTATGTCAAGCCCGGCGAGATGCCGCCAAGCTTCATGTTCCACTTAATCCGGTACGCCCACATTGCAGACTCCTGTGTGAATTGCGGCCAGTGCCAGGAACTCTGCCCGGCAGAGATCCCCAACGCGCTTTTCATGCACGCCCAGCAGGTCGAACTTGAAAAGATGTTCGCCCACGTCCCGGGTGTTGACATGGAACTCCCGATCCACGCATTTGTTGAAGAGCGGACCGAGCGTGCCCGGCTTGCAAACACCGGCAGCGACATGATCTACGAGAACGTGTTCAACCCCATCAAGAAGAAATAAATTTTTTCTTCACCCTTTTTTTTCAAGTGTTTTTTTTGCAATTGCAAAACCCCTGCAAAATCGTCGTATGCCCCCGACAAAAACCGGTATGGTCATCACCTGCGGCCTTTGCAGTAGGTGTTTTATTCTGTTGTGGGAATGCAAAAGGGCATTTTTGTTTCGGGCGTTCTATTCCGGATAATCCCGGAGCGGACCGGGGGATCGTATCATTGGCTGGACTTCCGAACCTTTCATCTCGCCAAGGGCAAAGGCATACCGGCTCCGAATCGTGGGAGGGAGCTCCTGTTCGTTTACCGGAATAAAACCGAACTGCCGGTAAAATCCTGACAGGCCGATGACCGCATACATGGAGAGTATATCGTTGTGGCAGGCTTCCACGAGCGCTGCCATCGCATGCTGTGCATACCCGTGCTTACGGAATGGTTCCGGTGTAAACACGCCGTCAATCTCGTACCCGTCCGCGTGCCGCGTGCACCGGGCGATACTAACAAGGTGCCCGTCACGATACACGCCAAATATCCGGTCGGTTCCTGCGTCGCCTTTGAGTTCATGGTAATCTTTCCAGAGGTCTTGTGCCTGTGAAAACTCATTGGGAAAAAGTTCGTGGGTGGTGATGCCTTTACGGTTGCCGGTTCCTGCCCCGGTGACCGGTGCGATCGTTCGCTGCCGGTACCTATCCCGGGGGATATGAATCTCAAACCTGGCACCGGTACCGGGGCTGCCGGTCTCGTTTATCGTGATCCCGGTGACCCCAAGGATCTCGCGGTCGATGTAAAGATCGAATCCTTTTACGAGATCCGAGGAATAGGAAAAAAGGGACGTTTTTTTATCATCAGCTATCCCAGCACCGTTGTCCTCAACGATAAGATCGATACCGTCGCCTGAGTATTTCCATGTTGCGACTATTGCCGTGACTGGTCCCCCATGCCAGACTGCGTTATCGATAAGATGGTAAAAGATATTTTTTGCCAGCCGGTCGGCATAGATCTCGATCTGCCCGACCCAGGATCTGATGTTGATTTTTCCGGTATCGATCTGTCCGGCAGCTTTGAAGATCTCATCCTGGACCGGAATCCATTCCGGGGGAACGGAGCCCAGGTCCTGGTAATATGCCGTAAATTCAATGCAGCGCTGTATGTAGGTAACCATCCAGGAGATCCGGTCAAACGCCCTGGCCGATTCCGGGGACACGGTATTTTTCCTTGCCGTCACTGCCGTGTCTGCAAGCGTCCCGGCAATGGTTAAGAGATCGATCCGCGTGATCCGGGAGAGGATCCCCAGTTTTGCATTTGCTTTTTTGAGGGCATCTTCAGCGAGCCTGCGCCCGGATATATCGATAAGTGAAACGATGACACGTCCGTCGCTTAACTGCCGGGCCGAGAGAATCACGGCTGCTTGTCCGCCTCCGGTTTTTTCAAAAAACGTCTCAAATGAGTAGAGCACCTCTCTTTTTTTCATCGCGGCAAAGAAGGTGTCGCAGTCGGTTTTTACCAAAAAAAGATCCGGGAATTTTTTCCCGCGAAGATCCGTGACCGTTGTCCTGAGGATCTCTGCGGCACAATAGTTTGCCTCAGCGATAAGCGTCCCGGTTTTTGTCTCTTCAAGGACAAGTGACCCGGCCTCCGAATGATCGAAAAGGTCCTTGTACTGCTCCTGCTGTTGTGCAGCATGTGCGGAAAGATATGCCACAAGGATCCCGGTGCCGGAAAGGACCAGCGTATTACCGGCAGCGAGGAGGAGTTCTGCAACTGTATCGCCCGCACCGCGGTAAAGTGCGAGGATAAAGTACATAAGTGCAACCGATACGGAGACAAGGTACCCGTTTTTTGGGAAACGGTACGATGCAAGGATGACGGGAATAAAAAAGAGGAGTGCCGGCAGCGGTGCGATGAGCGCTGCCGGGTAAAACGGATTGTACAGGGAAAGGATAATCGCGAGGAAAACCGCTGCGGTAATGACGATACCAAAGAGCAGGTCTGTGGGGTCAGGACGAACCACGTTTTTTTGTATTTCCATGACGATCCCGCAACGTACAGGGATATACGACGGATCGGTTATTTAAAGAAACCGGCTGCCCGGGCAGAATGCATCGCGGGATTAAAAAAAAAAGGATTACCTGTTTACCCGGTGACTTATTGGAAAAAACCCGGAGTCTGGGTGCCGGGGCCATCCGTGAAGCGCGGGGCCTCCCGGTAGTTTTTGTTATTTCCAGCCAAAGAGTGGAAACGCCGGTTTTAAGGGATCGTATTCGGGTTTGAGTGCTGAAAGGAAAAATGAACCGGAGAATTTTTTCCCCCCGGCATTGGTGTAAGCAATCACCGCCTTTAGTTCCGGGATCATCGAGCCATACGGGTATTCAAACGATGCATCCGGATGAAGAACCGGGATATCGAACTCACGGTCGGCCGGGACAAGGGTGACGTGGATCCCGACAGCATCCGCATTACCGGAATTAGTGAGGAGAATCGACTTTGCATCTTCGCTTAACCGTGCGGCAACCTCAGGAAGATCTGCACTGTCCTGCATGATAAGAAGTGCCATGATTAGGGCAAAGAGGATAACAAGGGCAGTCCCGCCAAGGTATACGTTGATAATAAAACAGGCTGCTGTTACAAGAACGCCGGCGCAGATGATCAGGATGCCTTTTTTGTCCATGGTGTCATGTATCCCCCTGGTCGTTCATCACGTTACCGATCCGGTTTTTTGTCCCGCCCCATCATAATCCTTCCGGGCGGCCGGCTGGTTCCCGTTGTTGTTCCTGTGCTGCATACTGGCGGTTTTCTTATAGTTATTTTGGGCAGGTGTTTTTTTTTCTTACGGGTGAATTCCGTGGATCTTTTGTACAGCTGCAATAATCTTCTGCGTTTTTTTAAGGGGTGCCGGGATCTCATGGTCCGTTGTTTTGCCGTTTAAGGTTTCGATAATTGTTTTGACTGCTTCAGGATTTGACGGGCCGTATCCTCCTTCAAGCACAAGCGCGAAGGGGCAGCCGCAGGAAAGAAGTGTCCCGGCAAGCGTCCCGTAATCCTCGGGAAGAAGTGCCATTCCGTTTACCGGGTCGTCAAGGAGCCCGTCCTGTCCGGCAGATACAAGGATTAGGTCCGGGCCGAAGCGATCGAGTGCCGGGATAACAACATCCGAGAATACAAACGAATAATCGGCGATCGTGCTTTGCTGCCGGAGTGGGACATTGAGGGTAAATCCTTTTCCTGCCCCGGTTCCGGTCTCTTCCATTGCCCCGGTATGTGGGAAGAAATTATCTGCATGCACGGAACAGTAGAGCACCCGGTTGCTTGCGTAAAAGATTTCCTGGGTCCCGTTCCCGTGGTGCACGTCCCAGTCGACAATAGCGACCCGGCGGGCACGGTCCAGCGCGTTTGCCGCAGCAACGGCAATGTTATTGATGATGCAATATCCCATTGCCCACCCGGATGCGGCATGGTGGCCCGGTGGCCGGACAAGTGCAAAACAGTTCTCACCGCTGATAGCTCGTTTGGCTGCTGCGATTGCCGAACCGGCCGCATACGTAAGGGCACTGCAGGAAGTCGGGCAGAGATAGGTATTTGGATCGAGAAACCCCGGGACAAACGTGTTTCCCACAAAGTACCCGCACGAACAGCCGGGAAGATCCAGTCTCTCTCCGGTCTCGTTTAAGGAGCACTGCTGTAAGACCCACGAGAGGTAGCCCGGATCGTGGACTTTTTTTAAATCCTCAATATCGGCAGCGACCGGCGGGTGTATCGTTGTTCCCCCGGGCAGCTTTTCTGCGATGGCAGTAATCCGGTCGTTGCATTCGATATGATCGGGGCGGTTGTGAGATCCAAAAACCGGACCGGTGACAACAGAGCACTTCATGGGAAAACCCGGGGCCACACTTTGTGTGAACTCTAGATAATCATGCAGTCTGATTCAAGAAGATTATGATATGGATCGTTCCGGTGAACCAGTCCGGCAGTATATCTCCTTTCGGGAAGTACTGGTGGTTCCTGCACCGTGACCGGTATTTCTCGACACCATGAATGCGGTGAATGGTTTATCAAAAATTTTCTATACCTGTTAATTTTTTACAAATGTAAATTACAAAGAATTTACCGTATTTTTGCGCGTATCGCGCGCATAATGCGCGATTCCAGGTTTTATATAATCATTTTTTCCCCGGGAGGCATTACGGGTGGGCAAAACCTGAAAATTTACGACGATAACAACTGTGGGATCTCTCTGATTCCGGGTTGGTCGGGCCGGGAAAAATTACCGGGAACCCGGATCGTGCCTGCCATATATCATTTCAGCCTCTTACGATGTAAAACCGATCAAAAAACATTTAGAAAGGTATAAAATAGCGCAAAAAAATGATCAAATCAGCCTATGTCGTGCATTGCCTGGTCTCTCTCTGGATAAAAACAGATGCTCCCTGGATGCCCGGGATAGGTTTGAAATGGTTAAGTGAAGGTGTTGGTGGAAAGATGGTGTTTCATCCCCCGGTTTCAATCGTCGCCAAGGCCGGCGACGCAGGAAAGTACAAAGTAGGCCTTCCCGCATGGAACATGGTCCTGCGGGGATTTATGGCTGGAGCATATATTGCCATGGGTGGCGCACTTGCCACCATGTGCAGTACAGGGATCCAGGCGAGTGATGCAGCCTTACGATTCGGCACGGCAAGTGCCGGGTTTTCCCAGCTGATTCTCGGTTCGGTTTTCCCGGTCGGGCTTATTATCATCGTCCTTACAGGTGCAGAACTCTTCACGGGCGATGCGATGCTTGCCCCGATGGCAGCATTCATCCACAAGGTGAGCTGGGCCCAGATCATCAACCTCTGGATCTGGGTGTATATCGGGAACTTTATCGGATCGATCCTGTGGGCGTACATCATGGCAAACGGGCCGTTTGTGTCGTTTGATGCCGCAGGTGTCGGTACCGTGACCGCGTTTGGTACGCGGGCGATATCGATCGCAGCGGCAAAAACCAGTTATGTGGGGATGATGGGATTCTATTCCGCGTTCCTTAAAGGAATAGCCTGTAACTGGCTTGTCAATCTTGCAATCCTCCTGGGCATTTGCGCAGACGACCTGATCGGCAAGTTCTTTGGGATCTGGTTCCCGATCATGGCCTTTGTCTCAAGCGGATTTGAACACTGTGTCGCAAACATGTATTTCATCCCGGCGGGGATATTCACACAGGGATTCATTACCGACCCAACAAAAATTTCTGCAAACGTCAACTGGATCACCATGTGGACGAGCAATCTTATCCCGGTAACGATTGGTAACATCGTGGGCGGGCTGTTGTTTGTCGGTGTGATCTACTGGGTTGCATTCCGCAAAGAGATCGCAGCGCTGAAGTAGGTAAACATACATACAAACCTCGAATGAAGATCGGTAACGTCGAAGTGAAGGTTTCAATCCTCGCGATTGCGGTGTTTGTGATCTTCACTATTTTTTTGCTGGCTGCATCCGTGTACAGCACTGCGGTTCGCTCGCAGCTGATCTGGCTTATACCCTGCCTAGTCATGCTGCTTGTCATCCCCATTGCTCTAAACTACATGAGCCGCAGCCAGTACGCCGGTATCGCCCCGGTGTACGAGGCCGAGGCAAAGTCGGTCCGGATTAAACTGGTCAACGAAAATATGATTGGAACGCCGGTCCGGATCGAGGGTGTTGTCGAAAAGGTCAGGTTCCAGTTCATCAACCGCCCGCAGTTTATCGTAGCCGACCGGTCGGGCGGGATCGCGGTCAAGATGTTTACCAATCCTGACGAGACTATCCGCGAGAACGACATCGTTGAAGTCTACGGGATGGTGATCCGCCGGTTTATTGCAGTGGGCGACCCGGTGATCAACGCTGTCATGATCAGAAAGATCGGGCAGAAGCCCGGGCCGGCAAAAAAGAAATGAGGATTACTATCCTCACAAATTCCGAAAAATTCCAACGGGTTTTTTAAAAAATTTGAGGTTTCATGACATCATCCGGTAAGGGTTGCAGTGCAGGACCGGATTCCGGTTCGGGAAGATTGTTCGAGGCAGCGGTTCCCGGGTTTTCTTTTGGCGGTGCTCTTGGTGCAATCATCCTTGCTGTCCTTGGTGTGCCTGTTGATCTCCGGGTTACCGCGGCAGGGTGTGTCATCTCCTCGTTTGTGCTTGCATACCTTGCCTGGGTCCGGCCAAAAAAAGATATCGTGGCGCTCACGACCCCGATATATGCACTCATCTTCTTTGCGGTTCCGCTGGAAAATTTTACCGCGACCGTGATCCTTGAATTCCTGTACGCAGTAAGCCTTACGGCGCTTCTCGTGCGCCTGAAATACCGGTTCGGTAACCCCGTTTCTTTGAATGCAAAACCTGAAACGCTTACCGGTCCGCTCGGCGAGTATGTCGAACGTATCCGACCTTCGTGTGCTGGAATTTCCCCCGCAGCCGGGCATGCCGCAGCAACGGTCATCCTCCGGTTTGCCGCTGGCGAGTATGGCAGCATCGCAGATGAGGTAAAGGCCGGGAGGCTTGCCCTTGACAGGACAGGATGTGCTCCTGCGTTCATGCGGGCGTTTGAGATTGTTGAGGAACAGGCACGCATCACGGAAAAGTCCGAAACCCGGCCTGAATGGTACCGGACATTTGAGTCCTTTGATGCCCCGCTCCTTGCATTCCCGGTACCGGAAAAAAAGAAAGGCAACGGGTACGATCCGGGATATGATACTGCGCTTGACAATGCACTTCTCCTGCTCTTTGCCGGTGCATGGAACGGACCTGCCGATGCCAGAACGGATCTTCTTTGTGTCCGGGAATTTGCCCGGCGGCTGATATCAGCGTGAAGTTTGATTTTTTATCGGATGGTGCAGCACTTGCACCACTTGTATTGTCTCCCTGCGTAAAAATCTCAAAAAAACCCGGTTGGGCCGTATCACGTGCGGCAGCATTTTTCGTCGCTTCCTTGAACATTTTGCGAAATGGTTGTGATTATATCTGCTCTGTAGAAACGGACATGAACCGAGATGGTTCACACCCAAAGCATGAAAATTGCGTAAAATAAAAGTGACTATCTAGCCTGACTCTAAAGTTACTGATGGGATGAACGGTTCTTCATTAAATGCATCTCTAATCGATGCGAGAACGGGTTGATCATTCTTTCGT
>JBAZFZ010000042.1:0-16000 GCA_041653075.1 Methanoregula sp.
GGCTCTTCAACCTGTTTCTCCTGACTTGACTTTCTTAGTTTCGATAAAATTGATATTACAAAACGCTCAGGTACTTTGCAGCTTCTGAGATCTTAGCCGATCTTGTGACACAACCAAATTTTTATTGCTCACGCAGGCCAAGGCCCCCACCCCCTGCCCATGTACGATCTCCGGTACGTGCCGGGCAATGGAGATACAAAATTTCATTATGTGTAAAAATAATTAAACACATACATGCAAAGCCCAAAAACCCTCCCGGAACTTGCCCGGATCCTGAGTTTCCTCGGGAACGAGCAGCGACTTTGCATACTCAGGGCAATTACCCATGAAGAGAAGTTTGCCCGGGAAATTGCCGAAGAAGTCGGAATCTCCCGGCCTCTTGTAAACATCTACTTAAAACAGTTTGAGAAGGCAGGTCTCGCGACAGGCACCAACCGGGTCTCGTATGAGCCTCCGTACCTGAGGCGGTATTACAAGGCTGTACCTTTCGAACTCATGATCAATCTGGACATTATCGGAAAAACTGGGATGGAGTGAGTATGGAACTGATAAAGACGATACGGGGATTTCACTGGGTAACCAAGATGGTTATCCTGTTGACCGTGCTGCTGCTGGGAATTATTCTGGCAGCGGCACTCGCGCAATTGTACTGGATGTCGAACCGGAGTGATCAGAATGCATTTGCAGTTGGCCAGGGACTGGGGTACATGACCATATCCCTCGCATGGATCCTCACCCAGACATTTCTTGTGATCCTCGTAATTATTGCGATTTATATGGCGGTTATGCGGATCAAAACCTGGATAGAGAAGTACCTCGACGCGATGCTCATAAAACTGGACATGCTGGCCGAGCAAAAGGCCGAACGTGAAGCCTCTGGGGCGACACTGGCCACGATGAATGAAAACGTATCGCGGATGGATTCCAGACTGGAGAAGATCGAGAAAATCCTTGAGAAGGTGTCTGATTGACAGGTTATGAATTGAAAGGTCATCCCTGTCTTGCCGGAACCGGGATTGCCGTTCTTATCCTCCTTATTATATATGCAGCGTGCCTTGCGTTCGATATCAATCTCTTTATGCTCGTAACACCGGCGATTGTCGGATGCGTCGTGGCAATTGCTGCCCTCATGAGTATAGCATATTGCCTGCTGCGATGGATCCGGTTACAGGAGACGCTCGCGGCACAAAAAAATGCAGATCTCAGGGAATTGCAGCAGGAATTCGATTCACTCAGGCAATCCGTGGAATCAATGCAGAAAAAACTGGATCATATTGAAAGCATTCTTGAAAATGTGGAATAGGATACTCCCCGTGAGTCTCAACGATTCACGAGGATCTCCCTTTTTTCGATAAGCGGGCATCTGGTCCCAAAAGTGCCAGAACACGAATGCCAGCGCCACATAAAAGAGGGCGACAACCCCGCCGGAATCACCAGTCATCATCCTCCCTTCATCGGTGACTGGTGGCCCGGCAGGGTAAAAAACCGGACAGGTACGCATTCAGGTTTTAGGTTTTTAAACCATCAGAACAGGGACCCAAAAAAAAGGGAAAATATTGAAAGTATGGGGATCTTTGGAGGCTTTCGTGTGCTCGAGGATTTATGAATCCAGGCCCATCCAGTCCGGAGAACTCCCGTTATTCTTTAACAAGGCCGGATTCTTTTCAAGCATCGGGGCACGTTCATGGACGAGTTCTTCCCCTGAAACTCCAGAGGGGCCTTCCTGACGACGCTGTTCCATAAGAACCTCGATCATGTCGCGGTCAAGGGTCGTGTCATTCGGAGCAAGAATCCTGTTGAGCTCATAAAGCTCAGATACATACTCATCGGCACGGACTTCATGGATATTGCCAAGGTCCACCGGCATCAGCCGTACCATCTCGCGGATTTCATCCTGGGATTTTGCAGAAATATATCCCATGACGCGATACGAGGAGAGCATAATCTCCAGTCGGTCCTGGCCGTACTTCTTTACAGCCTTGCGGGTCCAGGTAAAGAGGTTGTACACCTTCTGGAGGTTGGGGCGCTCGGGCTCTGTGGCCTTTGCTACCTGGGCGGCGACCATCCGTGCCTTGAGGGAGGCAAGAACCTGATCGTCGAGGATTTTCTTTTCCGGTATCTCCGACTCAGACGCGGCAGGGAGATTTACCGGCGTTGCCTTGGCTGGCTCTTCAGTATCTTCCTCGGATGCATCAAGCAGGGTTTCCCGGGCGTCCAGCGCCGCTTCTTTTGCATCCAGGGCCGCTTTCTTGGCAGCGTCAACCTCGCCGTCGGCAGAAGCGCTTCCCACCAGGGTTGAAGGCACGGCAAGAGGATTCTGGAATTCCGACATGCGCTCGCGAAGATCCAGCAACAAACGTTTGATAGAGGTCTTGATGAGATCGACCTCCATTTCCAGGTTTTTCAATTTGACTGCCGGATCGTCGTCGGATCCTGCCATCACCATCGAATCGGCCTGGTCACCATCTGTTACCATAGATATCAACCCTTATTTTTACTTTATAATTAATAAATTTTACTATTTGAATCAGGAGGATATTTCAGGATTTAATCAAAATAATATCGAAGTTTGGAGTACTCGCTCCCCATTTGGAATAAACCAAAACCGGAAATTCCGGATCCCGGCGCATTTCAACAATGATTATCATTGTACCCTTTAACAGATATGTACCGTCGTATAAACCGGGATACCGCAGCACTTAATTATCCGGCAGTTCCAACCGGCCGGCATGGATCCGGTTATCGCACAGATAAAAAGCGACCTTGCAGGAATGGCAGAGCCCAGGATCCGGGAAAGCGCACAACGGTTTTTTAAAGAAGAGATCTCCTGCCATGGTGTTTCCACCCCGGTTGTGGGAAAGCTCGCCCAGAAATACTGGAAACAGGTAAAAACCCGGGACAAGCAGGAAATCTTTGCGCTCTGCGAAGAGCTCTACCGGTCCGGGTACTGCGAGGAGGCGTTTGTGGCAGCTGGATGGGTACCGCACCTCAAAGACCGGTTCGTGCCCGAAGATCTCCCGGTGTTCCGCACTTGGATCGAAACGTACATTACAAACTGGGCCATGTGTGACGGTTTTTGCAACCATTCTATGGGAGAATTCTTTGACAAGTACCCGGATCTTGCCAGCGAACTTCTGGACTGGGCAAGGTCCAAAAACCGGTGGATGCGGAGAGCTTCGGCGGTCTCCCTTATCATCCCGGCAAAACACGGCAGATTTCTTACCGAGGCATTCGCGATAGCCGATATCCTTCTTACCGATACGGATGACATGGTGCAGAAAGGATATGGCTGGCTCCTCAAAGAAGAAAGCAGGAACCACTGCCAGAAAGTCTTTTCCTACATCATGAAGAACAAAAAACAGATGCCCCGGACCGCTCTCCGTTACGCAATCGAGCTGATGCCACAGGATCTCAAGGCAGAGGCGATGAAAAAGGAGTGGTAGTCACCGGCCCGGGAATTCCCGGCCTGAACCGGTTCTCCCGTTCTGCCTGCTCTGAAAACCATATATAACAACCTATTTTTAAGATACTATTAAAAATAATACTACTATGCAGCGGAACGGGAAAACAACTCAGTACAGCTGTCCGGTGGAAGCCGCCCTTGCGGTGATTGGCGGGAAATGGAAACCGATCATCCTCTGGAGCCTTGCCGAAGGAACAAAACGGTTCTCGGAGATCCAGCACGCGATGCCAAGGATTACCCAGGCGATGCTCACAAAGCAGCTCAGGGAACTCGAACAGGACGGTGTCATCCACCGGGAAGTCTATGCACAGGTGCCGCCGAAAGTGGAATACTCGCTCACGGAATTCGGCGAGACTGCGATCCCGGTCCTCAAGGCACTCTGCGACTGGGGAGATTACTATATCACCAACCACCTCAACCGCAAGAGCGTCTCCGGTCATCACTGCACCCTGCCAAAGAAGAAACTCCCGACACCGGAATAGATACCGGCGATAATCTCGTTTTTTCCTTTTCTCCGCGTAAGAGATTACTGCGAAAAAAATCGAAGTCAACGTCAGGTTTAATCCATGGGGTCTCCCAGACTCAATAATGACTCACAAGAACCTTTTCCTCATCATTTCCCTGGCCCTGACTGCCCTGTGCATCCTCTCAGCAGGGTGTACCAGTGGGTCGGCAACTAACGAGACTCCGTTGGCAGCGACCGTGATACCGGGTGCAGAAAATACCCCCGGGAGTTCCGGGTCGCCCGTGACAGAAACATCCGGCATTGCTGCAGTTGCAGAAGGAAACAACCGGTATGCATCCGATCTCTATGCACAGCTGGACCGCGACCCGGCAAACGCCGGTATAAATATCTTCTTCTCCCCGTATTCCATCTCGTCTGCCCTTGCTATCGTTGATGAAGGTGCCCGGGGAACAACGGCAAAAGAAATTCAATCGGTCTTTTCGTTCCCGGAAAATATAACGGTGCAGCGGGAAGGTTTTGCCGGCATCGATGCCGGGCTCAATGCACAGGATTCTCGGTATTCGCTCTCCACGGCCAATGCACTCTGGGCGGAGAAAACCTACCCGTTCCTTCCGGCATACACCAATACGGCAGAGTGCTACTATGACGCAAACACGACCAACCTCGATTTCATCAACCAGCCCGAAGCATCCCGGGTGACCATCAATACGTGGGTAGCAAAAAAGACCAACGACAAAATACAGGACCTCCTCCCGCAGGGCTCTGTCACTCCCAATACCCGGCTCGTGGTCACCAACGCCATTTACTTCAAAGGGACCTGGGTCAATGCATTTGATAAAAACAAGACCGAACTGGCAGATTTCTCGGTCACACCCACCAGAACCGTGCAGGTCCCCATGATGCAGCGGACCGACTCCCGCGCGGTTTTCCCGTACGCAGAGACGGATGCGGCCCAGGTACTGGAGATGCCCTATGCACACGGGAGCGGAAATGAAATTTCCATGGTAATTATCCTCCCCAAAGGAAACAACCTGACCGCCGCGGCGGAACTGCTCAACCCAGAGGCCCTTGCAGCGGTCGACAATACATCAGTCTCCCGGCAGGTCAAGGTGTATATCCCCCGGTTCACCCTTGAAACCGAATACGATCTCACGGATACACTGGCTGATATGGGCATGCCGACAGCATTTACCGGCAATGCCGATTTCTCCGGGATGGACGGGTCGCATGACCTCAGTATTTCCGATGTCGTCCACAAAGCGTACATTGATGTAAACGAGGAAGGCACCGAGGCCGCAGCGGCAACGGGGGCCATGATGAGCGCCACCGCATTTATGCCGGAGGATCAGACCCCGGTATTCAACGCCGATCACCCGTTCATCTTCCTTATAGAAGATACCACGACAAATACTGTGCTCTTTACCGGACGGGTCACTAACCCGGTTGCAGAATAGGGATCCTCACCGGGAAAACACGACGGGAATTTTTCGTCTTTATCTTTTTTTGGCCGTTTTTCCTGAACCCCGGCACCGATTGGGGGTACCTTCATCCCGCCATATCCCGGTAATAACGGTCGCCCCTTCGTCATCATAGAGGTGGGCCCGGCCGGTGATCCCGTTGAGCCGGCAGGGTGTTACAAGGTTGCCGGTTATCACATGCACGACCGGGCAATCCTCCGGGCCGGTCTCATTACCGGAACGTTCCCAGGCAAGGACTAAATCATCCCGGTCTCTTATCGCACGGACGAGGGCATCTGCGATCACTTCATACGTAACCTCGCGGGATCTTTCCCGGGCAGATTTTCCGGCTGGCATGCACGATACTATCGCAATCATCAGGATAAAGGTTACACAAAACGGGGGGTGTATTCAGAGAGGGCAGACCCGGATGCACATCCCGCACCGGAGACCGCCGAGCGCCGAGAACATGTAGTCCCGGCAGAGCAGGGGGTTGATCGTCCCGTCCGCAGAAATTGCCTTGACCGGGCAGACCTTCACGCATTTCTGGCACGAGGCGCACTCGGGCCGGACAAAGGATTCGTTTGTGGGATGGTCAGGTTCGATGGGTGCATCGGTCAGGACCGCCGTCATCCGGATCCGGGGGCCGGTCTCCCGGGTGATAAGAAGCTGGTTGAAGCCATACTCGCCAAGGCCGGCAAGCCAGGCTGCGTACTTGAGGGAGAGATCGGCTTTAAGCGTTTCCCGGTTGGCATACCAGGTTCCAAATTCGCTTCCTTCCGAGGGAACAAGTGCCGCACGGTAACCCTGCTGTTCGAGATCCCGGACAAGAGAAAATCCCATCACCCGGAGCGTCGCAGTCCCGGCCATGAGCGTGTTGGTGTACTCGGCCCGTCCCTTTGGAAGAGGCTCAACGCAGCCTTTGGGGATTATGACTCCAAGCACAAGGATGGACCGGATCCACGGCGCAAAATCCTGCGGTCGGTTTCCCCGGTATTCAGGATTTTTAAATCCTTCAGGATCGGCAATACCTACAAAATCCGCACCCAGGTTACGGGCCCGTTCCCTGATGTTGGAGATCTCCCGGGACATGACAAAAGGGTTAGCGGGAAAAATAATGAAAGAGTGGGATCAGGCATCCAGGTTTTTGATAAACCACTCATGAAGCCGGAGGTCCCCGCCAAGCTCAGGGTGGAATGCAAGAGCCATGTGTTTACCCTTTTCCACCGCAACAATCCCCTTATCGATCCGGGCAAGAACCTTTACCCCACCCCGTGCTTCGGTCACGACCGGGCCCCGGATGAAGACCGCATGGAACGGACCACCGGGAAGGCCATCAACCGGGATATCGGCCTCAAAAGACTCCCGCTGCCGCCCGAAAGCATTCCGGTCCACGGTCATATCCATGAGCCCGAGACTGTGGACCCGGGAATCTCCGACATCGGTCGCCATCAGGATCATGCCGGCGCAGGTCGCAAAGATCCCACCGTTAAAATTCCGGATCGGTTCATAAAGGCCGTTCTTGTCAATCAGCCGTGAGATGGTCGTGGATTCCCCGCCCGGGATTGCAAGTGCCGTGCAGCCGGTTAGGTCTGCCGGGCTCCTGACTTCCACAACTGTTGAACCCTCACTGCTTTCGCAGGAACGAAGGGCCTTAAAAAAAGCATCGACGTGTTCGCTCACATCACCCTGGAGGGCGAGCACGCCGATTTTTACGATCTTACAGCCCACGGGTCTGAAGCACCTCATCGGGCTTGAGGGTGTGGACATCGAGACCCGGCATCGCGTCGCCAAGACCTTTGCTGACCTTTGCGATGATTTCCGGTTCGCTGAAGTGGTTGACTGCCTCGACAATGGCCCGGGCCATCTTTTCAGGGTTTTGTGACTTGAAGATCCCCGAACCTACAAAGACGCCGTCAGCCCCAAGCTGCATCATCAGCGCAGCGTCTGAGGGGGTCGCAATGCCGCCCGCCGAAAAATTGACCACCGGGAGCCGGCCCCGGTTTGCGCACTCGATCACCAGTTCCGCCGGCGCTTCAATACTCCGTGCATAGCTGATCCGCTCCTGCTCGTCCATTCCCTGCACCTTGCGGATCTCGCCCATGATCGCCCGCATGTGGCGGACCGCTTCGACGACATTCCCGGTCCCGGCCTCGCCTTTTGTACGGACCATTGCCGCCCCTTCGTTAATCCGGCGCAGCGCCTCGCCCAGGTTCCGCGCACCGCAGACAAACGGTACCTTGAACTGTTTTTTGTCGATATGGAATTCCTCGTCAGCCGGTGTGAGGACTTCACTTTCGTCTATCATGTCGACTCCAAGCACCTCAAGAACCTGTGCTTCGACAAAATGGCCAATCCTGACCTTGCCCATGACAGGAATCGAGACCGCATCGATGATCTCCTGGACCTTCTCGGGATCTGCCATCCGGGCAACGCCGCCCATCTTCCGGATATCGGACGGCACCCGCTCAAGCGACATGACTGCGACGGCCCCGGAGCTCTCGGCAATCTTTGCCTGCTCGGCATTTACCACATCCATGATCACGCCCCCCTTCTGCATGGATGCAAAGCCGCGCTTGAGAAGCTCAGTGCCAAATCTCAGTTCTTCCAGTTTCATATACCGGTACTATTGGATCAGACAAGCCAATAAAATGAGTGTCCCTGCCAGTATTGCCGCAAACGAGATGGTGACCGCACGCACTGCCCGGAGGATCGCTGTGCCGCCTTCCTTCCCCAGAGGCCGCGTCCCCTCGCCGATCGTGTAAACACCCGGCTTCTCAAACCGGATCCCGCAGCCCCCGGCCATCGCCGCCATCACGATCCCGCCATTAAACCCGGGCCGCTTACTCCCGTCCCGGCGCATTACCCGCCATGCCGATGAAAACGTCCCCCGGGTTGCAAAATATGCCAGCAAAAAAAGCGTTGTGACCCGGGCCGGAATGTAATTGAAAACATCATCCATCCGGGCGGAACACCAGCCCAGCCGGATCCGCTCGTCCCGGTAGCCAAGCATGGCATCCATTGTGTTGACTGCCCGGTACACTGCCGCAGCACACAAACCAAGGCCCCACACGGAAAACAGGGCAAAGTAAAAAAGCGGCGAGACAATGCTGTCGGTGAGGTTCTCGGTCATGGACTCATACGCCGCCGACCGGATATGGTCCGGGTCGAGCTTTGCCGTGTCCCGGGAAACCATCATCTTTACCTGTTCCCGACCGGCATCCACACCGCTGTCAAGGGCCCGCACCACGCCCAGCGCATGCTCCTCAAGCGATCTCCAGGCAAAACAGCATTTCAGGAAAAACGGGGCGCAGACAAGAAAGACCAGCCGCGGTGCATATCTCCCAAAAAGGAAAAACGGGAGGGAAAATACAATGACGGTAAGAAACCAGAAAACCACTCCGGTAATCCGCTGGAACCTCAGGGAATATGCGGATGGCTTACCCCACCAGCCAATGAGCCTTCCAAGAAGTGCGACCGGGTGATACGGCGAATGTGGATCTCCGATACACCGGTCGACCGCAAGTGCGAGAACAAGGACGATCCCGGCAAGGATCAGGTCTGTCGGTACCATACGTAGAGCGCACCGACGATAAGGACGATAAATGCCGCGATATTGAGGAATTCAATCTTGGTGTAATACCACGCGCTGTACAGGATAAGGCCAATCCCAAGAGCCACCATCAGAAGGTTCGGCCTGCCGTGCGACACCGGCTGGACCGGGGGCTCTTTTGCGATGATCTCCTCTCCCCGGGAGGGGCGTACGATCACCTCGACCCGCAGGGTTACTTTCGATCCACCGTAACCTGCCACAATATCAATATCAAAAAACCCGGGTACGCAGCCCTTTTTTAAGGGTATGCCAAGGATAACATCATCGATGACATACATGCTCTGATGATAAAAATCGGTAAACATCCCGGCGTTTGACGTCGTAACGTTGAGATGAACAGCTGCCCCCTGATTGGCAAACCGGATTTTCAAGGTTTCCCCGCAGATCACCCTGGCGTTTGCTTTGGGGAGCTCAACGGAATTTAACCCGAACCGGTTCAGATTGATCTCCGTAACATCCTCTGCCGGCGGGATATCGGTGACCGCGAGAATTTCAAAGGGCAGCAGGAGCGACATGATCCAGTACAACCGTTTTATTCGGAGGAGGGGGGAAGAAGGTTTGGGATCCCTTCGTGGATCGGGTAATCCACACCGCAGGCAGCACAGTGGAGGGTGCCTTCGAGGATCTCCTTTTCATCCTCTTTATCGATATGAAGCACAAGGTCCCCCTTGCAGACCGGGCAGCAGAGGATATCCATGAGCTTGTGCTTCATCGGTATTCTTTCCTGATATCGATGATCTGGGTGAGTTCGGGGCCGGTAGAGATCAGGGTGATTGGGCTGCCGATATCGTCTTCAGCGGCCTTTAAGAAATCCTTTGCCTTTTTGGTGAGCTTGCCATACTCGGTGAGGCCATAACAGGCCTTGTCCACCCGGTCGATACCGGTGATTGCCGCCTGCGTGCAGCCGTTGATCATGGCGGAATACCGGGCCATCTGGCCGTCCCAGCCGCCGATCCGGCGCTTGCGGTGGGTGACCGTCCCGAACTCCTGGATACCCATAGAATCAGACTTCTCAGTGGTCATCTCTGTTGAGAACGGACCTTCCCCCACACGGGTCGGGTATGCCTTGAAAACGACAATGACATCGTCGATTTTTGTCGGGCCGACACCATTGTCCGCCGCAATCTGGGAGGCGGAGGTGTCCTTGCTTGTCACAAACGGGTAGGTCCCGTAGTACAGCGAGATCCCAAAGCCCTGTGTCCCTTCAAGAAGGACTTCTTTGCCTTCCTTTATGGCATCATTGATTGCCATTGGCACATCAAGCAGGTACTCGGCAAGTTCCGGGACATCTTTTGCCTGCGGGGAGATCCGCATGACCCGGTCGGCATTTGCCGGACCGCAGCCGGAGCCGGTGCTCCCGATCTTCTTTGACAGGTATGCACTTCCTTTGTCCCGTGCGATATGATCCTCGGTAATGATACCGCAGCGCTTATCGACAAAGACTCGTCCCCTGACACCAAGCCTCTCGACTTCTTCCTCAAGAACCTTGGGATTGACCAGGACGCCGCTCCCTATACAGAGCTTTGCTTTGGGGTAAACGAAACCGGACGGAACCATCCGGACGCCATATTCATGGTCCCCGACTTTGACCGTATGACCGGCATTGGGGCCTACACCGCCGCGGGAGATGATAACGGGTTCATCCGCATGAGCGATATGGGCAACAACCTTGCCTTTCCCTTCATCCCCAAAAAATCCACCTACGATAATAGTACAACTCATTGAAGTTCATGTAGTGTATGCCGGGTTTGGCAATAAAGTCTGCCCTGAACGTTTGAATGTCGGAATAACCCCGGGAAATACAGGATTAAAAAAGAAAAAATGCAAAAAATAATATCCGGGAAGTACCGGAAGACGGTTTCCTTTAAAGACCGTTCACAAACGATTCCATCCTGGCCAGGGACTCGTTAAGCTCCTTTCTGGATACTGCATAGGCACAGCGGAGGTGGTAATCGCCGCCTTTCCCAAAGACACTGCCCGGGACAACGGCAACCCGCTGCTGCCGGAGAAGATGCTCTGCAAATTCCACATCGGAAAGACCGGTACCTTTCACCGAGGGGAAGGCATAGAAGGCGCCCTCCGGCACATGGCAGGAAAGCCCGATCTTGTTTAACCCGGAAACAAACATGTTGCGCCGGAGCCGGTACTCGTTTACCATGCTGGTCTTTTCATCTTCTGCCGATTTGAGCGCTTCAAGTGCAGCAACCTGTCCCATCACCGGTGCGCACAGCATCACATACTGGTGGATCTTGAGCGCCGCATCGCAGATCTCTTTTGGCGCACAGAGGTACCCGATACGCCAGCCGGTCATTGCGTAGGCCTTCGAGAACCCGTTTAAGGTGATCGTCCGCTCCCGGAGATCCTTTACGGTTGCTGCCGATACATGAGAGGTCTCGTAGGTCAGCTCCGAATAGACCTCATCGCTGATGAGGAGGAGATCCCGGTCGGTTACGATATCTGCTATAGGTTCAAGATCTCCCTTTTTCATAATTGCCCCGGTCGGGTTATTCGGGAAATTGATGATGAGTGCTTTGGTCTTGTCCGTAATCTTTTCCTGGAGTTTCTCAGGGTTAAGCCTGAAATGGTCGTCCCCGGTACACTCAACCGGGACCGGAATACCCCCGGCAAGGGTGACACAGGGTGCATACGAGACATAACTTGGCTCTGCAATAAGCACCTCGTCTCCCGGGTTTACCACGGCGCGGACCGCAATATCGAGTGCCTCTGAGACACCGGAGGTAATGATCATCTCATCGTTTGCCGAGTACTGGAGCTGGTATCGGGATGCAAGGTGGGAAGAAAGGGCGTCCCGGAGTGTCTGGAGACCCCGGTTCGGAGTATATGATGTTACACCCTGCTCGACAGAATAGATCCCCGCTTCGCAGATCTTCCAGGGAGTCCTAAAATCGGGTTCCCCGACACCCAGGGAGATCACATCCTTCATCGTAAGGGCAAGGTCGAAAAACTTGCGGATCCCCGAAGGAGGGATCTCGCGGGCACGGTCTGAGATAAACGAACGCAAATCCCGTCACCTGCCTAGAAAGAATACGGAAGCCTTTCAGGTTCCTGCTGCTCAAACAACGTGTTGCCGTTTTCCTTGTACGACTTCATCACGATATGGGTTGCCGTCTCCCTGATACGATCCATCGGGGCGACATGCTCAGACACAAACCGGGACACTTCGGGCATGGATTTCCCGCTCACCATGAGCTGGAGATCATAGGTCCCGGTGATCAGGCGGAGTGTCCTGACCTCGGGAAAACGCGAAAGGCGCTCTGCAATCCGATCGTACCCGAAATCGCGCTCCGGACTCACCTTGAGTTCGATGATGGAGGAAACCTCGGCATTTCCGGCTTTTTCCCAGTTAATCACGGTAGTATATTTGCGGATGATCTGACTTTCCTCAAGAGTATGGATCCGTGCTTCCACTTCTGCAGGAATAAGGTTGGTCATCAATCCAATTTCTTCTGCGGAAAGCCGGCTGTTCTCCTCGAGAATCCGGAGGAGTTCGAGATCCTTGTCATCCATCTCACTTCACTCCATTGATGGTTTTAAAACCATTTGTTTTCCATGGGATTTATAGTGGGCTCTTTTAATCCGTTCAGCCGCGGATCCTTGAGCACCACTTCCCGGATCTTGTCGGTGTTTGCATCAAACCACATCTCTTTTGTCCGCCCGTACCGGCCCCGGCTTACAACCCGGGTATTGATCACGCCAAGCATGTTGAGTTCTGATATGAGATCTGTGATACGGCGGTGGGTGAGGATATCAAGCTCAATACTCGGGGCAATGGCCTGGTAGACCCGGGAAACTTCCCCACTGGTAAAGACATTGTGGCCATTATGTTCGAGCGCGAGCATGGAGAAAAGAATGAGCTTGCTCTGCGTGGGGAGGGTCGCAATGCATTCGATCATGCTGTCGGTTTCGATCTTTGCCTGCGCCTGCTTGACATGACCTTCGGTCACCTGTTTTGATTCGTCGCGGTCGGCAAGTTCGCCGGATATCCTGAGAAGGTCAAGCGCCCTCCTCGCATCACCATGTTCCTGGGCCGCAAGTGCAGCACAGAGAGGAATGACCCCTTCCGCGATTGCACCGTCAATGAATGCCCCGGTGGCGCGCTGGGTAAGAATGTCCACCAGCTGCGGTGCATTGTACGGGGGAAATACGATCTCTTCCTCAGAGAGGGATGACAACACGCGGGGGTCGAGGAAATCCTTGAAGCTTAAGTCATTGGAAATACCGATGATGCTGACCTTGGAGTTTTTGAGATCAGAATTTATCCTCGTCAGATTATACAGGGTATCATCACCGCTTTTTTTAACCAGCTTATCAATCTCATCGAGCACGATCACAAGAACGCCGCCCCCGGCATCAAGCTGGTTCTTGAGTTCGGCATATACCTGATCGGTTGGCCACCCGGTCATCGGGATGTGCGTCTTGGTTTTGTCGCTTGACGTCTCTTCAACGCCATCGATGCACTTTGCAATCTGTGCAAGCACCCGGTACTGGGTATCGATCACTTCGCAGTTGAGATGGACAATCCGACAGGTTGTTCCCATCTTGCTGCTTGCTTTTTCAAGTTCTGAACCGACATACCTCACGCTGGCTGTTTTTCCTGTTCCTGTCTTCCCGTAGATCAGGATGTTTGACGGGGTCTCATTTCTGAGGGAGGGAGCAAGGATGGAGGCAACCGTATCGATCTGGGGCTGCCGGTGGGGGAGAATCTGGGGACGGTACGAATGGCGAAGCACTTCGCGATCCCGGAATATCCTATTATTAGTAAGATATTTGATGAAAAGGCCGGTTGATGAATCTTCAGTTTCGGGCATGGTGACACTGTGGAGCTGAGTCTTAGTGCGTGAAGATTAAAAAAGTTGCAGATACACACGCTATATAAACCCCTTTATTTCCAGTGGAAAATCCTCCAATATCAGGCTGAATTAAAAATTCGACCTTAAATTATTTTTATTTTTTTAAAACGATTAAATATTAATCCAGAGACCATTTCCGGCATATTCTTTTAGCAAATCAAATCCACCAAAAATTCTTGACCGGAAAATACCTGTACAGGGGCACCCCTTTGTTTCGTGTGGAACCAGAAAAAAAAACTCCACTATGAGTGAAGTTATATTAAAAAAACTGATCATTCAAATTATGACATTTAATCTATTTAAACTTCTCGAAATCATTACCGGTTTTTGATTCAGGTTTTTCATGAACCAGATACGAAAAATGGAAAAGACGAGGTAAACCCAAAGAGCTTTCCACTGGAAACAAAGGGGTAGCCCTGTAGGGAAGATCAAGGGAAAACCGGCAGTATCAGGTAATACTTCAAATCTCACAGAAGGAATCATGTTTTATGAGGCAGGCCGGCTACAGAATATTCTATGAAACCAGAACATATCCAGCAGGTAACAATCACTGCTGCGGTGATTACGGTATCTACGACACGGACAAAGGAAACTGATACAAGTGGTAGGACCCTGAGAGAAATCCTTGAGAAGGCCGGTATCAGGATTTGCCATTATGAAGTGGTCAAGGATCAAATTGATGCTATTCGCGCTGAGCTGATTCGTGCTCTCGATTCCTGTAACTGTATTATTCTCAATGGAGGCACCGGACTGACCCATGATGATTGCACAATTGAGGCTGTTTTACCATTACTTGAAAAGAAGATCGATGGTTTTGGCGAGCTGTTCAGGTTAAAAAGTCTTGATGAAATTGGGACATCAGCGATGCTGTCCCGGGCAATTGCCGGGACAATTGGGGGAAAGGTTGTATTCTGTATTCCGGGATCTACCCCGGCCGTAATATTAGCAGCACAGCAATTGATTGTTCCCGAAATTGTGCATATTATCTCCCATGCATCCCAATGACCGACAGGCAGCAGGGTAAATCATACTACTATCAGTAAGTCCTGGAAGATGGCGTACCAGAAAGTTACCTGATGGACAGGTACCTTGGCCCCCCTCTCGAATAAGCGCTGATTTTTTCCGGATGAGCTTTTTGGCGCTTTTTTGAGGATGGTTTTTTTGTCACCTCCAATATTTTTTAACTGGGGTATAAAACAGGACCTGGCTCAATGTTTTCCTGAGTTATAATATGGGAAAATCAGGACTCAGCACTTCGCTGATTTTCTACCGGGCTGGAAATCAGCACTTCCGCTCAAGAAGTTCATGTGATCTCCTTTGACAAGAAATGTTAAGGGTCGGACCCGGTTTTAATGTCTTGTCATGAGATCTTTCCAATGTCTCTTTTCAGCTGGTGTCTCGGAGATTTCGTCTCATTTTTTCGGAGTCGCAAAAATGAGAGAAGTACTGGGACTGCCACGGGAAAATGATATCAGGATATTCCGGGTTACCCTGCCTGGAGGTACCTGGGTCCCGAAGGGAACGGTCTGGCAGGGTGTCCCATGATCTCTGTCATACCCCCCGGGGGATCCCCCTCTTCTGGAAAAACCCCAACTAAAAATGTTATCGCCGGTGTTTCACCGCCCCTAACGGTTCTGGGATTGGAAATACCTGGAGGTACCTGGCAGGGGGTATTCCTCAGGCCGGGTGGGATCCCTGTTGGGGGGGGGTCATGCCTTCCGGCCCGGTGCCGGGTCATGGTATCTTCAGGAACAGGGCATATCTTTACCGACCAATACAAAAGAAAAAAAGCACTCATACATTGGATGGTCACAAAAAAGGTATCTGGATGGCAGAACCGTCGTACCCATACCGGTAATCAGGCTTGATCCTTGAATACACCACGGAAGATCTGTCGCACGGGTTTTTCTGGAACGGCTCTCCTTGCGGAGTTTCATTACTTGCTGACTTCGAGCAGGGCGACCCGTTCGAGCACGAGGTCCACGAGCCGGTCCGGCCCGGCTGCATCCAGCTCTTCGGGAGTAATCCCAAAGAGGGAGGCAAGCCGGGCGGCCTTCTCTGCAGGAATACTTTCCTTGCCAGGCTCGTTTTCAAACGACATCTCTGCCGCAAGATCCTGCCAGGCCCCGG
>JBAZFZ010000043.1:0-15436 GCA_041653075.1 Methanoregula sp.
CGATAGCTTCCGCCGCCCCCGAAGGGGCGCCCCCGCGGCGGCTCTTCAACCTGTTTCTCCTGACTTGACTTTTTTAGTTTCGATAAAATTGATATTACAAAACGCTCAGGTACTTTGCAGCTTCTGAGATCTTAGCCGATCTTCTAACACGACCAAAAAAATGACATTAATTTGCTCTGCTGAAATCCAACATTGTGATTTGTCAGTACGCTCCCTGGGGGCTGCTGCCTCCCCTTGGGGGCAGGGCTGGCGTAAGGGGGGCTACCTGCATCTCCTAAAAAAATGATTTCCACGGAGAGCGTTTTTTTAAGAGTCTACCTTCACGAGTCCCTCAAGCTTTCCCCGGAACTGGCTCATATAAAGATTATAGTAGAACCCCCGGGCTGCCATCAGGTCCTCGTGCCGGCCGTGCTCGATGATTCTTCCCTTATCGATCACAAGGATCTGGTCGGCGTGGAGGATCGTCGAGAGCCGGTGAGCGATGATAAATGAAGTCTTATCCTGCTGGAGACGCAACAGACCTTCCTGGATCAGCTTTTCGGTTCTCGTGTCCACGTTGCTTGTCGCTTCGTCAAGGATCAAGAGCCGGGGGTTTGCGACAATCGCCCGGGCGATGGTGAGCATCTGCCGCTGGCCCTGCGAAAGGTTAGCCCCGCCATCGACAAGCACCGTTTCGTACGCACCGGGCTGCTGCATGATAAAACCGTGGGCGTTTGCCTGCTGTGCCGCTTCAATGCATTCTTCATCCGTTGCACCTTCCCGTGCGTACTTCAGGTTTGCCATGATCGTGTCGGAGAAGAGGAACGGCTCCTGGAGCACCTGGGCAATCTGGATCCGGAGCGTATCCTGCTGAACAGACCCTACATCATTACCATCCACGACAATCGCACCGTTCTCGATATCATAATACCGGGTAAGGATGTTGATTATCGTACTCTTCCCGGCACCGGTCGGACCGCAGAGACCAAAGACCTGCCCGGGTTTTGCATGGAACGTGTTGTCAGAAAGCACCCGGCGGCCGGGAATATACGAGAAGTCCACGTGATCGAAGACCACATCGCCGGCAACGGCCGGCATCGGCAGTGCATCCTTTCTGTCTGCGACCCTTGGCTCTTCGTCAAGTACTTCAAAGACCCGGGAGGCGCCGACGACAGCATTGAGGATCTGTGCATAGGACGAAAAAATCGTGGTAAATCCGTTGAGCAGGTTAAACGAGAAACCGATGAACGCGATCAGCGTCCCAATCTCTGCCCTGCCATCCATTACAAGGATGCCACCCACTAAAAGAAGCAGGACCATGAGAACGCTTGTAAAAATGTTTGAGACCTGCTGGCTGATAAGCGCCGAGAACTGTGCTTTTTCCCCGGTCTCTGCGACCGACCGGCTCAATTCGGCAAACCTCTTTTGTGCCGCATCCTGGCGCCGGCAGGCAATCACGGTCTTTGCACCCGAAAGCCACTCTTCGGTAAAACCATTCAGGTCAGACGTTTTTTCCTGGAGGAGGACAAAAGCCGGGCCGGAGATCTTTGTTATCAGCCACGAAACCCAGACAAGGCCGATGACAACAATGTAGGCAAGGACCGTCAGGGTCGGATTGACAATAAGCATGACGATGCTTGTGATGATGATAGTCATTATGGCCTGGCCGGTCGCAAGCGCCCCGATGCTGATGAACTGCTCGATCACCTGTGTGTCGTTTGTCACCCGGCTCATGAGCTCGCCAATCGGCCGCCGGTCAAAAAAGTCAAGCGACATTTTCCCGATATGCGAGAAGAGATCTGTCCGCAGCCGGTACAGGGCATCCTGTGCCACATCGGAGAGGAACTTTTGCGAGACGGCACCGGAAATCCAGATGATAACAGCGCCAAAGCACAGCCAGCCAATGACCGTAAGGAGCGGTGCCACCGGTCCCGGACCAGCGGAGATGATGTTTGTCGCATCCCCGAGAAGCAGGGAAAAGAGCGCGTTTGCGAGGGCAAAAACCGCCATGAGAATGATGATTATGGCGAGTTTTCCTTTGTGATATCCCAGGTAGCCCATGAACCGCCGGGCAGTTGCAAAGAACGGCGGCTGGCGGCTGTTATTGTACATGACGCCATCGCCATCGTTCTGCGTCATGCTCCTGACCTCCCGGTGATTCCTTTCCCGAGCTGCGAATCGTAGATCTCTTTATAGAGCGGACTTGTGGCGAGCAGCTCTTCATGGGTTCCCATCGCTGCTATCCTCCCGTTCTCAAGAAGGATAATCCTGTCAGCGGCAATGACCGTGCTTATCCTCTGGGCGACAAGGAGTTTTGTTACACCGGTGGAGCGCTTGTTGATCGCATCCTGGATCCGGGCCTCGGTTGCGACATCGCAGGCGCTCGTGCTGTCATCCAGGATAAGGATCCGGGGATTTGCCGCAAGGGTTCGGGCAATAGCGAGACGCTGGCGCTGGCCTCCCGAAAAATTTGTCCCGCGCCGTGCGACTGCATCGTCGTACTGTAAGGGAATATTCCGGACAAAACCCTCAGCATCCGCGTCCTCGGCAGCAGCAAGCATCCGGGTATCCGAGGCTTCCTTTGATGCAAAAAGGATGTTCTCCCGGATCGTTCCCGAGAAGAGATTTGGCTGCTGGAGACAGGTACCGACAATCTCCCGGAGTTTTTCCTGCGTGAATTTCCTGACATCGATCCCGTCTATGGTTACTGAGCCGCCGGTGACATCATAGAACCGGGGGACAAGGTTTACCAGGGTCGATTTCCCGGAACCGGTGGGCCCGAGAAACCCGATCGTTTCACCGGGTTCAGCAGCGAAACTGATATCATGGAGGACAAGCGGGCCAGGCGATCCATCCGGGCCGGTGTACCCGAAATTTACATGATCAAAAACCACCCGGCCCCGGATCGCAGAGGGATCAGGTACAACGGGATCCTGATGGTCTTTTACCGCAGGCTCGGCATCCATGACCTCAAAGATCCGGACAAGCGATGGCCGGGCAGCAGATATCGCCGGAAGCACGATCCCAAGGATCATAAACGGTGTCAGGAGCAAAAAGAGGTACTGGATCCCGGCGATCACTTCCCCGGTGGAAAAACCTGTCCCCTCAAGAACTCCGACACCGCCGATGTAAAAGATCGCGGCAAGGGCAAGGTTTACGATAAAGAGCATGGTCGGGATGAGGACGGCGATATATTTCTGGGCGTTAAGGGAGGCTGCCCGCACATCACCCGCCACGGCATCGAAGCGTTCGTTCTCGTACTTCTGGCGGACGTACGCTTTTACGACCCGGATCCCGGCAAGGTTTTCCTGGAGTGCCCGGTTCATCCCGTCGTATTTTTCCTGCCGCCTGGTAAAAACGGGAAGGACAAGCCAGAGGTAAAGTGCAAGAAGAATGGAGAATATGACAAGCAAAAGAACCATGAGCCAGACAAGCCCCGGCGACTGGATGGCGATAAGGATGATGGTGATAAGGAGCATGACCGGGACGAGCGGGAGGTTGAGAATCCCCTGCTGGATGGCGATCTTGATATTCTGGATATCGTTTGTCAGCCGGACCAGAAGATCGCTTGGCCTGAACCGGTCGATATTGGCAAACGACAGGTCCTGGACCCGGGCATATGCCGAGATCCGCAGGTAGTGCGCTGTCCGCTCGGAAAATTTTACCGCGATCAGGGTATTTGCGATCTGGCAGGAGGCAGCAACAAGCGTGAAGACAAGCATGTAACTGCCGTACGTGATGATTACGCCGAGATCGTTTGTCCTGATCCCCTGGTCGATGAGAATTGCCGACAACAGCGGGATCGATAATGTTCCGATCGCTCCACCTATTGTGAGGAGAAGTGACCCCGCCAGCCATTTTCGGTCATCAGACCAGAGCGCAAACAGGCGTTTTGCCTCTTTCATGGAATCATCCACCGGGTCATCATGGTTCCCTGTATGGGGAGTGGAACGGCTTGGATTATTAATGATATTGCATCAGGCAGGACCGGAAAATGGAAAAACAATACCGGGTTAATAACGGCCGGTTTCAGGAGATACAGGACCTAACGCTGGCCGGGATTATGACCCTGGGAAAATAAAAATTAGTGAGTCTTTTTAATCCTGACAAGCGGCGAGCACCGGTGGAAAAACCCGGCAATAAAGGGTGCAAACTCTTCCTGCCAGCAGTCAGCGCCTTCAAGCACGCACCAGTCTTTCTCTAAGGAGGCCTTCACATGCCTGCCGATCCCGACCGAAAGAATCGCCGGGGATGACAGAAGGTCACCTGCAACCCGGAATTCCCGGGGCACCTCCATCACGTACCTGCCGTTCTCGATAAACGGCCCGGGGAGCGTGGCGTTCCGGTATTTTTCCCGGAACTTTTCCGCATTGACCTGGTTCCAGATTGGCGGGCCCTCATGGCGCCGGAGGGGCGGAAGACCGTCTGAGAGCAGCTCGAAAAGGAACATGCACCTGACCTTTCCCATCCGGTAGTGGGCGTGGTGGACAACAAAACCGCTGCGTGCGAGCAGGTCGCAGATCGACCCGGTGCTCCGTTTGAGCTGGGGAACGACAATCTCTTCGATAAACGGCGGCGTTGCAAAGGTGATCGCATAGAGCCCGGTACCCCGGGATGAAAGGAGAGCATCGAGTTCCTCGCGGCTGATCGGCTTTTCTTCGGGCAGCGCAAAGAAATCCTCCGAAGGTGCGTCGAGGTATCCCCGGGCAAGCTCGACAAACTCGGCCATCCGGTCAAGAGATACCGCAGCGGCGACATTCCGCCGGGGATCCACCGGGTCAACGACAACGAGCGGCTCGTCAAATGCTTTTGCCGCATGGCGCTCGATATCAATCTTTAAGTGCGGACCCCATGCGGATGCCGCTTCAAGGAGCCGGGTAAAACCGCCGTAATGGAGAATTAAGAGTTCGCAGAGATATCCCGAAAACCCTTCCGTCATCTGGTCCGAACCGTAGATCCCCCCGGATTTTGTAAACCGTTTCAAGAGCCGGACATCGTCAACAAAGCCGTTAATCTTGTCCGTGATGTACCGGGTGTGAAACGGCGTCCGGTCAACCGCGCTCTGGATGTGGGCAGCGCTCGCAACATTGTAGCAGGGAACAAGGTCCACATCGATCGAATCGATCGTTGCATTGATGTACGGGTGCTCCGCGTATTTCTCGCAGGTTGTATCGGTGAACTGCCGGGCGATCTCCCGGGCAAGGGAAAGTCCTTCCTTCTCAAGCGCCTCACGCGGAAGGTCCGGGGAAAAAAGCATGAAGACATCGATGTCCCGGTCGCCTTTTACCCAGGTGTCCCGGGCGATCGAACCGACAACCATCCCCTGGGCTTTCCCGGTCTCGTTGATTGCCGCAATCAGTTTTTGTGCAACCCCCCGGATGTACTCCCGCTCCGTGTCTGACGGGCGGAGTTCTTCTGCGAGGATCTTCTCTTCAAGGGGAAGACGGCCGGTGACCGGTCCTGCCCCGCCTGTCGGGCTCATGCCTGCCATGCTGCCTCCATGAGATCTTCGTACACCGGCCCGGCACGGGTGAGCGTGCTCTTCTTGAGCTTGATGCCGGCAACCGTGCAGCTCCCGCAGGGGAAATCTTTGAGCTTGTCAAGCGCGGAAAAGAGCGAGGGATCAGCCTCCCGCACCCGGGCAAGCGTTGCATGGGAAAGATAATCCCGGGTCTCTCTTGCAAAGCCGAGCGGCGCAAGCACGTTTTCCACTGCAGCAAAGACTTCCCGGCCTTTCCCGTGATCGTCCATCGCACACCAGACGGTCCGGGGATTACGCCTGCTGTTGACCGTGATCGTGATGCCATCGACAGTAAACGGTGCCGCCTTTACGGTTTTGAGCGCCGCCATAACCTGCGGGATCTTCTTCTCATCGACCTCGCCAAGGAACTTTACCGTGACATGGATGAGCCGGGGATCGACAAAGGTGAGCCGGGCAGAGCATCCGCGCAGCACGTCCTGTGCGGCAGCAAACCCGGTCCTCATCCCATCTGACACTTCAAACGCCACAAAAGCCCTGACCATCAGCGTACTCATTGTCTATCTTTCTACAAATGGTGATCGTTTCCCTTTTGCATGGCAGAGTAGAGGCTATTATGCAATTACCACGAAATTTTAATCCAACAAATGCGTATTGCTAGAATGAAAGAGAGGTTGCCTTTATGCCGGATTCACTTTCGTTGATCGTCTACACCCTGGAATTCTGCCCGCACTGTGAAATCCTCAAAAAATATCTCAGGACAAAGGGGCATTCCTATTCAGAAAAGGACCTTTCCACCGCAGAAGCTCTCACAGAACTCAGGATAAACGGGGTCTTTGTCAACGAAGCGCCGGTCCTCCAGCGCGGGGATGATTTTTTTACCTCTGACGATATGTTCCCGGGCGGAGAGTTTGACGAGAAAAAGGTCAGCGCTTTTCTTTCGGGTGAATAATGGCAGCGCGGCGGGAGACCCGGCAGCTGACCTTCGATGGCGGTTTCTCACCGGTACTGCCATTTGTCAGGACCACCGACGGCCATATCATTGAATGGGACCGCAACCGTATCGTCGAGCAGATCAAAAAAGAGACAAAACTTGTCGAGACATTCTACGGCTATACCGGTGCGGACGACGAAACCGCACAGGAGATCGCGCGGGATGTCGAGCAGCGCATCCTGTCCTTAAATTTAAAATCCCTCTCGGGCCCGCTCATCCGGGAGATCCTCAATATCACGCTCCTTGAAAAAGGGATGGTGAAGTACCGGAACGTCTGCACCCGGGTCGGGACGCCGGTCTACGATGCGCACCAGATCGATGTGGGACGCGGCTTTGAGGCGCACGACAATGCAAACCTCCAGGAGAACGCCGAGACCAGCCACAAGAAAAAAGCGGATAAGATCTCAAAAGAGCAGTATCTCCTCCAGCTCCCGCCTGAGCTTGCCGACCACCACCTCTTTGGCGAGATGCACATCCACGACCTTGAGTATTTCGGGACGCGGCCCTTCTGCCAGGACTGGGACCTGCGCTACTTCTTCTACTACGGCCTCATGCCGGACGGGAACGGGACAAAGGCTTCTGTCGCCGGTCCGGCAAAACGGGCGGAAGTCGCCATCCTCCACGCGGTAAAAGCACTCGGAAGCGCCCAGACAAATTTTGCCGGCGGGCAGGGTTACTACAACTTCCTCACGTTTCTGGCGCCGTACATGGAAGGGATGGACTACGACGAAATCCGGCAGAACATGCAGATGTTTGTCTACGAGATGACGCAGATGATGGTCGCCCGGGGCGGCCAGCTCGTCTTCTCTTCAGTCCAGCTCTCGCCGGGCGTCCCGACTCTCTGGCAGGATAAGCCCGCGGTCTATAAAGGTAAAGTCTGGGACGGGAAACAGGCGCCGCTCCGGACGTACGGCGAGTTCGAGCGCGAGGTCCGGCTGCTCTTTAAAGCGCTCATGGAGGTCATGATCGAAGGCGACTACTGGGGAAAACCCTTCAACTTCCCCAAGCCCGAGATAAGCATCGAGCCGGACTTCATGCAGGAGCGCGAAAAGTTCAACAAGGCAAACCCGGACCTCCCGACCTACCGGGATCTCTATCTCATGACCTTTGAGCTTGCCTCGAAGTTCGGGACGCCGTACTACGACAACCAGCTCCCGGCATACCGGGGAGCGGGGAAAGGGATCTCCTGCTACCAGTGCTGCGCTTACCAGTTCTCGGCCGTCGCAGACAAGGACTCGGATTTTGACAAGAAACTGATCTTTAAAGACGGCCTGCACTTCTCGATGGGATCCTGGCAGGTCGTCTCGGTCAACTGCCCGCGTGCGGCCTACAAGGCAGAAGGAAGCGACGAGCGCCTTTTTGCCGAACTGCGCTCGCTCATGGATGTGGCAGTCGAGCTCTTCAAGATCAAGCGCCGGTGGATGAACAATATCCGGGCAAACGGCCGGATGCCTTTTGCGATGCAGCGCCCAAAAGATCCAAACACCGGTGAGCGCGGGGCAATCGCGGTCGATCTCGAGGGCCTTGTTTACACAATCGGCGTGGTTGGCGTAAACGAGATGGTCCAGCACCATATCGGAAAACAGACTCACGAGTCAAAGGCTGCGTTCAAGCTTGCCATCCGTGCGATGACCGAGATGGAACTTTACGCCCGCGAACTCTCGAAGAAAAACAACATGACCCTTGCCCTTGCCCGGACCCCGGCCGAGACAACCGGGCAGCGCTTTGCCGTTGCCGATCTTATCGATAAAAGATACCACGACATGGCAGCAAAGGTGATCAAGGGCGATCTTGAATACGCACTGGAGAACATCGACCGGACCCGGGACCTCCCGATCTATTACACGAACGGGACGCATGTTGCTCCGGGCGCTGATGTTCCGCTTACAAAAAGGATGGAGATCGAGCATGTCTTCTTCCCGATTGTCGATGGCGGGAACATCTTCCACATCTGGCTTGGCGAAGCCCGGCCGGACCCCCGGGGCCTCATGGACATGGCAATGAACCTCTGCCGGAACACGCAGATCGGGTACTTCGCGTTCACCCGGGACCTCACCGTCTCCCTCCGGCAGTTCCGCGAGTACCGGCCCGATAAAAAACCGGCCGGGGAATGGACCGGCTCGAACGTTTCTGTCAAAGCCTGACGGACGTTTGGTCCTGACGGGAAAGATCTTTTTTTTTAATCGGGGAGAAAAAGCCGGGCCGGGAACATCGCAAGCGGGGCGACGGTCTTTTGGTACTAGCGAAACGGGCCTTGTCCCGGATTCCTTACCGCCGGGGAAAACCGGGGTCCGGATCGCGTTTGACAATAATGACACTGCCCGTGGCGAAACCGGCAGGATAAAAGGGAGGTATACAAAGCGGCGGCGGTTTTTTTCCCCGGGGAAACAGTGGACGTTTTTTTTAAAAAAACAAACTACGTGAGCCAACACGACCTTGCATCATCGCCCCGAACAAAAAGAAAATGAAATAAAAAAGTCCGGTCCGGCCTATTCAGGATCGGGCGTAGGCATTTTCCGGAGCGTGATATCCATGATCCCCCGGTGGATCCGGTAGGTGCTGTGGATCACATCGATGGGCTTTTCGAGCGCGACCGTCGTCTCCAGGTTGTCAACGCAGATCCGGACCGCGTTTTCCTGGATATCGGCATAGGGTGCGTGCTCGGCCTCTGACGGAATGACGGCAGTAATAAAAATCTCCGTGCCGGATTCCTGCACCTCGTACGGGATATCGTCTCCCCCGACATTCGAACCGCCGGTATAGATATCGGGATCACCGGACCCGTGCCGGGTAATGATAGTATATCCAATCACACGGGCGTTTCCCGAATCCGGCATGTTCTTTACGATCTCCTCAACGATTTTTGAGAGATTGCCAAACACTTCGTCGTAGGGGTTATCGGAATTATTCTGCATGAACACCTCTGATCATGATCCGGTTCTTCTTCTTTGCCACAAGCCCCCGGTCCACGAACCGGTCGATGATAGGTTCGAGCTCATCTTCCGGACACTCCGTGACTTCCATCAGTTCCGCAAAAGTCAGCGACTCGTGGGAAAGGGCAAGCGCTATAGTAAGTTCTCGCTCGCCTTTGAATAAATCATTATGGTTGCGGGCAAGATCGGCAAGCTTTGTTTCTATATCATGGTTGAGCTGGTCAAGGTTTGCCACAAGATGGTCGTGGGCCCGGACCATCCGGGCAAGCATCCCCACCGCCTGCCGGGTCCGCTCGTCTGCCGCGTCCTGTTCAGCACGTTCGGCGTTTTCCCCATTTTCCGGTTCAGGTACCAGGGGTGGATCGTGCATGCTCCTGACCGAGACATCGACAAGGATGTCGTTTGAGAGATAGTAGTACTTGCGCCGCCGGTCATCCATCTGGCAGGACAGGATATCTTCGCGCTCCATGAGCTGGAGATGGTCGATGACGGCCTTTGGCGATATCATGAGCGTCTCCGATATTTCGGTGACAAAGCACGGCTTTTGCCGGAGCAGTTCTATGATGCGCCGCCGGTTCCGGTTGCCGAGGATGTCGAGCAACCGGGCGACTTCTGCAAGATCATCCATATTTACTTAATGTTAGTGTTGATGAGATATAAAGGGAAGGAATGGAACCGTTGCGTTGAGGTAACCGGGATTTCCGTCGTGCCACGGAGAAAAACCCCGAAATCAGGGTTTTCAGGCTAAAATACTCCCGGAAAAGCCCCGTTTTTTGACCCCGGATCCAAACGGCTGCCACGGCCCTTTGCGTGGCCGATCTCACCGTAATTTACCCCTTTGTCATCCCACTTTTTCCGGGTCCGCGGGAAGGCCGCTATTTTGCAGGAGTTTTTCCGCGTTAAAACGCTTTATTTCAAAAAATACACGAATATATCAATATTTTTCCGTGGCGTGGACACAACTTCCGGGAGAAACGGAACCCGGGGTCCGGATCCGGGAAATCCGGGCTTGATACGGGGCCGGATTGGGGGAGGGGAGCTTACGTTTTACACCCCCTGTTTTCAAGGGAGGAAAAACCGCACCCTCCAAAAAAAGCGAACCGATGCACCCGTGACGGTGTCCTACGCCGCCGTCACATTCACAACAGAAACAGAATACGTGTCGTGCGTCACCGCATAATCGGGCCGGTCGTTAAAGACGTAGCCGTTCACCCGGAACGTATATTCGGATGTCCCATAGGAATAGGTTTTCACGATATCGTAAGCCGTCGCCTTTGTCAGGTTCCCGTACGCGCTCACAAAGTCCGCCCGCATACCGACAAGGAGGGGCGATCCATAACCGGACTCGATGGTCCCGGTCAATTCGATATTTCCTTTTGTGATAGTCCCGGCTGTATCAAAGCTGATCGGTTCGACATGGGAGCCTGGATCGTTGACACGGATCATGGATATCGTCGGCGTCGAGAGCTTTTTTACCGTCGCTGTTGCAGCAGGGACTAACGCAACACGAATGACCGGGGTCGTTTGCAGGACCGTCTGGTTTTGCACGGGGGATACCGGCAGGGAAGAATTTCCGGCACCCGTGTGTTGTACGGAGGTCACCGGAAGAGAGGTCACCGGAAGAGTGGTGGATGTACCTGAAGGAATTTGTGTGGATACAGTATCGTTCACGGCATTTACCGGTTGTTGCCCGACACACCCCGCAGATACACAAAACAGGATGCATACAACAAACAAACCGAAAAACACGGGATTATTCATACACCAGATATCGGAACGTACGGGTATTAATAGGATATCAGGACTGCTTTTGGAAAAAACCGGATGCGATTTCACCTCAACAAACCCCGTGGATCGGATTATATCATTTTTATAAATAGTATTAACCTGCCAGCGGACCAATAAGATATGGTGATAATGGTGGAACGGCAACCCGTCAATTCATGCATCCTGCGTTCCGTGGGATATGATGACAGCAAAAAAAACATGGAGATTGAATTTCACTCGGGGCTTGTTTACCAGTATTCAGGAGTTCCCACCAAGGTCTACACCGATCTCATGAGCTCAACCTCGGTAGGGAAATTTTTCACTGAAAAAATCAGGAACCGGTTCAGGGCCAAAGAAGTTCCGGTATAATGCAGGGATAAGATCCCATGTACTCAGGTTATCCTGGCACCGTCTTTGCCGGGAAGATACAAAAAAGGTTTTTTTAGTCATTACTTCCGGTGGTGCGTGAGGTACCACCGTTTTACCTCGCCCCGGTTCACGATGTTTTAGAACGCTTCGATGAACGTTGCCCGTTCGTTCTTGTAGTCCATGTAAATATGCATGCTCCCGATTCGGCCAAGGGATGGATAAGGGATAGATCCAAAAAAACCGTGAAGAGAACCAAAAAAAGATTGCGGAAATGGAAAAAAATTACTCGAAGAGCCGGTAGTTCGGCGCTTCATCCGTGATGAGGATATTGTGCGGGTGGCTCTCGGTCATGCCGGCGTTTGTGATCCGGACAAACCGGGCTTTCTTGTGCATATCCTCTATCGTTGCCGCTCCCGAGTAGCCCATCGCGGACTTAAGGCCGCCGACCATCTGGTAGATGACCTCGCCAACATGGCCGACATAAGGCGTGACGCCTTCGACACCCTCGGGAACAAACTTCGTGGCCCCGATTCCTTTCTTCTGGAAGTACCGGTCGCTTGACTGGCCCGAACTCATGACACCAAGCGATCCCATCCCCCGGTACTGCTTGTAGCGCCGGCCCTTGATGGTGATGACCTTGCCCGGCGCCTCATCGGTCCCGGCAAACATGCTCCCCATCATAACCGTGTCTGCACCGGCAGCGATAGCCTTTGCCACGTCGCCCGAGTACCGGACACCACCGTCTGCGATGATTGGAACACCGGCCTTTGACGTGACATCGGCAACCTGGGCAATGGCAGAGATCTGCGGGATACCGGTCCCGGCAACGATCCGGGTCGTGCAGATAGACCCCGGGCCGATCCCGACCTTGAGGCCGTCAACATTTCCATCGACAAGCACCTCTGCCGCCTTTGACGTTGCAATATTTCCGGCAATTACGTCGGCCCTGACGCTTCCCTTGATGTCTTTTACCGCCTTTACGACATTCATATTGTGGCCGTGGGCGCAGTCGACAATGAGCGCATCGACGCCGTGCTCGTCAAGGAGTGTCGCCCGGGCAAAATCAAACGGCCCGACGGCCGCGGCAACCCGGAGGTTCCCCTTCGTGTCCCGGGTAGCTTTGGGGTACTGGCGCTTTTCAAGGATATCCTGCATGGTTATAATCCCGATAAGCCGACCGTGTTTGTCGGAAACCGGCAGGCGCTCGACCTTGTTTGTGTACATGATCTCAAGCGCCTTTTCCGGTGTGATATCCTCGTCGGCGGTGATCGGCTTTTTGGTCATGATAGTCTTGATGCCCTCTTCCCCGCGCCGGGAAACGATTGCACGGACATCGCGCCGGGATACAATACCGATTATCTTGCCCTTGCCGACCACCGGGACACCGCCGATACTGTACTGGTTCATCAGTTTTTCCGCATCGGAAACGGTCGCGGTATCTTCCACATAGAGAACATCGCGCTCGATAAGCTCCTCTGCCTGCTTGACAATGTTTACTTCCTGGAGCTCATGCTCGGCAGTCATGTTCCGGTGGATCACGCCGATCCCGCCTTCGCGGGCAAGCGCGATTGCCATCATGGATTCAGTCACCGTGTCCATTGCGGCAGAGACAAGCGGAATATTAAGGCCGATATTTTTTGAGAAGCGTGTCTTTGTATCGGTCTCGGCCGGTTCTGTCCAGGATTCCAGCGGTTCAAGCAGTACATCGTCAAAGGTTAAGGAAAGGGGAACATCCAGTTTTTTCGTATACATGGTTCACCTGTTAGATTTCACCCGGGACAGGATCGTCCCGGTGTTTGTTCATCTGCGGTCAACCTGCAATCTGCCCGGCAGATTACCGGATCATTGCCATTGCGGCCTTTACCAGGTCTTCACGAATGGTTGCGTTCCGGTCGCCCCCGCAGACCATCCCGCGTACCCCGATAATTTCAGGGTCGATCCGTTTTAAGGCTTCGATGTCCTCGAACTTGAGCGAACCGGCAAGGGCTGTGCCGATCCCGAATTTCTTGTTCTGTGCCGTAAACCGGGCGAGCGTCGCTTCGTCCATGAAGGAGAAGGTACTCCGGCCGTCTTTTACACCGGTGTCGATCATGGCAAAGTCCGCCCCGCAGTCCGCGACAAGAGGGGAGATGTCAAAGGGCGATATGGATCCCATCCGCTCGTAATCGGAATACCCGGCGATCACCACATACTTTTCGGGGAAAGCGTCTTTTACGGCTTTTGTTACAGAAAAAATCAGGTCTCGTGCTTTGTCGGCCCCGGAAAAGGCAAGGCCAATCTTGATGTAATCTGCACCCGCACAGGCAGCGCCGTATGCGGCAAGGGCTGCACCGCCGGGTTTGTACGGGAAATCACCGATCGCGGCACTGACCGGTTTTTTCACGGATTCCTTGATCCCCCGGATTACCCACGGGAAATTTGCGCCAAGGGAGCCCTCCGAAGGTTTTTTGACATCAATAATGTCAGCAGCAACGGAACACTGAGCCTCGGAAATAGAGCTGGGGCTGACCAACAATTGCATAAAGTTTAATGATCTTTTAGGCTAATAGTGGTTACGTTACTCAATGGAACTCGTGCTAGCCATGGATTTGCGGCATAATACGGTCGTTCACGGCAAATCCGGGTTTCGTGAAACCTACAAACCGCTTGACTGGGGGCTTTCTCCGACGGATGAACCGGTCGGGTTTGTAAAAGCCGTCGCACCAAAATACCTTTACATCGCGGATCTCGACCGGATCGAACGGACGGGGGCGCATGATGAAATTATCCGCACGTGCGCATCGTTCACAAAATGCTGTTACGTGGACCGGGGCGCACGGTCGCCGGGCGATTTTCTTACCGGCCCGCACATCAAAAATATTGTCGGCACCGAGACCGGGGGATCGGGTCTTGCCGCGTATCACGGGGGATACTTAAGCGTCGATGTGAAAAACGGGAAGGTGATCCCGTCCGGTGCCGATCCGTCCGCCGTGCTCGCTGCGGCAAACGACTGGGACTTTGAGGGCTGCATTCTCTTGAACGTCAGCGCAGTCGGGACGGAGACCGGGACCGGTCCGGCACTTGAAACATGGCGGGCTGCCTGTGACGGACGGTTGTTGTATGGCGGCGGCGTTGCGTCGGTTAAAGATCTCGAAACACTCAGCGCTGCCGGTTTTGATGGCGCAATTATCGCGACGGCACTTCACAAGGGCGCGATCCCGCACGAATGGATCCGGAGGGGAACCTGTTGTTAGTCACCATCGAAGGCATTGACGGGAGCGGCAAGAGCACGCTGCTTGCTGCACTCAAAAATAATCTTGCAGACCTCAACCCGGTCTTTACCCGGGAGCCCGGCGCGACCTGGGTCGGGGAGTCCGTGCGCCGGGCAATCGCGGAACAGATCGATCCGATCACCGAGGCGACGCTCTTTGTTGCGGACCATGCCGCACATCTTGCAAAGGTCGTCCGCCCGGCGCTTGCGGAAAAAAAACTGGTCATCTCCGACCGGTACTCGGACAGCCGGTTTGCCTACCAGGCAGTCACGCTCGACGGCATCATTCCTGAACCGGAGAAGTGGCTTCGGGCAATGCACAACGGCTGGTCGATTGTCCCGGACAAGACCATCCTTCTTGTGATCCCGGTCGATGACGCGCTTGCCCGGCTTGCGGATAAGAGTGGCAGGGAACATTTCGAGCGGCGCGAGATTCTGGAGAAAGTGCAGAACCGGTACCTCGAATTTGCCCGGGCAGAACCGGGCCGGTTTGTTGTGGTCGATGCGATGCTTGACAAGGGGGAGGTTGCCCGGTTTGTGGGGGAGACTATCCGGATGGTTGTGGAGGGGGGGAGGGTAAGAAACAGAAGGCTCTCCGACATTTCCTGTGGGTAGAATCATGACACCGATATTACAAAACGATTATTTTGCAGTTTGTGGTTTCA
>JBAZFZ010000044.1:0-15431 GCA_041653075.1 Methanoregula sp.
AACGTGGCGGGATCAGCCCCCGCCCATCGCTTTCCAGTGGTCGAACTCGTGCGACCACACATCCTTGTTTGCAAGGACAAGCTGCTGCATGTGCGCCTTCCTGTCCGCGTAATAGGTCTCCTGAACCGGATCCTTCCAGCGGGTTTTTATCGCTTCGGCAATCTTTCTTCCAAGCACCTTTGCCTTCTGTTCGGCCGGCACGATCAGGTTCGGGTTCCCCATGAAATTCACGCCGACAGTCCCGACCGTGGTCGCCCCAAGCATCCTGAGCGCCGCGTTCATGTACTCCGCAGTCTCTTCAGCCATCGCTCCTCCTGCTGTTGAGACTGCACAACCGTATTTCCCGGTAAAGTGCAGGCAGTGGACGCTGTCAGCCATCCGGTCAAGCATGGACTTGAGCTGGGCGGTCACCGAGTTGATGTAAACCGGCGAGCCAAGCACGATGCCATCTGCATCAAGCATCTTCTGGTAGAGCTCGGGCATGTCATCGTCATGGATGCACTCCCCCTTGACATAACAGTTCGTGCAGGCCCGGCAGTACTCGATGTGCAGTGCACATACATCGACAAACATTACGTCCGCCCCTGCTACCCGTGCGCCGTCAAGCACGGCCATGACCAGCCTGCGGGTCTGGCTCTGCGATCCTTTCGGGCTCCCGTTGATTCCGATGATTTTCATGATTTTACCGGTTAAGTGGTTCTCCTGCCGGTACATAAAGATGTGCGATGAAAGAGAATACCAAAGAATTGACCGGGTTTTTCGTTTCGGGAACGATAACGCACAACCCTTTTTGCAGATAAAACCCGGAGATATTCCCATGCTTATCCGCGACAGCGCCACCCTCCCCCACGAACGCGTAATAGATCGCTCCGTTCTCTGCGAACTCCTCCACCCGGATACGACACCCGGGGCACCGGATCTCGCGTGCAGCATCGCCCATGCGATCGTCCCGGCCGGTGAAATGACGCTGCCCCATGTCCTTGCTTCGGCCACCGAACTCTATTACATCCTTGACGGGACCGGGCTCATGCATATCGACAGTGAAACGCAGCCGGTCCGGCCCGGCCAGATCGTGGTTATCCCGCCAGAAAGCGTCCAGTTCATCGAAAATACCGGTACTTTCGACCTTGTGATCCTCTGCGTCGTTTCGCCAAAATGGCAGGCAAAAGACGAACGGCTTGTCACTGCACCGGACCGGAAAGGGAAAACGTGAAAACCAAACGGGAGACACAAGTACTGCATGGATGCAGAGGAACAAACAGAGAGCAGCTTCATTTCCAAAAACCGGCTGGAGGCTCTGGTGGATGGCGTCTTTGCTTTTGCCATGACGCTTCTTGTCGTGAGCCTATCCGTCCCCGACATCCCCAAGGCTGATGCGGCCACACTCCTTCCCGCCCACATCGCCACGATGTTCCCGGAATTTTTGAGTTTTATCATTGCATTTCTGATCCTAGCAGGCTTCTGGGTCGTCCACCACCAACAATTCCATAATCTCCGCTCGGTAAATGCCTTGATCCTCTGGCTCAATATCTTCATCCTGATCTTTGTGGTGCTCGTGCCATTCTCCACAAACATCTCCGGAGACTATCCACACGTCCTGATCGCCCCGCTCATCTTCCACCTCAACATGCTTGCGCTCGGGATCCTCTTCCTGATCCAGTGGCAGTACATCATCCACCGGCCGGCGCTCATGAGTTCCCCTATCCGGCCAGACAGTATCCAGAACACAATTCTGGACCGGTTTTCCATCATCCTTGCAGCTCTCACGGGGATCCTCCTCCTCTTTTTCAATGCGCCGTTCTCGACCATGTACATGTACATGGTCTTTCCCATTCTCATGAGATTCATTATCTGGCGCATTCACGTGCGGCAGCGCCGGTCCGGGACCGGGGCTTCCTGAGATAAAAAAAACTACACCGTGTTTTGTCTGATGAAATTTTATGAAATTTTTCTGTTGAATGCAGGTACCGGAACAAAAGAAAAAGAAAACCGGGTACAGGCTTTAGAACCAGTACCCGCGAACGAATACTTTCGAACCCGACACTTTCGGAGTAAGGCGCCCGAGAGCTATCGGCACGATAAGGATCGTAATTAGCATATTGACCACTAACCAGGGACCAAACACGCCCATGATCTGCGATGGCGTGATAAGGCCGCCGATGGCAAGCGCTATCGACCCCCAGGCAGCCCCGACAAGGTTGTTGAGGATAACGCCAAACAGGACAAGATGGAAGAGATCGCGGTTACTTTCCATGCCGACATTGACATCAAAAACACGGAACGCAACAAGCGGGATTAAGACCTGCCAGAGATTGGCAAGCGCCCAGTAGGTGGCCACACTTGCCGGCATGCCATTGAAGATCCCGGCACCAAAAAATCCGCCCACATAGGCAGCGATTGCACCATACATCCCAAACCAGAGCGTAAAGAGGATCATGAATGCAACAGCGACATAGATAAGCGCAGTACCGGTGCCGCTGATGACGCCCGGGCTTAAGGCAACAGAGATCCATGCAAGGAACGTGTCGACAAGGATAAGCACGATCACCAGAAGGAGGTATGAATACGTCGGACGTTTCTGAACTCTCATGACTTCACCAGTACTTCCCATATTTCACGCCTCCCCCCCAAGAATGTATCGCACCGGCACAAGAAATTCCGCACAAAAAAACGGGAGGGCTACCCGGATTTTTAAGGAAGAGCGGGACAATACAGGGTGTTTTATCCTGCCGGTGCCAAACCATTCTTACGGCACTACAAGCCAGGGAAAACAGCATGATCGTGACGGGAATCGATCCGGGACTTGCACGGCTCGGGTATGGCGTGATCCGTGTGGAGCGGGGAACCGCAGTCCCGCTCTGTTACGGCTGCATCGAGACAAAGGCCGGATCACGGGCCGGGGAACGTCTGCTTGAGATCGCAGACGGCATCGAATCGATCTTCGACCGGTTCCCGACGGATGCCCTTGCGATGGAAAAACTCTTCTTTTCCAAAAATACGACATCCGCGATGGGAGTAAGCGAAGTCCGGGGAATTATCCTGCTTGCCGCAGAACGGCGGAAGATCCCGGTCACCGAGTACACGCCAAACCAGATCAAGCAGGCCATTACCGGATCGGGACGGGCGGACAAGGCCCAGGTGCAGGAAATGATAAAACGGCTCCTGCGCCTCGATGAAATCCCAAAACCGGACGATGCAGCAGACGGGCTTTCGATTGCCTTATGTTATATCCATGTCATGAGATAATACAAGAGAACTTACAGGAGATTACATGATCGCGTATCTGGATGGCCGGCCGACAATGGCCGGCGACCGGTGGGTCGTCCTTGACGTAAACGGCATCGGCTACCGGGTCTATGTCCCCCATCAGGAGATACAGGAGATCGCGGCGGCGGAAGGGACCGTGAAACTCCATACCTATATGGCGGTCCGTGAGGACGCGATCACACTCTTTGGGTTTTTGCGCCCGAGCGAACTTGAACTTTTTACCCTCCTCATCAGCGTCTCGGGCATCGGCCCGCAGACAGCGCTGAACATACTTTCGCAGGTGACGCTTGAGGATTTGGTCATCGCCATCATGGCAGGCGACGAAAAGGCGCTCACCCGGATCCCGGGTATCGGCCCGAAGGGCGCAAAGCGTCTTATTCTCGAACTTAAGGACAAGATGAAAAAAGTAAATGAGACGCTCACCCTGGCGCCGGCAGGAAAATCCGATCAGGTCGTACGGGACGCGACAAGCGCTCTTGTCTCGCTCGGGTTTACCGGGAACGAATCGTACGACGCGGTAAAATCTGCGTCGCGGAATATGTCGTCGCCCACGATCCAGGACCTCATCCGGGCGGCGCTTGCCACACTCAAGGCTGGTGAGAGGAAGTGAGCGAACGCATTATCTCCCCGGAACCCGAGCCGGACGACCAGGATGATTTTGCGCTCAGGCCGGCAACGCTTGACGCGTTTGTCGGGCAGGAGCCGGCAAAGAATGCACTCCGGATCGCCATTCAAGCCGCCCGGAAACGCGGCGAGTCCATAGACCATATCCTCTTTGCCGGGCCGCCGGGTCTTGGGAAGACGACGCTTGCCCACATCATCGCACGGGAGATGGGGGCAGCTATCCGGACCACGACCGGGCCGGTCCTTGAAAAAGCCGGGGATATCGCGGCTCTTGTCACCGCGCTCAAGAAAGGCGATGTGCTCTTCATCGATGAGATCCACCGGATGAACCCGGTGGTCGAAGAGACCCTGTATCCTGCGATGGAAGATTTCTGCATCGATGTGATGATTGGAGAAGGCCCAAGCGCCCGGTCGATCAAGCTCCCGCTCGAACGCTACACGCTCATCGGGGCGACAACCCGGCAGGGCCTGCTCAGCTCGCCATTCAGGGACCGGTTCGGGATCCTCGTGCGCCTGAACCTGTATTCCCCGGAGGATCTTGTGGCGATTGTCACCCGGAGCGCCGCGATCCTAAAGATCCCGATCACGCCCGACGGAGCAGCAGAGATTGCCGCCCGGAGCCGGGGCACGCCGCGTATCGGGAACCGGCTCCTCCGCCGGGTCCGGGACTACGCGGTCGTGAAAGGAGACGGGACGATAACAAAAGAGATCGCACAGGATGGCCTGTCACTTCTCCAGATAGACGAGCTCGGGCTTGACGAGATCGACCGGAGGATCCTCTCGATCATCGCAAACGATTTCGGTGGAGGCCCGGTCGGGGCAAAGACGATTGCGATCTCGGTGGGGGAAGAAGTCCGGACCATCGAGGAAGTGTACGAGCCGTACCTCATCCAGATCGGGTTTGTGAAGCGCACCCCTCAGGGACGGGAAACGACACCGGCGGCTTTAGCGCATATCCGGATCAGCCACCCGCAGAAGACACTTTTTTAAAATAAACCCAAAAACCAGAAAATATTTTTTTCTGCACCGTATCGGACCGGTCGTCACACCGGCACAACCTGGATCGGAATTTCTGCAATTTTTCGGTAAATCGCAGCCGTTGTTTTCTGGGTCCACCGGTCAAAAACAAGCGACTGGAACGGCTGCCAGATCGTGACCCAGCAGAAAATCACAAGGACATTTTCAAGCACTTCTACGAGCGGGTCGCCCTTGAACTGCGAACAGATCCCGATGCCGATAAACGAGGGTACGCAGACCGCGACCGTGAGCCGGCACTCGCGAAAACCGGCCCGCACGGTCACCCGGGTCTTGTCGTCAAACTCGCCGGCCCGGTTCCTGAAGTGCAATCTCACTGCCGAAACGATCGCTTCGCTCCGGCCCGGTGTGAGTTCAGCAGCCGGGACTTTTATCGTAAGCTCCTTGCAGAGGTCGGCCCGGAACCGCTTTGGTGTCCGAAAAGCCGCGTGGGAGATCCGGTCTTCCGCCCGGTCGCTTAAGTCCCGGATCTCCTCCGGCGACGGGTCATCGCTGTCAAAGATCTGTGAAACCGATTTGAACGATACTGTTCCCGATGCATCAGCCGGACCATATTCGTAAGTCATAAAGTACTCCCGGTTAGAGTCTGTACAGATCTCCAAAATAAAATCTCCCCATAATTATTCTGAAACCCTTATCACCCTGAACACCTACCAATCACTACAGAGGAACACCCCCATGGCAGAAACCAGTGCACCAAAGAAGATGTCCCCAAAAGACTTGTTGATCGTGATCGTTGTCGCGCTCGGCTCGTTTATGGCAGGCCTTGACGCGACCATCGTAAACATCGCCCTCCCTACCATTGCAAAAGCCTTTGAAGTCTCGACCGTTGCGGTCACCTGGGTGCTCAACGCGTACCTCATAATCCTTGTAAGCCTTCTTCTGGCCGCCTCGCGCCTCGGCGACATGAAAGGATACCGGGGCATCTTTCTTTCCGGCTTTGCCCTCTTTACCGCAGGCTCGCTCTTCTGCGGGCTCTCGCAGTCCCTTGACATGTTGATCGTTGCACGGATGATCCAGGCAGTCGGCGGTGCGGTCATCGCGGCCCTTGGCGCGGTCATGGTAACGACCTACCTTGCCGCGTCCCTGCGGGGACAGGCGCTGGGGATCGTCGCAATGTTTACCATGCTTGGCGCAGCACTCGGCCCGGTGGTCGGCGGATTTCTCACAAGCACCTTTTCCTGGCAGTACATCTTCTTTGTCAACCTCCCGGTCGGGATTGTCGCGATCCTGCTCGGGCACCACATCATACCCCGGGTTGCACCGGTCTCGCCATCGGCAAAAATGGATACCGGGGGGATCGTAATTGCGTTTGTTGCGCTCGGGACGCTTATCTATGGCCTGACCACCCTCCAGGGTCCGGCCCCGGGCCCGGCAATGGCGGCACTTGTGGTGTCGGTCATCTTCTGGGTGCTCTTTGTCGTGCAGGAACGCCGGGCACACGAACCACTGGTTGACATCTCCCTCTTTTCCAACCGGGATTATTCACTCCAGAACGTGTGCGTACTGCTCATCCAGATGGCGATGGCAGGCGTCATGGTCATCATGCCATTCTACCTTGAGATCGTCAAAAAGATCCCAACCGACAATGCGGGAACGATCCTCCTCGCGCTGCCGGTGGGGATGATCATCACGGCCCCGATTGCCGGAAAAATTTCTGATGTGATCGGGACAAAGAAACCCATTATTACCGGGTTTTTTGTCTGCACGCTCGCACTTTTCCTGCTCTCGACACTTTCGGAAAAATCAAGCGTGGGCCATGTCTGTATCTACCTCTTCCTGCTCGGGGCCGGAACGGGAGTTGCGTTCTCACCGTTAAACAGCGCCGTGATGGGCGAATCCCCGGTAAAAGACCGGGGCTCGACAAGCGGGTTTGTGAAGATGATGACCAACCTTGGGTCGTCGCTTGGCGTTGCCACGGTCATGCTTGTGGCAATGATAACGGCAGGGCCAAGAATTGCCGAGTACTCGGCCCATCTTGTTGGAGCAGCTGCACTGACCAGCGCCTTTGATGCTGCGTTTTTCTTCTGCATGGTGCTTGAGGTGATCGGGATCGTGCTGATGCTTTTCGTCCGGGAAAACACACCGTCCGATAACCACGATGATACCCTGATTGCGATCTGATCGGCCCCCCGGTTTTCATTTTTTCCGGGTTTCCCGGGGCGGACCCGGCAACATTCTTGTTTTGCCGATGCCGAGTACTACCATCATGCGATATTCCTCCGCTGGCAGCAATGAGGGAGCCGGGACTGCCATTCTGTCCGGGCCGGAGGAGCTGTACAGCGATCTCTGTACCTGGCGCGAGCAGCTGGCCCGGAGCATCGCACGGAACAATATCGGGATGCATAGCGGCGGGATCGCGCTCGCAGTAAACCGGATTGTCTTCCCGGTTCTCCTCCTTACTATCGGACAGGATAGGGGTCTCGTCACGGTCGGGACGTTCAGCCGGATTTTCAACGCAAACGAGCGTGCCGGACAACCTGTGGAAACGCTGAGGGAGATCGTGGCGGAAGCCGGAGATCTCTGGGAGGGGATCGGAGACCTCCCGACATGTGGTAGTCCCAACCGGTCCGGACCGGTTCAGCCGGCCGTTGATGATGCCGTGATTGGGTCCATTGCCGCCCGGCTTTCGGCAGACCGGCCGTACGATTGTTCGCAGATGAGCCTTGGTGAAGTGGCGGGCGTCCTTGACCGGTACCTGGGCCGGACGATCATGAGGTCTGCCGAGCACCGGGCCGTGATCGTGGATAAGCCGGGCGTTGTACATGATGGTGCGGGGGATGGCCCGGACCCGGCTCTTGTCACAACTGCGACAGAGTCTGTACTTGCCGCCGCTCTTGCCGGGAAATCTCCGGACGATCCGGTCCCGGTCCGTATCGTCGACCCCGCGTGCGGATCCGGGCGTCTGCTTGTCGCGGCATTCCAATCCCTGTGCTCCCGGGTCCCGGGTAGCCGGCCCACGTTTGAGGAGCGGACAGAAATTCTCCGGCACTGCATCCACGGACTCGATCTCGATCCGCATGCGGTCGCTGCGGCCCGGATGCTCCTTGCAGTTGCGGTGCTGGACAATCCGGCCACAACGATCCGGCCGGACAGGTTCTTCCCGGGATTTTCCGGGCTCGTCCGGATCCTGTCCGGTACGATCCGGTGCGGGAACGCACTGGTTGGCCCGGAGATCGCGGACGATGAATCGTGGGCATTCTGCCCGGTTCGGGAACGCCATGCACTCAGGCCCGTTGACTGGCACGAAGAGTTCCCGGAAATATTTTCAAGCGGCGGTTTTGATGCGGCGATCTGCTGCCCGCCCTCCGGCCCGGTTCCGGGACAGGAATGGATGCAGAATTATCTCCAGCGGCATTTTTCCGTGTACGATGCCGAAGCGGAACTCCCGGCTTTTTTTATCGAGCGGGAATTTTTGCTTGTCCGGGCCCGGGGAATTGTCGCGGCGGTGACCGATGGCCGGTGGTTCCGGGCCCGGTCTGCTGCACCGCTCCGTGACCTGCTGCGGTACCGGCAGATCGAAGAGATCGTTTTAGATGATGCGGGGGGGAGCCGGGCCGGGGACCCCGGGTTCTGTGCAATTATTGTAGTCAACCGTCCGCCTTCGCGTCCGTTTATTGTCCGGACGATCCGGTCGGGATCCGGTTTCCCGGTCGATCCCACGGGACTTTCATCGGGCGGCTGGATTTTCCGGGACACCCGCAGGAGCCGGCTGCTCGAAAAAATTTTTGCGGGGACGACACCGCTTGAGCAGTACGTGCTCGGCGAAATCCGGGCGGGGACGGCGGTCGGGCCCGAGGCACGGGTTGTGATCGACAAGGCAACCCGGGACCGGCTCATCCGGGAGGATCCGCGGGCAAAACCGCTCGTGCGGCCGTACCTCACCGGGGATGCGATCGGAAGGTACGCGCTTTCCGGGCAACAGCAGTTCTGTATTTTCATCCCGCAGGGCTGGACCGGCCGGCACCCGGCTGCGGCCGGCCACGCGTGGCGATGGTTCAAAAAACGGCACCCGGGGATCGCCCGTGAACTCAGGGCGTTCGCAGATCGGGCAAACAACCGGTCGGGGAAGGGGGAGTGCTGGTGGGAGACTGCGACCGGCCCGGATTTTTCCGGGACACTGCACCCATCCATTCTTTTCGCTGCGGACCGGTCCCTTCCGGAGTTCGTGCCCGGCACCGGCCGGGAAATTTTCGGGTCGGACATTCTTACTATCCGGTCCGGCAACCTGTACCTTATGGGCATTCTTAACAGCCGGCTCATGAGGTTTGTCATCAGGGAAACGGGAGGGCCCGGACCGCAGCCGGCTTCGGTGTCATCCGGCCCGGACTCCGGGGTCGGGCAGCTTCCTGTGTACTCGCCGGATTTTGACGACCGGGAAGATGCGGCCCGGTACGCCCGGATGGAGGGGCTCGTACACAAGATGCTCGACCTGCACCGCAAGCTTGCCGGGGCACATTCCGAAGGGGAGGCCCGGATGATCCGGCAGGAGATTGAATCCATGGACAAGCAGATCGATTCGCTGGTCTTTGGGATGTACGGCCTTTCAACCACTGAAATCTCCCTTGTAAATGAGGTATTATCCAGAATACCGTTGGAAAAATGAAGTGTCCGCCATGGCCCTTTAAACCGCGTTTCTCAGGGTCGCCGGGACAATTCATCAATCGGAAATTTTGAGGGCACCGCAAGGCCACTATTTTGCAGGGAAAATCCCATTAAAACGTGTTTTTTTTTAAAGCCCGTTGAAATGATATTTTCCGTGCGCGTGAACACAATTTCCACTCCAAATTAAAAAAAATGAGTGCCGGATCGGGAGATCCGGGGATTTTACGGGGTTTTTGGGATCAGATCTCCGGTTCGCCCCGGCACAACGGTTTTGCCAGGTGCCTTCGTGCGGTTGGCGGTACTTCGTACCATCCGGCTTTAAGCGTCCGGGGAATTTCCTGTACCTCCGGATCCATTTCATGTGCCCCGCACTTCCGGCACTTGTAGCCTTTGCCCTTCCCATCGCTTGTCATGCGTTTACCGCACGCTGCACAGACCGGGGCCCGGGTCCTGACATCCTTTGCGGGCACGGCCAGTTGTAATTTTTCCAGGTTGAGGCTCCCCTTCTTGAAACTCCCGACCGCGATCACCTCATCGCCCGGCACCAGCGCCCGGATAATTTCCCGAAAATTTTTTGTCGGCTCGTACGCCATGGACCGGGTCTCTGCATCGCCATCACGAATCGCAAACGAGACATGGCCGCCTTCCCCGGTTTTCGGCCGGCCGCAGACAACTCCCCGCACAAAATAGGACTGGCCTTCTTTGAGTTCCCCACAGGTTCCCGGGACGAGATGGGCATCAGTCCCCTGGTTGGTCAGCCAGATCTGTTCGAGCACCGGTTTTTCCGATTCGATGAGCGCCCGTGCTGTCATCACCCAGGCCGGGCTCTCGCCCCGGATCCCAAAGAGGACCGGGTCCGGGGTGTGGGGAACGCAGACCACGACCCGGTTTGCACGATCGACCGTGTCCCACGTGTGCGGGAACGTCGCCTCTTCGCAGGCAAAAAGAGTCTCCTTGTCCACTTCGCGGGGGGTGCCCCACCGGGTCGGGTCCCGGTACGCGAGGACCTCGTACGTGTAGTCCGGAAAAACGCTTGCAACCGCAGCAGTCGCACCCACAAGGCCGCGCCGGTTTTTCCAGCCCCGGTACCGGGCGCCAGCCTCTTCAAGGATCCGTACGGCATCATCGATCTCGCAGAAATCCGTCACCGCCTTTTGGTAAAACGCCGGGTCCGGCTTGTTCTCTGTGACGACCACCCCGGGATTGGTTTTCTCGCAGGAGAAATCTGCAAGCTCCTCCACGATTGCACACGCAAGGTCAAATGCCCGGGCCGGGTCGCCGTCCACATCGAATGCAACCGCCGCATTCCCCCGGGTCTTGAACGTCACGTTCGGGTTGAGCCGGACAAGCCGTGCCTCCCGGACCCGCATGTGTTCCCGGATCAGCCGGCGAACCAGCACCGCGCCAAGGTAGGTTGTACACATTCCCGCCGGTGAATCGGTATCGTCAATCCCGATCAGCATGTCTATATTAATATATGGGCACGCTCCATCCATTTGTAACTGCATGTCTCTTGACCGCCAGCTCCAGCTGGTTACAAGCGTGATGATAACGGCGGGTTTTGAAGTCTCAGAGAAGTTTACGATCCGCCCGAGGAGCTTTGACCTTATTGCAAGGAACAACGGCATACTCCTTGTCATCAAGGTGGTCTCTCACATCGATTCGGTGAGCGAAGAGGCGGCATTTGATCTCGAAGTGATCGCACAGCACCTCGGAGGCGTCCCGCTGATCATCGGGGAACGCGCCCGGGAAGCCGAGCTCGAACGCGGTGCGGTCTATGTCAGGTACGGCATCTACGCGATCAGTATCTCAACGCTCTATGATTATTTTGTAGATAAGACCCCGCCACTTGTCTATGCTTCCCCGGGCGGACTCTATGTCACGATCAACGGGAACGCCCTTCGGGAACTCCGCGAGCGGCGCAACATGTCGCTTGGCGATCTCGGCCAGGTTCTCGGGGTTTCCCGGCGCACGATCAGCAAGTACGAGAGCGGCATGGGCACGACGCTTGAAGTGGCAATAAAGATCGAGGAATATTTCAACACGGGTGTTGTCGAGTCCATCGATCTTGTCCGGCGCGAGAACAAGGCACCCGGCCCGGTTCGGGAGGCGCAGCATGCGACCCGTAGTCCCGGCATACCCATTGAGTTCCTTGAAAAGATCGGCGTCCAGCTCCAGACGTTCAGAGGGGCTCCTTTCCAGGCCCTCCTCACTTTTGAAAGGCATACGATCCTCACCGGGTACGGCCCCGCCCAGAAAGTAGTCAAGCGTGCCGAACTGATCGGGAACCTTTCAAAGATAGCAAAGAAGCACGCGATGTGCATCATCACCGATTACCACCAGCAGAAGAAGATCGGACGGACACTTGTGATCGGCGAGGAACGTCTTCACCATATCGAGGACGGTTTTGAACTCCTCGACATGATTGGCGACTGAAAATTTTAAGCAATGTTTATATAGAACCACAAACCAACTTTAGTGCTAAATACGGTGATATTTTATGTCGCAACAACTTGGAGGACAACCAATTTTCATCCTTAAGGAAGGTACCAACCGCACCCGGGGCCGTGACGCTCAGGGCATGAACATCACTGCCGCAATGGCAGTGGCAAGTGCAGTCAGGACCACCCTCGGTCCCAAGGGTATGGACAAGATGCTTGTCGATACCATCGGGGACGTCGTGATCACCAATGATGGTGTCACCATCTTAAAGGAAATGGATATCGAGCACCCGGCCGCAAAGATGATGGTCGAGGTTGCAAAGACCCAGGATGACGAAGTCGGCGACGGAACCACCACCGCAGTCGTCATTGGCGGAGAACTTTTAAAGAAAGCCGAGGGACTTCTCGAACAGGATGTCCACCCGACCATTATTGCCGCAGGATACCGGCAGGCCGCAGAAAAGGCCCAGGAACTCTTAAAGGACATTGCATTCGATGTCAAGGCAACCGACAAGGCGATGCTCAAGAAGATTGCCGAGACCGCAATGACCGGCAAGAGTGCAGAGGCTTCAAAGGACAAGCTCTGTGACCTCGTCGTCAAGGCAGTCACCATGGTTGCCGATGCAGACGGAACCGTTGACACCGACAATATCAAGGTCGAGAAGAAGACCGGTGGCAGCATTGATGACTCAGAAATCGTTGAGGGAGTACTCATTGACAAGGAACGTGTCCACCCTGCGATGCCAAAGAAGGTCACAAATGCGAAGCTGCTCCTCTTAAACGCAGCTGTCGAATTCAAGAAGACCGAAGTCGACGCCGAGATCAACATCACCCACCCCGAACAGCTCCAGGCATTCCTTGACGAAGAGGAACGCATGGTCAAGGGTATTGTCGAGAAGATCGTGAAGAGCGGCGCAAACGTCCTCTTCTGCCAGAAGGGTATCGACGACATTGCACAGCACTACCTTGCAAAGGCAGGTATCTTTGCAGTCCGCCGTGTCAAAAAGAGCGACATGGAAAAGCTTGCCCGGGCAACCGGCGGCAGCCTTGTCTCCTCGATTGATGCAATCAGCAAGGAAGAACTCGGAAAGGCCGGCCTTGTCGAAGAGCGCAAGGTTTCCGGGGAAGAGATGACCTTTGTCGAGCAGTGCAAGAATCCGAAAGCAGTCTCGATCATTGTCCGTGGCGGAACCGAACACGTTGTCGATGAACTCGAACGTGCGATCAACGATGCACTCCGTGTCGTCGCAGTTGTTGTCGAGGACAAGAAGGTTGTCGCCGGCGGCGGTGCACCCGAGACAGAGCTTTCGCTCCGGCTCCGTGAGTACGCAGCAAGCGTCGGCGGCCGTGCACAGCTCGCCATCGAAGCATTTGCATCGGCACTTGAGATCATCCCAAGGACCCTTGCAGAGAACGCAGGTCTTGACCCCATCGACATGCTTGTCGAGATCCGTGCAGCCCACGAGAAGGGCAAGAAGACCTATGGTCTTGATGTCTACGCAGGTAAGGCAACCGACATGAAGGCAGCCGGCGTTGTCGAGCCTCTCCGTGTCAAGACCCAGGCAATCTCCTCTGCCGCAGAAGCAGCGATCATGATCCTCCGCATCGACGATGTGATCGCATCTTCAAAGTCCCCCGAGCCCGCAGGTGGCGCCGGTGGCATGCCCCCGGGTATGGGTGGCATGGGCGGAATGCCCGGCATGGGCGACTACTAAACACATAAAACACTATTTTTTCCCTTTTTTGGAATTGCTGCCCTCCTTATGAATTGCAGGATTTCATAGTTTTGCCACACCCAAAACCCCGGGACCTCGGCAATCAGTTCACACCAGATAGATCGGGATCTTGCAAAAGAGGAAAGACCTTTTGTATGCAGGGAAGTCCCGGGACACGCTGAAGATTAGTCACCTGGCCCGCCAGACAGGGCCGGTTCATTCCAAAACCCCAAACGCACAGATTTTCCGGCATCCCGATACACAGGGGGGATCCGCAGGTTAGCATTCCATAACCGTTGGCCCAGTGGGGAACTATAACGGGAAGGCGGGTAGTACCACCAGAACACAATTCCGCCAAAACATAAAAAACCCGATTAAAAAAAGAGAGAACGGGGATGAGAACCGGTAAAGGTCCGGCCCCCGTTTCTTACATTGATGATCCCTCTTTCTTTACGACGATAGTCCCGTTAACAAGCTTGTCGCTTGCAAGGGCGTAGGTGTATGTCCCGGTCTTCTCGCTGAAGGCATACTGGAACCGGGCTCCGGGGAGAATATCACCTGAGTTAAACATTCCTGCGCTGTCACCGGTTGCCTTAACCGCAAGCGTCACATTGTCATCATTCAGGAAATTGATACCGGTTCCCGGGAGAACCGTGTCGAGCACGGGGCTAAACCCGGTGCTTGTAAAGTGAATGATGGTCACCTGGCTTGCCGAGGTAATCGTTGGGATAACCGTGGTAACCACCGTCGTTTCAGAGGTGGTCTCCGCTGTCATGGGAACCGTTACATTTGCGACAAGAGTTTCAGTCGTGGCAGCCACGGTGGTTGCCTCAGTTGTCGGCACCGTGGTCGCAATGGTGGTTGCTTCGGTGGTGGGCACCGCGGTGGTTTCCGTAGTCGTTGGTGTTGACAATGTTGTCTGGGTACATCCCGTAATGGCCACAAGAGCTACCAGCATGACGACAAATCCAATGAGCAGTTTCATATGGAGTAGAGTGTTGAATCCTCAATAATTAAAGATATTGACATTTTTCCCGTGACCGGCATTTTTCAGGGAGATTTTTACAATCAGTCCCCGACACGTGAAAATGGTTACAGGACACCAGAACGCAAAAGAACTGCCGGTACGGGAGCACCAGAGCAGTCACCGATCCAGCAATACTTTAATGAACACTCCGTGGCAGAGTAGTCATCATGAGCGACCGGTTCATCACCAAAAAATACCGTACGGACTGCTACAACTGCAGAAAGCTTGCAGACCAGATCATCCGCGCTGAACCGTACCGGGCGGATGTAACCTGCGATAACTGCGGGGCGACCCGGGTTTTTGTTCCCAAAATCGAGGATGTGGACCTCGAAGGCAGGCTTCTTAGTGCAGGGCCCTGGCCTGCATGGAAGCTTTCTGAGACGGCGACCTGCAGGAACTGCCACACGACCGGGCCCCATGACATCACGGTCAGCTGCCGGCTGATCACAGTTCGGTGCCAAAACTGCAGGTTCACCCACCTTTACAAGTTCGATCTTGAATATATCGCGGGACAAAATAAGGCGGATCCAAAGGACCGGATCGTAAAAAGGAATGCCCCGACCTGTCCCTGATCCCCGGGACCTGCCATTTTTTGATTGTGTTCAAAGATCGGCTAAAATAATTCCTTAAAGGGATGATCTCAATGGTTGCCAAACTCAAAGGAGACCACCCCAATGGAGATCATAGTTCCACTACAAGTAAAAGTATGTCTTTCCG
>JBAZFZ010000045.1:0-14389 GCA_041653075.1 Methanoregula sp.
CGTCGGCATTTTGCTTATTTATTTAAATACCCTCTTAGTATTTGGATCTGCCGGTTTACGCTATGATTTCGCAATGATTCTACACTAAAAATGGGAGATCCCGGGCTTGATCTGGATAGTTACAAATCCGTTTATGTCTCCATGAATCTGTCTTCACGTAATCAGGTACGACTGCCGCGCGCACGAGCCCGTCCACCGGGTCCGCATGTGCCCTACTATGAGGACTATAATATCAATTTTGGGAAATTGTTTTCCCGTATTGTCCAAAAACCGGGAAAATTCCCGGGGCATCCCGAAGCTTTGATGAAAAAAAGGAAGGGTTTTCTCTTATTGTCCACTATTTTAACAAAGGATAGTCAAAAGAGGCGAAAACTCCGCTCAAAATGGTCACTTTTTTATGATTGATCAAATAACCGGTGGGTATGAAAACTTTGAAGGTCACGGCAATCGCGTTCCTCGCATTTGCTCTTGTACTTGTTCTGTTTGCCGCCGGCTGCACGCAGTCGTCAGGCACTACCTCTGCCTCCTCAAACGGGACACCCGTCACCACACTCCGTATCGGCTACCAGCCCAGTACCCACCAGATGGCTGAAATTACCGCCATGAACAAGGGATGGTGGCAACAGGATCTCGCACAATATGGCGTCCAGAACGTCACGGACAGGGTATTTCCCACCGGCGCACCTGAAATGCAGGCCATGCTTGCCGGCGATCTTGATGTCGCATACGTCGGAGCTGCCCCGGTTCTCTCTGCTATCAGTACCGGCCTTGATGCAAAAATTATTGCGGGGGTCAATACCCAGGGATCGGATCTTGTCGTAAGAAACGATCTCGATTACACCGGCCCCCAGAGTCTCAAAGGGTTAAAGATCGCTACATTCCAAGTCGGTACCATCCAGGATACAATCCTGCGGAACTGGCTGACGGAAAACAACGTCACCCCGGACAAGGATGTCTCCATTGTGGGAATGGGACCCGGCGATGCGGTGACCGCCATGGTTGCCGGCAAAGTTGACGGTGTTTTCCTGCCCCACCCGTCCCCCGCAGTCATTATCGACCAGGGCAAGGGTAAAACGGTAGTCCAGTCGGGAGAAATGTACCCCAACCACACGTGCTGTGTCCTCGTTGTCAGCGGGAAACTGATCCGGGAACACCCCGAAATAGTAACACAGATTCTCAAGACACATGAAAAAGCAGTCGCGTACAACGAGCAGAACCTGGAAGAAGCTTCAGAGATTTATGCCAATGCGACCGGGACCAAACTCTCCGATGTCCAGGATTCATTAAAAGAGTGGGATGGCAAATGGACAACCAACCCGACGGTAATTGTTCAATCGGTTCTCGATTATGCGACCATCCAGTACAACCTCGGTTACATCACGACACCCCTCACAGAAGACCAGCTCTTCGATCTCAGTTTCTATAACCAGACCGTAACCGCATAAAAAACCACCAACTATTTTTCCTTTTAAGACGCCGTATGTAAAGGAACATTGTTACGGCATCAACAGAAATTTTAAGGTACGACTGAACAGGATTGGACCATTTGGGGTCAATCCACCAGTACGCGAAGATTTGCGAACCCGATAAAAAAATACGATATGTATGAGTAGTCATTTACAGACCCATAAGAACCGGTGGCTGGGAGTTCTTGCAGTTGCACTCTGCCTGATCATCTGGGAAATTGTCGCGGTTGCCATTGTAAAGTATTCATTTATCCTGCCTTCTCCAACCGATGTCTTTACCGCATTTGTGGAGCTGGTACAGAACGGAACCCTTATCCTCGATTTCGAAGAGAGTATGCTTCACTTTGCCGTCGGGATTGGTGCCGCACTTCTTGTGGGAATTCCCATAGGTATCATAATGGGCTGGTGCAGGAAATGCGATGCATTCCTCAACCCTATTGTCGAGCTCATCCGCCCGATCCCGCCGCTTGCGTGGATCCCGTTTGCAATTATCTGGTTTGGCCTTACCCTCTATTCGGCAGGTTTTGTAATTTTTATCGGGTCTGTCTTTCCGATCATCATCAATACATACAGCGGGTTCAGGAATGTGCCCCGCATTTACGTGGAGGCAGGAAAGATGCTTGGATGTACCAAAAGCCGGGACCTGATCCGGCATATCGCATTCCCGGCAGCCCTGCCATCGGTTGCTTCCGGGATCCGGATTGCAACCGGGGTTGCGTGGATGTGCCTTGTCGCAGCAGAACTCTTCGGTGTCTCAAACTATGGCCTCGGGAAAAACCTCTGGCAGTACTACAACCTCCACCGGATGGACTGCGTGGTCGTGTACATGCTTATCCTTGGCCTGATCGGGTTGCTCGTGGACATGCTTCTCCGGTATTATATCGATCACCATTTCCTGAAATGGCAGACAAACGAGGTGGCGTGATATGGGAAACCTTACGATCACCGGACTCTGCCAGTCGTTTGACCGGGACAATGGATCGCATCTCGATGTCCTTGACAACCTCAGCCTCGAAGTCCAGGACAAGGAATTTGTCTGCATCCTTGGTGCATCCGGCTGTGGGAAGACCACGCTCCTGCGTCTTATCGCAGGATTGGATGTGGCAAAATCCGGAACTATTGTCCTTGACGGGGAAGAAATCAGGGGGCCAAACCCGAAAGTGGGATTTGTATTCCAGGAGTATTCCCTGTTTCCCTGGCGCAATGTAATCGATAATGTTGCTTTCGGTCTTGAAATGAAAGGAATTCCCAAAGCTGAACGTTATTCTTCAGCAAAACGGTACCTTGACCTTGTGAACCTGCCCCAGTTTGCAACCTGTTTCCCATCAGAGTTATCCGGGGGGATGCGACAGAGAGTGGCCGTGGCCCGGGCGCTTGCGCTCGACCCGGTACTCCTGCTGATGGACGAGCCGTTCGGGGCGCTCGATGCCCAGACCCGCAATATGCTCCAGAAAGAACTGCTGGACATCTGGGAAAAGACAAAGAAGACAGTCATTTTTATTACTCACAGCGTCGATGAAGCGGTTTACCTTTCCGACCGGATCATCGTGCTCTCCCCCCGGCCGGGCCGAATCTGTAAAGAGATCAAACTCTCCATGACCCGGCCCCGCGACAGGACCAGCGTGGAGTTTGCAGAACTCAGGCGCGACATCCTTGACCTTATAAGCAGGAATTGCTCGGTCCAGTAAGGTTTAATACGGCACGTCTCTATTTTATACAAGCAGTTTGTGAAGTGTGCCGGCACGATAGCCCATTCATATACGCTTTTTCGTGCCCGCTTTTACGATTCATACTAGGAGTAGGACGCGATGGTAAGAAAACCGGGAAAGATGTACAGGAACCTTGCAAAGAAAGCCTACACTCGCAGAGAGTACATGGGCGGGGTTCCCGGCAATAAGATCGTACAGTTCGAAATGGGAAACCTTTCCCAGGAATTCCCGACTGAGGTTGACCTGATCGTTGAAGAGACCTGCCAGATCCGACACAGTGCCCTTGAGGCATCCCGTATCTCGATCAACAGGAAGCTGCTCAAAGATGTAGGAAGAACCAACTTCCACTTCAAGGTCAGGGTTTTCCCGCACCATGTGCTCCGCGAGAACAAGCAGGCAACCGGTGCAGGGGCAGACCGTGTATCGGAAGGTATGCGCCTTGCATTCGGCAAAGCGGTCGGGACTGCGGCACGGGTCGAGGCAGGACAGCTGATCTTCACGGTATTTTCAACTGCCCAGTACCTTGACAAAATCAAGGCAGCCATGAGAAACGGGGCACACAAGCTTCCAAGCCCGTCCCATCTCAAGGTTCACACGATCAAGGTCAGCGGCAGGATCGTCGCAGCACCAAAGATCGCCGGAGATAAGATTGCAGAACCGGTCAAGGCTGTTGAAACCGAAGAAGCGGTAGCAGCTGAACCGGCAGAAACCGGAAAGGGCGCACACAAGGGTGGCGACCACAAAGGTGCTGACACTGCAAAGGCAGAACCGGCCGCAAAGGGTGCCGATGCCGCAAAAGGTGCTGACCACAAAGGTGGAAAAGGACCGGCAAAGGGCGGCAAGGAAAAGAAATAATTTTTTCCCTTTATTGTTCGATCTCTTTTTTACGGTTTGTTTATCAGGTTTTTTTTGTCTCCCGGGTTTATCCGTGGACATTATCCACCGGCCTCAGGATTGCCGGGATATCGGACAGGTATATAATGTCCCCGCCGCTCAAAATATAGATAAATGCAGAGACCAGAACCGGCAGGTCTGCGGGAAGCACTTGCAGATGCAACATGCAGGGCATTCACGGAAGCGGTCATTACCCTGCCGCCCGATGTAAAACAGGCAATCGACCGGGCTGCGCGAGCAGAACTCAGTGAAGTTGCTCGCGGGGAATATGCAAATATCCGTGAAAATATCCGGGTAGCAGAGCATCAGGCTGTTCCCCTCTGCCAGGATACCGGAGTCCCGATCGTATACCTTACGATCCCCCCGGAAGTACCCTATTCAACTCTGCTCTTTGATGCAATCGCCGAAGGTGTCAGGAAAGCGACAAAAGAGATCCCGCTGCGTCCGAATGTGGTCGATCCCTGCACCCGGCATAACCCGGGAGATAACACGGGTGCGGGGATGCCGGCAGTACATGTGCGGCCCGGCGACAGGTTTACGGTAACGGTACTGCCCAAGGGTGCCGGGGCTGAAAACGTCTCGCGTGTTGTAATGCTTCTTCCTTCGCAGAAAGATAAAATCGAAGACGTTGTTGTCGAAACCATGCTGATTGCCGAAGGACGGCCCTGCCCACCGGTAGTGCTGGGTGTCGGAATTGGGGGAACATTCGACAGCGTTACAGCGCTTGCAAAAGAGGCGCTGCTCCAGCCGATTGACCGGATGACCGCATTCGAGCAGCAGCTCTGCGATGCCGTGAACACGCTTGGGATCGGCCCGATGGGACTTGGCGGAAGTACGACGGCGCTTGCCGTAAAGGTACAACAGGCATCCTGCCACACCGCATCGCTTCCGGTTGCCGTAAACGTACAGTGCTGGGCAAACCGGCATGCAACCGTGGAGGTGAAATGGTGACCGGGACAATCATGCAGCTTACAACGCCTCTTGGGGATGAGATCCTCTCGCTGCACGCAGGCGACCATATCGAACTTTCAGGACTTGTCTACACTGCACGGGATGAAGCTCATATCCGGATGCAGAACGAGGGAATTCCCTTTGAGCCAAAGGGTGCGGTAATCTACCACTGCGGACCGGTTGTCCAAATGGATCGAATTATTGCCGCAGGACCAACGACTTCCGCCCGGATGAACTCCCTCTCCGGGTTCCTGCTCGATAAGGGAATCCGGGGCCTGATAGGAAAAGGCGGGATGAATGCAGTGGTAAAAGAACAGCTCCGGGGCCGGGGGGTTTACTTCGCGTTTACCGGGGGCTGCGCGGCGCTTGCCGCATCCCATATGAAGGTAAAGGGCGTGCATTTTCCCAATCTGGGAATGGCTGAATCCATCTGGATAATCGAACTCGACCGGCTTCCCCTGGTTGTCGGTATCGATGCACACGGCAACGATATTTTTGAATTGGTACGGGTGCATGCAGGGGAAATATTCAGAGCAAAACAAAAACAGCCGGACGATAAAGACGAGGCATCTTTTTTTAGGCAAAACGAATAGTTTTTTTGCACCTCAACGGCTACATACATAGGACATATCCCATGAAACTCGCCATTGATGAGACGCGGTGCAAAGGGTGTAACCTTTGTACAAAAGTCTGCCCGTACCAGATCTTCAAAGCGGGAAAACATCCGAACAGGCGGGGAATTGTAATACCGGAACTGGACCGGCCCGAACGCTGTACCAACTGCCGGCTCCGGAAGCTGTACGGCCGGCAGCTCTGCGGGGTCTGCCAGCTCACCTGCCCGGACCAGGCAATCCACTGGGTCGAAGAAGAACCCTACGAACCACACAAGGTGGCGATTGAGTATTGACGCGGACTGAGTTCTGGCAGGGAAATATTGCATCGGCAGAAGGGGCCCTTGCAGCCGGCTGCCGGTTTTTTGGCGGGTACCCCATCACTCCTTCAACAGAAATTGCCGAGCACATGGCAGCAAAACTGCCAAAAAAAGGCGGGGTCTTCATCCAGATGGAGGATGAACTTGCAAGCATTGCATCGGTGATTGGTGCATCGTGGACCGGGGCACGGGCAATGACAGCGACAAGCGGCCCGGGATTTTCCCTGATGATGGAAAACCTCGGCTATGCGGCAATGACCGAGACGCCGTGTGTGATCGTAAACGTACAGCGGGGCGGCCCTTCCACGGGACAGCCCACGATGGCTGCGCAGGGTGACATGATGCAGTGCCGGTTTGGATCGCACGGCGATTACTCGATCATCGCACTCTGCCCGTCAAGCGTTCAGGAAATGTACAACCTCACGGCAAAAGCGTTCAACCTTGCCGACCAGTACCGGGTGCCGGTATTTGTGATGGCAGACGAGGTTATCGGTCACATGCGGGAACGCATCATTGTCCCGGATTCTGTCGGGCACACGGGTCGGCCGGCCTTTGTCCCCGGGACTCCGCCATTCAGGGCAGGCCCCGGGCTTGTGCCGGGATTCCCTGAGTTCGGGAACGGATACGGGACGCATGTCACCGGGCTCACGCATGATGAACGGGGATTTCCCTCCGCAACAAACCCCGGCCTGCATGCGGCGCTGGTAAAGCGTCTTGTGGATAAAATTGAAACCGCACAAAAAGAACTCGCAGATTTCGATGTCATCAATCCTGATGCAGAGCAGGTCTTTATTGCGTACGGGGCCCCGGTCCGGACCGTCCAGCAGGTACTTTCCGATCACCGCGACAAAAACATCGGGTTTTTACAGGTCAGGACGGTCTGGCCATTCCCCGACCATGCACTGGCGCTCTTTAAAAATGCAAAACGGTTCATTGTTCCCGAACTCAACCTCGGACAGATCGCCCGTGAAATTGAGCGGCATGCTACAGTACCGGTTGCATCGGTTCCAAAACTTGGGGGCGAATTGCATACGCCAAACGAATTATTCACAGTCTGGGAGGCCGGGGCATGAGCTTTGAAAGCTGGCTCCGGCAGGACCGGCTCCCCCACATCTACTGTGCGGGATGCGGGAACGGTACGATCATCAACTGTACTCTTGCCGCTGTCGATTCAATGGGCTGGAAAAAAGAAGATACCGTATTTGTCTCAGGGATAGGATGCTCCTCCCGTGCTCCCGGATATATCGTGACGGATTCGCTCCACACAACCCACGGGAGGGCACTTGCCTTTGCAACCGGGGTCAAGATGGCAAATCCGAACCTTCATGTTGTGGTTTTCACCGGGGACGGGGATCTCGCAGCGATCGGAGGAAATCATTTCATCCATGCCTGTCGCCGCAACATCGATCTTACCGTAGTCTGCATGAACAACCAGATCTACGGCATGACCGGGGGGCAGGGGAGCCCGACAACACCCCGGGGCTGTATTTCGACAACCACACCGTACGGGTGTACAGAACCTGCGTTCGATCTTTCGGAACTTGCGATAGCCGCGGGGGCAAACTATGTCTCGCGCTGGACTTCCTACCACGTAAAAGAACTTGAGAAAGCAGTAAAGACCGGACTTGAGACACCGGGCTTCTCGTTTATTGAAGCGCTTGTCCAGTGCCCGACAAATTTCGGGCGGCGCAACAAGTTCCGCCAGGTTTCCGACCAGATTGAATATATCAAAGCGCACTCGCTCTTAAAAGCAAAACGGGACCGTATGCTTGAGCAGGGCGAGGCAATTCCTGAAGACATATATGTTGTGGGGGAACTTATGCGGCGTAACCGCCCTGCCATGGGTCTCCCAAAACCGGAGGCAAAGCCATGAGGCACGAGGTCAGGTTCTCCGGGTTTGGCGGGCAGGGGATCATCCTTTCTGCCGTTATCCTTGGCCGGGCTGCCGTGATGTACGACAACAAATTTGCCGTGCAGACACAGGTCTACGGGCCCGAGGCACGGGGCGGTGCATCCATGAGCGCCGTCATCATCGATGACAATGAGATCCTGTATCCCAAGGTTGCAGACCCCGATGTGTATGTTATCATGTCGCAGGAAGGGTTCGAGAAATACGGGGCGTCGCCACGTCCCGATGCTGTGATGATCCTCGATTCGACCCTTGTCCATTCGCGACCCGGCTGTACATTCTACGAGATCCCGGCAACTTCTGAAGCAAAAACCACGCTTGGCCGGGATATTGTTGCAAACATTGTCATGCTCGGGGCGCTTGTCGGGTATACCGGGGTCGTAAGCAGGACTGCACTGGAAAAGGCAATCCTTGATTCGGTTCCCAAAGGTACTGAAACGCTCAATATAAAAGCAATGAATCTGGGCATCACACTTGCCGGGGGGAAAGCACAACCATGAAGCTACTGGAGTACGAGGCAAAGCAGCTCTTTAAAGATGAAGGGATACGGATACCAAAAGGCATCCTGGTGAGCAAATACGAGGAGATCCTCCTCCACATGGATTCACTCGCCCCGCGGGTCGTCGTAAAAGCGCAGGTAGATGTGGGAGGAAGAGGAAAAGCCGGCGGCGTCCTTATGGCCGACCAGAAAACGGTCATCGAAACTGCACGCCAGCTTTTCAATACCACGATCAAAGGACTGCCGGTCTCCCGGGTTCTCATTGAGGAGCGCCTCGATATCCGGCACGAATATTACGTGAGCATCACGCTTGACCGGAAAAAGAAACGCCCGGTTCTTCTCTTTGCGGAGACGGGTGGCATGGATATCGAAGAAACAGCCCGCACCAATAAAAACGCGGTCCGCTCGATCAGTTTCTGCCCCCTCATGAGCGATGTGCCCGGGTTCCTCCTGAGGGAACTCTGCGGGGATGCCCCGGCCGAAATCCAGGCAACAGTCAACCGGCTTTACCATGTATTCTGCCATAAGGATGCTCTCCTTGCAGAGATCAACCCGCTTGTTACAACACCAGACGGGGTGTATGCAGCCGATGCAAAGCTGATCATCGATGATAACAGCCTCAACCGGCAGGGCATTGCCATTAACCGGGACCTGACGGACCGGGAACGGGAAGCGGAAAAACACGGCTTTTCATACGTGGAGCTGGCCGGGAATATCGGTGTTATCGGGAATGGTGCCGGCCTGACGATGGCAACGCTCGATCTCATCGAATATTACGGGGGCCATGCCGCAGATTTCCTGGATGTGGGCGGAGGGGCCGACAGCGAGCGGGTCATGCACGCGGTCCGGCTTGTTTCAAGTGTCCCGACCGTAAAAGTCATCGTAGTGAATCTTCTTGGTGGTATCACGCGTTGCGATGAAGTGGCCCGGGGAATCATTGCAGCCGGCGTCCCGGAACCGGTCATCGTGAGGATTGCAGGAACCAATGCTCAGGAAGGACGCAAGCTCCTTGCAGAGAAAGGATACGAGATGCTTGACACCATGGATCTTGTGGTAAAGAAAGCCGTGGAGGTCGCATCATGATCTATGGGGACAAAAAAACCGGGATTATCGTTACCGGGGCAACCGGCAAGCAGGGCGAGTACCATATCGGAGTCATGAACGAGTACGCCCGGCAGGTTGGCGGACGCGGGGTCGTTGCCGGTGTCACGCCAAAAAAAGGCGGCCTTTCGGTGCATGGAGTACCCGTGTATAATACCATCAAGGAAGCACTCAGGGAACAGGATGCAACAGCGGGTGTTATCTTTGTACCCGGGAAAGCCGCCGGGGACTCCATCATGGAGGCAGCAGATGCCGGTCTCGAACTTGCCGTGGTAATTACTGAACATATCCCGGTACATGATACTATGAAAGCAATTGCCTATGCAGAGATGGAAGGGTGCAGGGTAATCGGTCCCAACGGCCCGGGCCTCCTTTCACCCGGCGAAGTGAAAATGGGCATCATGCCGTCAAGCCTGTTCTCCCGGGGTCATGTCGGAGTGATTTCCCGGAGCGGGACACTCACGTACGAAGTTGTCGATGAGCTCACCCGGGCCGGGATCGGCCAGAGTACGGTTGTGGGGATCGGAGGAGACCCGGTCATCGGTCAGACCTTCGAAGAGGTTCTGAAACAATTTGCACAGGACAAAGAGACAAAAGCAGTTGTCCTGATTGGTGAGGTCGGAGGGAACCTTGAGGCTGAAGGCGCCAGGAATACTGATGTGCCCCTGGTTGCCTACATTGCCGGTATCTCGGCACCACCGGACAAGCGGATGGGTCATGCCGGCGCGATTGTCGAAGGAGGGGAGAGCGATGCAAAATCAAAGATCGCACAACTCAAAAAGATGAACATCCCGGTTGCATCCCGACCCTCAGAAATTCCGGATCTGATACGGGACCTGTTCCGCGGCCAGTGCTAAATTAATACGTGTCCAAAATCGTGTCAAAAAAAGATAGACACACATTCCCTTATTTTTGCTTTTTTTAGGTCTTGATGAACATTACACAAGAATGCATTTTCTGACACAACGACATCTGCCGGCAGATCCCTGACCCGGAGAATTCCGGGAATACCGGTGGTCGAGGGAATATTCCCAAAAACCATAACGCTCCAAAACCAGTAAACTCATAACGCATAAATGGAATTTCCAGAATTTCCGAAATTCCCCGCCGTAAGATAAAGTGGACATCCAAAAATTACAATGAGTGAGTGAAATCCCCCTTCACGCAAAGGAACACAACGGTACGTTAACCCGAATCATTGAACGGTTGCAGAGGAATGCATATTAAAGGGGTTGGTTCGCATTGCAAGAGAGAACCGTAAGGTAAGGGTAATGCTTGTTTTTAAGTGCCGCACAGAGACCTGCCATTCAGGAAGCAGCAGGCAATAAGCCCCTGAACAAACGGGCAATGGGATACCGACAGATTTGCAAGCGAGGTACGTGCATCCAGATCTTGGTACGGTGAAACTCAAGCCTGCAAAACGGAAATGAAACAATCGTGTTCGAAGATCCGGGATTTTTTTTAAAGTCTGCTGGAAACTTTTGTAAAATTAGTGACGCAAAGAATCGAAAATGAATACTTCATTCCATCGTTTATTTCCCACAAAAACAAATACCCCCGACCAGATTCGAACTGGTGTCGCCGGATCCAAAGTCCTGCATGATTGACCGCTACACTACGGGGGTATGTGGGAGTACTATTGGAAATGTACCGTATTAAATCGATTGTGTAACGGGCTATAATGAGAAGCTTACCATCGGCATAAAGATTTGGAAATTTTGGCAATACTGGGTAATTATAGAGAACAAATGCTACCGGTTTTCAACAGTTTCACGAGGGAGTAATTACCCGTAATCTAAATATTGGAAATTTTGGATTTTCAAAACATATTGCCAAACGGAGAAAGAAAAACGGGCAGATTTTAACAGAGTCATGAAAGGCTCGGGTGCCAATCCCCATCCGGGAGCCATCGCCACATCAAAACTGGCAACGAAAACCAAAGACCCTCCCTGATCAGAATGCATTACGGGGGATATCAGTACCACAGAAAATCGCCAGTTGTTCAAAACAACGAGATAAGAACACGCATATCATGAAAAAGAAACCTGCGCAGGTAAAGCGAAATATCCAATTCTGAGCGGGACATTAGTATATAGCATCATGAGGTTTATGTAAACATAAACATATGAACATCTGCGGGGACGGAGCAGAAATTCAAAGAGATTTTGCAAAAAATACGGCCGTGAGGTACAAAGTCCCGGGTACGTGTTTGACGTTATCCGGTATCCGGACCGGATAAAAATTAATGGCAAAGAACAATCGATGGAGAAAGACCCTTGAAGATAAACGAAACGGGGGGTTGAAATCGCAATTGGAGACCGTGTTCAAGATCCAAACGAATACTTCACAGAGATCTCACGGGTCCCCAAGGGCACAGAGTACGCGCGTGAATTCCTTGATTTCAGATACATGAATAGGCTCGACATCACAGGTGTGGAACACGAGAATTTGTCAACGATTTCTCGACACTGAAACGAATCTTCGATGAGTCGGTAAATGCTTCAAGTCTCAAGGATTTTCCAGAAGTTGTGATTAAAGGTCAGCATCGATAATTTTCGGAGGAACAGTTAACACCCCGTAATTTCCAACGGGACTTATCAGGTATTGAGATTTGTACAACACAGCAGAAAAAAACAGGATTTTAAAGAGTTCAATGAAAACGCAAACCCACATACCGTAAAAATCGGATTCATAAATCACCAAACGGACACGGTCACTGCACGTAATCAGGAAGAACCTGAAAGCACGGTGATAATTAATCTGAATCCTTCTGTTCAGAAAGCGGGAAAAACTGCTGATATACCTGACGCCGCTCATCGATATCGGTATGCAGGTAAATTTCCGTGGTTTTAATCGAGGTATGCCCCAGGTTCTCCTGAACAACCCGCAGATTTTTAGACCGACGATAGAGCTCACTTGCATAACTGTGGCGGATTTTATGCGGGGTAATACCGGGCGGCGCATAATGTTTGAAAATGTGCTGGATTGCCCGGGGTGAAATGTGCCGACCCTGCTGGCCGATAAAAAGAGGTCCCACAATCCGCGGTCCGATAAACTTCAGGATTTCCTGAAGTGTTTCATCATCAACGAATACGATACGAATTTTATCTCCCTTACCCCGAATACGGAGGGTATGCTCATCAAAATCAATATCTTCGATATTCATTTCACACAATTCAGAAACCCGGACACCGGTGGAATAAATAATCCGCACAATAAGTTTGTCCCGGGGATCTTCGATAGAATCAATTAACCGAAGAACCTGATTATGCTTGAGATATTTGATCTCCTGATTCTTAATCCGCGGGCGTTCAATCCCACTTAGTGGATTTGATAAAATGACACCCTGATGTACAAGAAACCGATAGAACGAACTGAGCGTTGAAATAATTCGGTGAAAGGTTTTCGGCTTATAGATCCTCGTTGAAGAAACAAATGAGAGAAAGTCCGTAACCATTGAAGGGGTGACATCCACATCTGTATCAAGACGTGCATTTTCAAAATCCTTCCAGAAAAAGACGAGTTTTGTGACATCGGTATGCCGACGCAACCAGACATAATACCCAAAACGCCTGATTACCTGTTCATAGCTGTCGAGTGTCCGAAAAGAGTAATTACGCATACGCAGGTAATTCCGGTAGCTTTTGAGCCACTCAGAAAAATACCCGCTATCCATGGTCTAATCTTGTTTAGCTCAAATAAATAAAGGTTTGCGCAGAATACATATTCTGCGAAGTCTCAAAAAGGTAACAATTGCTCGGAAAAATTTGCGATTTGCCAGTCTCTGCGTGCATCAGATTGCACCGTAATATTGCTGGTAAAACACAATAAACTGCAAAAGAGGGAGGGTTTTGAAATTCGAAGGGATTACAGAACCTGTGGAAATACGTCCATAAGCGGCTATATACAACGAGGATTGCAACAATGCAACCGGGACTTATCACAAATTCATCAGGTCCGGCAAAACAGGATATTAAAATTGGATTTCCAAAATTTCCAAAAATTGTCAGGATGAAAATTAAACGGATTTCCAAAATAAGACCTTCTCGGACACTACAATAACCGGATCACGGAACGTTGATCCTTAACAAGGCAAAATAAAGCAGACATACCGATCCGGATACCGGAATACTCCCGATAAACGCCTCGAAATAGCAGAACGGTATAGGGAAAAAACATTATACCCCACATCTGTTGCAGTAGTATCCAGACTTTCACGAGAGAATTGCGAAAAAACTACCTGAAATTTCAGCATCACCTCACAACAACTCTGTAAAAAAACGGTGCTGTGACAGAGAAAATCCCAGGATTCGGTCTATTTCGGTTCGTATTTTCTTGCTCTATCACGTGCTTTAAGATAGCTATCGCTGGTGAACCTGAACCGAAGTGCAGGCAAACGGAATTGTCACCACATCCCTGTATCCCGGACATCGTTTTACCTTTACCGGAAAGATCGGTTTGAGGGTCATGTACCACCGCAAGAGTTGTATCGAACCAGCAAATAAACAGATAATATCAATCAACGAATGACGTTTGTATCCAAAGGGGGATTTGGATCATTTTCTGGATCAACTCCTGACACGACTTCAAAGTGTTTTTGTTCATCCCCCGGGTCGGTCTTATCGTACGTGCCCCGGATCTGTTGCGATAAACCTCGCATCAAGGATCACATCGATAGGGGATCTTCCCCCAACTCTTCATATTTATGAGACTTATCTGCTAAAATCGACTGTACAGTCCTGAAATAATTTCTCATAGATCTTAGCTTACGAGCACATGAACGTTTCATCATCAGACTCACCACCCAAAAACCCGGATACCAATGCCGAAGATGGCCTCTTGCGGCAACCGTCTCCAGAACGCGAGATTCGGGGATTCAAGGTTCTCGAAATCCAGACTGCCGTGAGGTCGGTCATTGTACCAGAGGAT
>JBAZFZ010000046.1:0-12367 GCA_041653075.1 Methanoregula sp.
CCCATCGTCGCTACTACAAAGGCTGAACTGCTCGCGGCTCGCGGCACCAAGTACAATGTCAGCCCGAACGTTTCCTTAATCAAGGAAGCAACCCGCAGCTATGGTCTTGACAAGATCGGTATCGTCGGCACCCCGTGCCAGATGCAGGCAGTCAGGAAAGGCCAGCTGTATCCGTTCGGCTGGAGAGACGTCGGCGACAAGATTGCTCTTGCCGTTGGTATCTTCTGCATGGAGAACTTCCCGTACCAGAGCATCATCCAGCTCGTGGAGGACCACGCCGGCATGAAACTCGAATCAGTCAAGAAGATGGAAATCGGCAAGGGCAAGTTCTGGGTCTACGGCAAGCGCGGACAGGTCGTCCAGCTGCCGCTCAAGGTAACCCACAAATATGAGCAGCCCGGATGCCACGTCTGTATGGACTACGTGGCAAACCTCGCTGATATCTCAACCGGTTCCGTTGGCAGCCCCGAGGGCTGGAGCACAGTCTTTGTCAGATCAAAGATTGGTGACTCGGTCTGGGCAAAGGCAATGGCCGCTGGTGTCTTTGAGACCCAGCCCATCGAAAAGGTCAAGCCAGGCCTTGAACTCGTAAGCAAGCTTGCAAACGAGAAGATAACCAAGAACAAAAACACACTCGAAGCTCGCAAGACCTTCGGTGTGGGCAAGGGACTCCGGAACCCCTTCATCTAAACTTTTTTCTTTTCTGCCAAAACTGCCAAAATCCATCCGTGCAGACATGCGGGTTTCAAGGTATTGTATCAACGATTGCGGCCAGCAACGGTTTTTTCCTGATGTTTTGTCCTGAAGGGAAGATCCAATATTTCAGGACTATACCCTCAACCGAAAAAAAATGAGAATTTACAGGATATTCCAGTTCTTAATCTCCCGTATCGATGCTCCAGGCTGGAGATCCCGGAAAAAACCGGCAATGCTTCCGGCAAGAGCGGCATCCCGCGAAGGATACGGGCGGATATCGCGGTAGTACTCTTTTTGCCCTTTTGCCCGGACACCAAGGCTTGCGATACCTACGTATTTGTCCTGGATCCGGATGATCTTTATTTTGAGCGGGACTTCGACATCCTTAACCGGGATCTCGTATATCCCCACAATTTCTCGGATTTCCCTGATATCCGGGAACTGCCGGATCAGGTCGTCATCGGGTAAGACCGGAGACATATCCGGATTTTTGAGAGGTATCGTTAAAAAAGGATCCCTTCTTAACTTGAATCGATTCAAGATTCAGCTTCTTTTGGAACTGTATGCACACAGAGAGCTGGGAGCGGATCGGGAACGACCGCCACCGGTGGCAAATTTCCATCACCGACAATGACCCGTTCCCTCCTATAATTGCCAACCATGACCACGATGCACCGGTTCCTACGGACTACCATCACGTCAACAGTTTATGGGGCAGCAACCATGAGGATTCCCATTTGATGAGTCCCAAAAAAAACAACGGCAAATCTCCGCAGGGTCCCAAACATCTTGCTTGCCACGATAAACCGTCTCGGAACCAAGACCGGGATTTTCAAAGGTTTTCCGCAATAAACCCCCGGTTGATATATGTTAACGCCTGCCTAAAACCAGGACCGTTCCACAGTACCAGACTGCCCGATCACAACGGAAATTCCGATGATTTTCAATCCCTCCCGGGGGGACTGCAACGACAGCCCCGTCAGCTATTTTTAAAGAAGAGTCAAAAAAAAGTACTAAACCACAGTCTTTATGCCGCCCGACTCTGCAACCTTATGTAAGCATATGACAAGAAAATGCGGGAACTGCGGTGCCACTGCACTCGACAGCGAATCCCGGTTCTGCGATTTATGCGGTGCGCCGCTTGTTGATGTCCCCGACCAGCAGTACCCGGTCTGCCCATCCTGCGGGGCAATGATCCCTGACGACCAGGCCCAGTTCTGCGACAAGTGCGGGGCGTCGCTTATCCACGAGCCGCGGCCAATGGTCTGCCCGACCTGCGGGAACCCGGCCCTTGATGAGAACTCCCGGTTTTGCAGCCGGTGCGGTACGACATTCGGGACACAGCAGAACCCTGCACCCGCAATGTACCCGCCCCAGCAGGCACAGCAGCAGCCGGTCGAACCACGCCGGTCGGCCCCGATCCAGACAACCACAGGAGGGGATGCAAACGACTCTGCGGATGGCTGGACCCCATGGAGCGATGGCCCCGAGGGAGATATACACCTGCTTGCCCAGAACGAGCGCAAACAGCAGCCGAGGTACGGGTACAACAACCAGGAGCAGGACACCACCCCCCAGCAATATCCCCCGCAGTACCAGCCGCAGCAGTATCAGGGTTCTGTCCAGGAGCAGATGAGGACGACAACCCCAAGGAAGAAATATGCGCACCTCCCGCTTGTCGCCGATGAACTCAAGGAGCACGGGACCCACGAGCCGGAGCCACCGGCTGGCAGCGATTACCCGCCCCAGGAAAACCGCCAGAACCAGAAAAAAGGCGGGCTCCGGTTTCTACGATAAATAATCATGCGAAACGGACCGGAGTCCAAGCCAGCGCTTTGAATCCGGCCACCGTCACCCTTTTTTGTTCACGCAGTTCAACCGGGAACATCATTTTGCCAGGAAAAAAGATTGATTTTCGGCAGCCGTCTTTCAGAACCGAAACTCACGCGAAATATGCTACAATATTTTTGAAGATCTGCATGTTGGGGGACTCTTCCGGCAGCCGCTCGCCACTCCGGCGCAGCTGCTCTTTTTTGAGCGGCCAGTCATAGAGGTTGAAAAACTCCATCGCCCGCTCCGGGTGGGGCATCATGCCGAGCACTTTTCCATCAGCGGAGGTGATGCCGGCGATATCGTCCACCGAACCATTCGGGTTGAACGGGTACTCACCGTTTGCGGGCAGAAGATCGTCCCGACAGTACGTGAATGCCACCTGCCGGTTTTTTTTGATCTTTTTAAGCGTCTCACTGGAGCAGGACAGATTTCCTTCACCGTGCGAAACCGGGCAGTAAATCCGTTCGATACCCTTAGTCCACAGGTTCACTGCGGCCGGTTTTATGGTCACAAACCGGCATTCGAGCCGGCCGACTCGGTTTGGCATGAGCGCAATATCGCGGGAATACTTCCGGTCGAATGCCGGGACAAGCCCGAGGTTTGCAAGGATCTGGAACCCGTTGCAGATCCCAAGCACCAGGTTGTCGCCATCAAGAAACTCGCAGAGGTCATCCCAGAGGTTGTTTCTCACCCGGTTTGCGTACGCATTTCCCGCACCGGTGTCGTCGCCGTAGGAGAATCCCCCGGGGAAGACAAGCAGGCGGTACGCGGAGAGCTTTTCCCGACCGACAATGATGTCGTTGATGTGGACGATATCAGAATCCATCCCGGCCCGGCGGAGCGCTTCCTGCGTTTCCATCTCGGAATTGATCCCGTACCCGCTCATGATGAGTGACTTTTCGGGAATGAACGTGTGTTCTTCCATAATTCAGAACCCCCCAAACGGGGCCTTGTAGGCCGCTTCCAGTTTCGCAATCTCCGGTTCAGCGATAAGCTTTTTCCCGGTGATCCGGAGTCGGTTTCCGCCCACTTTCCCAAGAAGCAGCGCATCGCTTCCCATGATAAGCTCGAACTCCCGCTTGTGGTCCGGGGCAACGGTCACGACAAACCGGCCAAGCGATTCAGAGAAGAGGAAATAGTCCGACCGTTCGTTTGGCGGGATCGTAAGGTCCATCCCGATCCTACCGGCAACGGCAACCTTTGTAAGGGCAACACCAAGCCCGCCACGGCTGACCGGGCAGGCAGATGCCACGAGCTCGTGGGAAATCGCCCGGAAAAAGTTTTCGTACCGGACTTTTGCCGCGGCCGCATCGAGCGCCGGCACAGTATTTCCGGCAAACCCGAGCGATTCAAAATATTCCGAACCGCCAAGCTCTGTCCCGGTCTTCCCGATAACGTACACGAGGTCGCCGGCAATTTTTGCATCGATCGAAACCGCCTTTTCCACATCCTGATGGACACCGATGGACGAGATAAGAAGCGTGGGCGGCACGGATATCTTCACCCGGTTGTTCTGTTCGTCAAACCCGGAGAAATCGTTGAACATGCTGTCCTTCCCAGAGATAAACGGCGTCCCGAAGGTTTTTGCGTACTCATAACATCCCCGGGCAGCTTCTTTGAGTTGCCAGAGCCGCTCCGGTTCATCGGACGAGCACCAGCAGAAGTTGTCGAGCAGCGCGATCCCTCCAAGAGGAATACCGAGAGCGACAAGCCCCCGGATCGCCTGGTCGATGCAGGCTCCGGCCATCCGGTACGGATCGATCTCGGTATAGGTCGGGAAGAGCGCCTGCGAGAGCCCCACTGCTTTCTTTGAGCCAAGAACGACTTTGGTGAGCGATGCCGGAGCTTGTATCCGACCCTTCCCCTGGAGCGGCCCGAGCACATGGCCGCCCTGCACGGTGTGATCGTACTGGACGGTAACAAATTCGGTCGAACAAATATTTTTTCGGGAGATCATGGCAATGAGAAGGTCGTCGAGCCGGTCCGGGCATGCTGCATCCGGTTCGGGATTATCTGTTTTCACGGGCGTTGTCGCGAGCGTCTTTTGGGGCAGGCCGTCATGGAGAAACGCAAGCTCGACATCCATCACGACAATGCCCCGGCCCTCGACAATGCACCGGCCGTTTGCGGTGAATTCGCCGATCACCGTCGCTTCGACTTCCCGACGCTTCATGAGGTCCATGAACTCGTCAATCTTTTCCGGCGGGACGGCAAGCGTCATTCGTTCCTGGGACTCCGAGATCCAGATCTCCCAGGGGGCCATACCGGGGTACTTGAGCGGAACCTTATCAAGATCAACCTGGCAGCCGTTGCTCTCCTTTGCCATTTCGGCAACCGAACAGGAGAGCCCCCCGGCCCCGTTGTCCGTGATGCTCCGGTACAGCCCGAGGTCTCGGGCCTCTTTTACCAGAACATCGGAGAATTTCTTCTGCGTGATCGGGTCGCCAATCTGGACTGCGGTCACCGGGCTGTCGGGGTCAAGGGCCTCTGAAGAGAACGTCGCCCCGTGAATACCGTCCTTTCCCACCCGGCCGCCGACCATCACGACAAGATCGCCCGGCTCCGCTTTTTTCTCGTAGAGCCGGACCTCTGCAGCCTCTTTTGGCATCACGCCAACCGTGCCGGCAAAGACAAGCGGTTTACCCGCGTACCGGTTGTCGAACCAGCAGAACCCCTGCGGCGTCGGGATCCCTGAACAGTTCCCGCCTGTGCCAACGCCCCGGACGACCCCGTCCAGGATCTGTCGGGGTGAGAGCACCGGGTTGGTCTTGTCCTTCCCGCGATAGAGCGATACATCCGCTGCCGGGTCACCGACACAAAAGCCGTACACGTTCAGGCAGGGCTTTGCCCCGAGGCCAAACCCTATCGTGTCCCGGTTCACGCCCACGATCCCGGTGAGCGCTCCCCCAAACGGATCGAGGGCCGATGGTGAGTTGTGGGTCTCGACCTTGTGGGTCACAAGCGTCGTATCATCAAAGACAATCGCGCCGGAATTATCGGTAAAGACTGTGACGCAGATGTCCTTTTCGCCTTTCTCTTTCCGGATCTCGTTTGTCGCCCGCTGGATGTAGGTCTTGTACAATCCTTTCGGAACATCGTCATCCATTGCCGAAGCAAAGATCGTGTGCTTGCAGTGCTCGCTCCAGGTCTGGGCGAGCGATTCGATCTCGACATCGGTCGGCCACCGACAGACTTCGTCGAAATATTGTCGGATCGCGTGAAGCTGGGCAAGGTCAAGCGCAAGAGGGCCCCGACGCTTACCGGTTGTCGGGTCCACAATTCCTTCCTTACCCAGGCGCACGAGTTCATCGTCCGGTATATCCAGGTCAACAAGCCCGACATCCCGGGTATCGTGGAGCTCAACCCGGGGAACGAGCCGGTCCATTCCCGTATCGCCATATTCCTGTCGGGTCTTTATGACGATACGGTTGATCAGCGGGTTTGCAAGAGCTGCCCCGAGCCGTCCTGCGACATCCGGGGAAATGTGCCCGCGGACAATGTAGAGCTTTGAAGAGTAGACACCGTCGCCCTCTTCAAAGGTAATCTTCAGAAAATCTTCGATAGTCTGGCGGGCGGTCGTCCCCACGTTGTCGGTCACGCCCGGCAAAAATCCGACCTCGATGGCGTAATCGAAAAACGCCACGGTCGGTTTGTCCACCACATACTCCTGCACCACCGGGTTTGAGAGCCGCTTTGCGATCCCGGCAAGTTCTTCACAGGAAAAATCCCGGTCGGTCGCTACCGTGTACACTTCCACGAGCTGGAGTTCATCGATGGAAAAACCAAGCGACCGGATCCGGTCCGTCCGGGTCTTTTCCCGGGGATCTTTTGAGTAGCGAACTTCTATGCGGTGGACAAAAGAAGCCATGAGTACTGGTGTGACGCACAGGAGAAAATAGGTATCGTCCTTGTCTGGGGGACACGACACGGGCGGGACCGGTCGCAGATTTTCTCCGGTAGATCAAAAAAAGGGAAACCAAAAAACAAAAAAAATTATTCCCGGTCGTACCGGGTGACCGTGATGGGCTCGATCATCGCACTTACCGTAAAGTCAAATGGAACAACGCCAATCCAGCCGGCCCGCTGGAACATATCCTGGAAACAGAGGCCTGCCACTTTTGCTTCCGGATACCGGGCGGCAAGGTCACGCAGCATCTCTTTTGTGGTCGGCATCATCGGCATCGCAAGCCCGCCCATGATGACGATAACTTTGGGAGCGACATTCATGCGTTCGCCCGATGCCTGCATACCTACTTCGGGAACATCCCGAATGAGCCGGGCCTTGCTCTCGTCAAGGAGCGGGACAAAGACCTGGGTCAGGTGCAGGCCCCGGATCCCGACTGCCAGAAGCTCGACAAACGGCGTGCAGGTCCCGGCACATCCGTAGTAGACAACCTGATCGCCCGGGGAAAGATTCAGGCTTTTGATGTATTCCTTGTACGGCCGGATGAGCCCGGTAACTCCCTTGAGCGGTTCTGGTTCGGTCATGATAGAGTGTTTTTTTGCATAAAACAAGATTAATGATTCCAATTGATCCCGGGAGTTCCCGCCGCGAAGTGTTCCTAGTTAAACACAAAAAAACGTGAGAGCAAATCAGAAAAAAATTCCCGTATTTGCTCGGGGCAGGTTATGCCGAACCTGAATCGGCCAGATCCCGGTATGCAGCGACAAGGTTTCGGAACTTCTTGTTCTGTTCCCCGATCCGGTTATTGAGGTCATTGACGGCCGTGACATCATCCTTGAGGACCGCGGCCTTTAGGGAATCGCGCTGGTCTTCAATGGCCGAGGAAATCTCCCGTGCATCGGTTACATTAAGTCCCGTGTCTTCAAGGCGGGTGAGAAGTGATTCGCGTTGTGTTGAATACATGTTGAAAACGGTTAGCCGGGAGGTGTGCGCGGCAAGCCAGTAGGTGCCATTCGCCCGTCCGATTGCACTCTCGGTATCGTTGACCGATACGTTCACCCACCGGTTGAGCAGCTCATACTTCCCGTCGTACTTCAGCATCAGATTCTTTGTCTCTTCAGAAAATTTGCGGGTCTTTGTCTGCATCGTTTCCCGGGCAGAATTGATATCGTCGGCCGTGTTCATCAGCGGAATGGTCGATGCCGCAGTAAGGTAGTCTTCCTCAAAGTTCTGGAGGTCATAGATAGCGGACCCGTTGCTGATGATATTGATATACCGGATCGTCCCGTCCATCTGGGCCTGCTGGAGTTCGCCGTAATATGCGACATGGAATCTGAGTCCGGAGAGCAGCTGGGGGTCGTCGCGGGCATTTGCAAGAGTGGTTCCGGCTGCCGATACCAGCGGTACGGCAACAAGGATCGCGCAGGCAACGACTGCACAAAAACACAGGAGATTCCGGTTGTTTCTCATCGCATATCACCACGAAGTTGTCCCCCGGCAGGAAGACTGTTCGTTGTACTAGACATTTTGACTGAAGCATTTAATATTCTTATGATGGCCCGGGTTATTCGCAGAACCTGCAGGTTAGTTCAATGCCCGGGCCCGTATTCCTTCCGACGAACCCCCACATTATTTTTTTCCGGGACGGATCCTGTGAGCAGACCACAAAACCGGTGGAATGATGTAGATGGGAGCACACAAAAGTACATCTGAGTGTGGCAAACAGACTCGGGCGGCACCATGAACAATACAGACAACACGACCCTCTCCATCATTAACGAGGATGTTTTCCAGACACGCAGGATTAAAAGAGCCGGCATCGATCTCGTGGTGACCTCGCCGCCGTACAACGTAGACATCCAGTACAACGCACATGACGACCAGCTGAGTTATGAGGATTATCTGGATTTTTCAAAAAAATGGATGAAACGCTGCCACTCGTGGCTCAGGGACGACGGTAGGTTCTGCCTCAACATCCCGCTCGACAAGAACAAGGGCGGGCAGCAGAGCGTGGGTGCGGATCTTACCACGCTTGCAAAAAAGTGTGGCTTTCAGTACCATTCCACGATCATCTGGAACGAGGGGACGATCTCGCGCCGGACTGCGTGGGGTTCCTGGATGAGTGCCTCGGCCCCGTACGTGATCGCGCCGGTTGAACTGATCATCGTCCTTTATAAAAAAACCTGGAAAAAAACCAGCGGGTCGCATATATCGGATATCTCAAAACAGGAGTTTTTGGACTGGACAAACGGCCTGTGGACATTTTGTGGCGAGCGCAAGACCCGGATAGGCCACCCGGCGCCGTTCCCGGTGGAGCTTTCCCTCCGGTGCATGAAACTTTTCTCGTTTGCAGGAGACACCGTGCTCGATCCGTTCATGGGAAGCGGGAGCACACTTGTCGCTGCTGCCCGGTGCAAACGCAATGCCATCGGGATCGAAATCGATCCGGAATACTGTCAGATTGCGGAGGGAATGATTGCCGATGAATGCGGCAGGGAATAACCCCGTACAATTCGGACAACGGATAGTTTCCTGATCCCGGATCCAACCCTTTTTTGTGGTATTTGCCAACAACAAAGACTCTATACTACCCGTGTCAATATATTTGTCATGCAATACACAATCGTCCTCGATCCCATCGCGGAAGGCGGATTTTACGCCCGCTGCGTTGAGCTCCCGGGGACCGTTTGCCAGGGTGCGAATAAAGCAGAAGCGCTCGCCCGGCTCAAAGAAGCGATAGGCCAGATCCAGCAGGCACAGAACGAAGACCTGCACCGGACCATCCGGTCGCTCTCTTCAGAGATCATCAGGATCCACGTAGCTGACGCGGCGTGATGTTGTTTTTTCGCACAAAAACCGGGGGATGTTCCCCCCAGCAAATTCATACTATTTTTTCAAGGATCTCTACAGCGTCCTGCACAAAACCGGGGCACCGCGCTTTCATGATCCCGGTTTCCCGCGCCCGTGCAAGTTCCTTTGGATCGGAAAGATTGCAGTCAAGAAGTGTCGTGCAGCAGGTGGAATGGTTCCGACGCAGGAACTCCGTGATGAACTCGTTTACCTTTGCATAGGTCCGCGCTTTTGCCTCGGGGCAGTCATGTCCGGTCCGCCCGTACTTCATCCCGATCACCAGGATCGCACCACTCACCGCACCGCAGGTATTTCCCGTATGGGACACTCCGCCCCCAAACCCGCAGGAAAGTTTCAGCGCCGTGTCGCGATCGATCCCGAAATCCTCAGCAAATGCAGCGCATACCGCCTGCGAACAGGAATAACCCTCTGCAAAACAGGCAGCTGCTTTACCAGCACGCGTCAGAGTCATGCTAACTGGATTAAGCCCGTTCCCTGATAGAGCTGGTGCCCGGCACCGAACCGGAAAACGAACTGCCCTTACGACGGCAAGCGGAATATCTGACAGACTCATACAGGATATGGATCGCCATTACGGCCAAGGGTTTTTTGGCATTTTGCGGCCAATACCAAACTATCATGCCATACCGGTTTGCCAACCGGATCTCGCGGGCGCCCGGATCGTTTCTGGGGGAACTGTTCCGGGTCTCATGCGATCCTGATATCATTTCATTTGCAGGAGGCCTGCCCTCATCGGAACTGATCGACGCCGGAGGGATCCAGTCCGCCGCACGTGCAGTCTTTGAACAGGAGCCCCGCACAGCGCTCCAGTACTCGACCACGGACGGCTACCGGCCGCTGCGGGAATTTATCGCACAACGCTACCGGGACCGGCTCGGCGTCCCGGCAACCGCTGACGAGATCCAGATTGTCAACGGGTCGCAGCAGTGCCTCGATCTTTTTGCAAAAATTTTTGTAAATCCCGGCGACCACGTGGCAATGGAACGGCCGGGCTACCTTGGGGCTATCGAAGCGTTCTCACTCTACGAACCAGCTTTTGATGCAGTCCCGCTCCTCCCTGACGGCCCGGACCCGGACACTTTCCGGAACCTGATGAAAAAAACGCCCGTCAAATTCTTCTACGGGATCCCCAACTCCCAGAACCCCTCCGGGTGTACCTACTCGCAGGACCGCAGGAGAGAGATCGCTGAAGCCCTTTGCGGGACTGACACCGTCTTTTACGAAGACGACGCGTTTGGCGAACTCTTTTTTGACGGGAAACCCCGGCTGCCTGTGAAGCGGTACCTGCCGGACCAGGCTGTCATTTCCGGATCGTTTTCCAAGATCACCGCACCCGGCATGCGGATCGGCTGGATGTACGCGCCAAAGGAGATCCTTGCCGCATTCAACACGGCAAAACAGGCAGCAGACCTCCATTCGAACTTCCTCTGCCAGCTCATTCTCCACCGGTACCTCCAGACACACAGCCTTGACGCCCACATAAAAAAGATCGTTGCTGTGTACAGCGAACGGTGCCGGCTGATGTGCGACCTCTTTGACGATCTCATGCCGCAGGTTACCCATACGACACCGGAGGGTGGGATGTTCATGACGGCCACGCTTCCTTTGGGCATTTCAGCCATGGACGTATTCCGGGAAGGCGTAAAAAACCGGGTCGCGGTTCTTCCCGGCATGCCGTTTTTTGTTGATGGCGGAGGGTCGGATATCATCCGGCTCAACTTCTCGAATGCGGATAATGAAAAGATCAAGGACGGGATGCACCGCCTTGCAGGAGTTGTCTTGGGCCTGGCCCGGAAGTAACGGACCTCATTTTTTTGTAAAAATAATTCAGACGCAATTTTTTCACCTGATGAACGGATACAGAGAAATCTGCCCGGATATCCTTTCCAAAAAACCATTTTTTATAAATAGAGTGATTGTTCAGATCTATGATACTGGAGAGATTCCATGAGAGCAAAAACATTCCTCATCTGCCTTGTGCTTGCAGTGTGCCTGATGTGCCTGCCTGTCATTTGTGCAGCAGACACTGACGATCCAGGACCGGTCGTTATCGAGACGACAAAAGAAGTAACGGAATCACCGACGGATCCTGTCGTGATCACGACCGAACCTACTACAAAGCCAACAGCAGAACCAACTACTGAAAGAACCACTGAGCCGACGACAGAGAAAACGACAGAACCAACTACTGAACCAACTACGGAGAGGACAACAGTGATGACAACAGAACCCACTGCTGAACCGACGACCATTCCCACGACCATAATCACTGTCGGGGGAGATCACGGCTGGGTTGATGTCTACTGCAATGTCGACGGGGCCACAGTATACTTTGACGGAGTCCCAAAAGGCACAACCGCTGGAGGTATTCTTTCCGTTGAAGTTGCGACCCAGGGAACACCGATAAGCACCATTACCGTCACAAAATCCGGGTATACGACCTGGTCTGGCAGCCTTACTGCCATGCCGGGGAATGACGAGCATGTATCGGTTTACGCTACCATAAACCCGATTGCCACCCCGACAACAACCCCACCGGTCAATGCCGGGTCGATCTATGTCGAGTCCAATCCATCGGGTGCAGCCATCTACATGGACGGTGTCTTTGAAGGGTACTCCCCCATGACGATCTCCCAGATCGCACCGGGCAGTTACCAGATGAAGGCGACCCTGAGCGGGTACTCGTCCGATTCATCAACCGTTGTCGTGTACTCCGGCCAGACCTCGGGATATTACCCCAACCTCCAGGCCTCCCCGAGCCCGCATCGCGACACGGGTACCGTGTATGTGACATCAAGCCCGAGCGCGGCCTCGATTTATATCGACGGCAATTACTACGGTAAAACGCCCCTCACGGTGACGCTGTACCCGGGAACCCACAACATCGTCCTCAAGATGTCCGGGTATAACGATTACTCGACCACCGTGTACGTGTACGCAAACCAGGCCCAGAACCTGCCGGTGACGATGACGACCGCAGTCTATGGGACCGTCGTTTTCACATCGCTTCCGGGCGCTGCCGTCTACATGGACAGCAACTATGCCGGCCAGATTAGTTCGGCC
>JBAZFZ010000046.1:12377-14357 GCA_041653075.1 Methanoregula sp.
GGAAGCCTGACACTCTCAAACGTCCCGTCCGGCAACCATATCTTCAAGATCACGGCTTCGGGCTACAACACGTGGCTGAACACTGTCTATATCCAGGCAAATATGGTAAACACGATCTCTGCTCCGCTGACTTCTTCCGGATCAGGCCCAAGCCCGGTTACAGCAACCGGTGGTCTTGACATATCGACGTCGCCGGCCGGCGCATCTGTCTATGTCGACGACCTCTTCCGGGGCTATGCCCCGCTCACCTTAACAGATCTTGTCGTAGGACAGCACACGGTCCAGATATCCTATACCGGGTATGTCGATTACACCGGCACCGTCTCAGTGAGCACCGGTGTTACCACACCGCTTGCCGTGACGCTCCAGCAGGGACCGAACCCGAACCCGACAAAGACCCCGGGATTTGAAGCTGTCTTTGCGATAACCGGGCTTGTTGCCCTTGCCGGGGTAATGGCCGTTTACAGGAGGCGATCATAATGACAGAGCAATGCAGGGTTTCAACAAAAATCTGGATATGCGCAATCCTTGCCGTCATCATCATCGGCGGCATCACGGCATTTGCCTACACGAATTCCAACAAGGCTGTGACCGAGACTGCACAGTGGGGCTTAAAGTCCACCGCCGCAGCCATGGCAACAGAGATCAATGCAAGCGAAGTCGAGGAATTTGCCCCGGGCGACGAACTTTCTCCACGGTACATGGCAATCGTTGACAAGCTCCGGAACATGCGGAGCATGAACGATGACATCATCAACGCGTATATCATTAAGGTCAACACGACCGACAGGTCAATGACTTTTGTCATCGATGACCTCTACCCGTCCGACCCGGCAGGATCGGCAAAGATCGGTGAAGCTGATGATTCACCGGACAAGGCGCTGATCTTTGCGGCTCTTTCAGGCCCGACTGTCTCGCCCCACCCATATTCGGACAAGTTCGGGTCGTTTGTTTCTGCCTACGCACCCATTGACGACTCAGCCAACAGTTCAAACGGCAACACGACAGCAATCCTCGGCATCGATGTCGACGGACAGGATTTCGTGAACGCGACAACGCAGGGGACCTGGATCATCATCTCCGGCATTATTTCCATCATTATTGCGCTTGGCGCGATCTTTTACTTCGGCCGCCGTGCAATGGCAGCAGAAGCGGCACGGGAAAACAAGTAACCGGATAAACCTTTTTTTCTTTTCTCCATCCACTACACTAAGGATGATACACGGGCATGCAATCATCCATGCAGGACTCCTTGTCCTGATCCTTATGCTGGTCTCGGGATGTACCCAGACAACAGCGGGATCTGCGGGTGCAGGAAACACCGGCTCAATGATTACGCAGGCGACCATGACACCGGTTGAAACGCAGGCAGCCAATACAAGTTCGTGGCAGAAAGTCCGGCTTGAAACCACGATGGGAAACATCACCATCGCACTTGACCCGGACATGCCGATTACTGCCGGCAACTTTGCAAACCTCACCAGAATCGGATATTATGACGGCGTCATCTTCCACCGGGTGAAACCGGGATTCATGATCCAGGGCGGAGACCCGAGCGGGACCAGCTATGGCAACCCGGGATATTTTATTCCTGATGAATTCACGGACCACAACCAGAACAACCGGGGAACTGTAGCAATGGCAAACGCCGGGGCAAACACCGGTGGCTCGCAGTTTTTTATCAATGTCGTGAACAACAACTACCTTGACGCAAAACACCCGGTCTTTGGGACGGTGGTTGACGGGATGGATGTGGCCGATGCGATTGCAAACGTTCCCCGGGACGAAAACAACCGGCCGCTCACGAACGTGACGATCCTGCACGCAGAGATCATCTAAGGTTTTCTTCTTTTTGGCTCTCCGACATTTCCTGTGGGTAGAATCATGACACCGATATTACAAAACGATTATTTTGCAGTTTGTGGTTTCATTATTCGATTCAATAACCTTGAATTTAGTTCAGAGTCCATAAAAGGATGA
>JBAZFZ010000047.1:0-13556 GCA_041653075.1 Methanoregula sp.
TGGGCAGTTTCTGGGGGTCTGATGGCATAAATTATTGAACTGGCAAATTGGTTTTCCTGACAAAAAAATTGGTTGCGATAGTTTACCGTTTCTATTGGTTATGTGAATGAACTGGCAAACTTGGGTTAAAAACCCAACCACGTGCCGGATTAATTCTTGCGCATACGGATATCCACCTGCTTAAAGGGTATCTCGATTCCCTCTTCTTTAAAACGCTCGTTGATCCGTATGTTGACATAATGGAGCACATCCCAGGAGTAATTAAAGTCCCCGGTCCAGAGAAGCATCTGGCCGTTAAGGCTTGATTCGCCAAACTCCAGAAAATAGACCAACGGCTCCGGAACGCTCAGGACCCAGGGAGTTTTTTCCGCTGCCTCCCGGGCAATTTCAAGCAGGATTACCTGGACCCGGTCCATATCGCTCCCATATGCAACGGAAAACGGTACCCGGACCTTGAGCAGGGGGTCCGGCTGGGAATAGTTCACCACAATATCGGAGGTGACCTTGGCATTGGGAAGGATGACAATCTGATTATCGAGTGTTTTTATCCTCGTGCTGCGGGCCCCGATATCGATAACATCGCCCAGGAAATCACCAAATTTTATCCGGTCGCCAATTTTAAACGGCTGGTCTACGGTAATGATTGCACCGCCAATGAAATTGGAGAGCAGGGTCTGTGCGGCAAATGCCACGGCGATGCTGACAATACCGGCGCCGGCAAGGAACGGTGTGATGTTGACCTGGAACTCATAAAAGATGAGCATCAGGGCAATAAACCAGATCGAGAAACTGACGATCTTCTCAAGAAGGGGGAGCTGGGTCTGGTCGAAATCCGACTTTGTTTTCTCGGCAATTTTCGTCCCGTAGGTATGGATAATGTTCCCGACAAAGATCGCTGCTATCCACGCTTCAATGATGATAAAAAATGCATTTGTAAGCCGGGTTGTTTCGATACCCCACAACAATGCCGGAATAAGACCCGCTGTGGAGACTGCGGCATAGATTGTTGTGGCAAGGATCGTGACGACCACGGGTTTATCGACTGATTCTAGGATGATATTATCAAGCTGGGTCGGGGTGTACTCTGCTTTGATTTTCATCCAACGGATCACAAGATGGGCAAGAATAGCACTGAGAATTCCGATGATAAGGATAATCAGCGATTCAAAGATCTGTGTCTCCATCACAAATACCTCCCGCGGGATCAGGGCATCACTGCCCCGGGTTTCCCAAGATGCCTGTACCAGACATTCATGTTTTCGATAGTCCCGCAGATGTTAGTATTGTTTTTGAGGGTCCCGGCATAGATGTACCCGGCCCGTGCAAATGCAACATTCATGGGATAGGACGTTGCCCGTGCAATCGTATAGCCAAGAAAAATACCGACAGATGAAAGGTGTTTTTCCATCGCAGAAAGCAGTACGCCGGCAAGACCCTTTCCCCGGAATGACAGGTATGTCGCAAAGTCTGTGAGTTCTGCATTGCCTGCATGTGTATCCAAATCAACGGACGCGACTGCTGCCACCTGGTCCCTTGACCAAACACAGAAATACCGGACGTTTTCATTCATGCCGGCACGGATAAATGCGGGATCGAAAACCGGAAAAGGATAGCTTTCAAACGTTTCACGGTACAGGGTTGCAATATTCCCGGCATCTTCCAGGGTTGCCATGGACAGGATAAACTCCCCGGCCAGGTGGGCCGGGGACGGAATCCTGGGATGCATTTTTGCCCGGGAAAGGACATCGGCCTGAAGTTTTTCATTCCCGATAACCTGCCGTTTCGGGTCAGGGTATTTTCCAAGAAAGCACGTGGAAATTTTCCCGGCGTAAAAACCCGGGACAACCGCCTCGGTGATATATCCGGCGTTATGGAATTCCGATACCAAATCCCCGGGAACCCGGATAACAATTTTTGCGTACCCGTTTTTTTGGGCAAGGTCGTCAAGCCGGGGGATGATCACGGGAATATCCGAATTGTCAAGGTGCATGACATAGATCCGGTTATTGAAATGCCCGTGCTGGACCCTGCTTTTTCCGATTACCTCAATGGCATCAGGAATCATCCTCGTGCCTCCGTTCCATGCGGTCATTGTTTTCCGGGACAAGCGTGGTTGTTGTATCATAATCGGCAAGGAGTTTTGCAACCCCCACAAGTTTTGATTCATCGGCGTTTGCAAGATTAAGCTGGAGTTTGCACCCGACGCAGTCCCCATTGCAGAATATCCTGTCGTAATGCGCCGGTTCCTGGTAGGTACAGATCATTCCCTCATAATTGCGCAGGACAACCTTGTGGACCGACCAAGTCAGCAGGTAATTGGGAAAGAGGGGGATCTTGCCACCGCCGCCAGGTGCATCGATGACGTACCGCGGAACGGCAAAACCGCTTGTGTGCCCGATAAGGTTTTCCATGATCTCGATACCTTTTGCAACCGGTGTACGGAAATGACTGATTCCCTCGGACAGGTCGCACTGGTACAGGTAATAGGGTCGGACCCGGTTTTTCACCAGCTGGTGCACGAGCTCTTTCATTATCCGGGAACAATCGTTTATACCAGCAAGCAAAACAGACTGGTTCCCGAGCGGGATTCCGGCATCGGCAAGTTTTGCAAGCGCCGCACGGGCCGATTCGGTCATCTCTTTTGGGTGGTTGAACTGCGTGTTTACCCAGAGCGGGTGATGTTTCTTTAATACTGCAACAAGTTCATCGGTTATCCTGAACGGGAGGACAACCGGCACCCGGGTCCCGATCCGGATCACTTCGACATGCGGGATCTCCCTGAGACCGGTGAGAATCCAGTCGAGGTACTCATCGCTGAGCATGAACGGGTCGCCTCCCGAGAGAAGAACATCACGGATCTCCGGGTGGGCCCGGATATAATCAAGACCACGGCAGATTTCCTCCCGATCGGGAATGGAATCCGGGTCGCCCACTTTTCGTTTTCGGGTACAGTGCCGGCAGTACATGGCGCAGGTGTTGCTGACCAGGAACAGGACCCGGTCCGGATACCGGTGGGTAATGCAGGAACAGGGACTGTCCTTGTCTTCTGCCAGGGGGTCTGCAAGCTCATAATTTTCGACAATGAGTTCCTGCGGGGAGGGAAACGCCTGCCGGAATATCGGGTCGTTTGCGTAATCGTTCACATCGATAAGTGCAAGGTAATACGGTGTGATCGACAGCGGGAACTTTTCACAGGTCTTCACGATCTTTTCCCGTTCGTCCGGCAAAAACCGGATCCCAAGCAGCTGTTCGAAAGTATCGATATCCTTTATTGCATGGCGTACCTGCCAGTGCCAGTCTTTCCAGTAGTCCGGCAGCGTATTGGTGGCAAGAGCCGAGCGAAGGGCTTTTTGTCGGTTTTCCAGGGGCGAGTCATGAGCTCTTGTGCTGCAATCGTGCAATCCTGTTTCGGGGATTTCATGTACGGCATCCGCTTGCACCGGAGCACCGGGTACTTTTTGTTCCATCCTGTTACTCCCGGTTAGAACAACCAGAGCTTGTTTGGAACAAAATCCGTCAGGGCATGACGGTAATCGTCATACCAGCGAGCAAGCGGGTTTGTCTTATAGACCATGAATTTCCCGGTTTTTTCTGCATCGGCAGACTGGTGGTACCGCATGAAGATGTGCTGTGCGGTCTTCCCGACAACTTCGATCTTGCCGGTAGCATGCGACATAACAAAACGTGCCCGTTTTGCAAGGCCCGAGCATGCCTGCCATGATTTCTGGAGGATCTCGTAGGACTGCTCGACCGGCACCTGGAAAATCCGGTTACCTGTAGCCGGCCTGCACTGGAAGACATAATACGGGGAGACTCCGGCAAAAGACAGCTGTCGGAAGAGTGTTGTCAAGGTCCCGGGGTCATCGTTTATTCCCTGGAGTATCGGGGTCTGGTTGACGACAACAACCCCCGCCCTCTGGAGCATGGAGACGGCCTCCCGTGAAACATCGGAAAATTCGTTGGGGTGGTTGTAATGCGCCATGAGATAGATCCGCTTTTGCGGGGTGCTGTACCGGGAAAGGACTGCGCAGAGTTCGGGGTCGTTTGTGATCCTGTACGGGTTGTAGGCCGGCAGCTTGCTCCCAATCCGGATGATACTCACATGCTCGATCTCCCGGAGTTCTTTTAAGGTCTCTTCAAGTTTTTTTGTCGGGAGCATCAGCGGATCACCGCCGGACAAAAGGACATTGGTGATCTCTTTATGTTCGCGGATATACTCAAGGCTCTTTGAGACATCGCGGACGGTTTCATGTTCGCAGGATCCAAACAGGCGTTTCCTGAAACAAAAACGGCATATGCCACCACATGAATCAGACATTAAAAGAAGGCCGGTCTGGTTATACTTGTGCTGGAGACCGGGAGAACGGGTATAATTTTTCTCGCAGGAAGGGTCCGTGGTCCCGCCTCCGCAGAGTTCACCGGAGTTCGGAATCACGATCCTCTTAATGGGGTCGTTATCGTTTTTCCAGTCGATAAGCGAGAGGTAGTATTCGTTTGTCAAAAACGGGAATTTTCCTGCGACCTCGTCAATGGTGGTCCGGTCTTTTGCAGTAAGCGTGACCCTGTTGTCCAGGGTATCAATATCGGATATAAACCTCGGTTTCATTAGTACACCATCCATGTTGTATGGCTCCGGGCCGGAAAAAGGACCGGATAAAAGTGGCGCGAAATGTGCGATTTACCAGTAAAGGAAATTACAAGATATAATCTGCACCACTCTGATACTTTTTCTTTCGGGCTTATGGTTTAAACCCTTTTCGGAAATAAATACTGGAAAACATGTCGTAAAATCGCCGTAAATTTTTTTGTTTTACTCTTTTTGACCATCGTCAGTATTTTAATCCGGGTTGTTTTTTTCTCTCCCGAACCGGGGAAAACTTTTTTTAGGCTTTTCGGGATTACGGCGGATTATTTACGCGATGAGGTTACAATCCCCTATTTAAGAGAATGAACCCTGACAGCGATGCAGCACGAAAAAATCCTTTGCAGGAACCATCGAAGGCGAGCACTGACATTGCCGGCCTCGATTTCGGAGATGTGCAAAAACTCCGGGAGCAGTACGGCTATAATGAACTCCCCGAGGAAAAAACAAATCCCGCAAAAAAATTTCTCGCTTACTTCTGGGGCCCGATTCCCTGGATGATCGAAGCCGCAGCAATCCTTTCTGCCATAATTTCCCACTGGGAAGATCTTGCAATCATTCTTTTAATGCTCCTGATAAACGCCGTCGTGGGCTTTATCCAGGAGAAAAAAGCGGAGAACGCAATTGCGCTGCTCAAAAAACGCCTGGCCCCGACTGCCCGTGTCGTCCGTAACGGCACATGGCAGCAGGTTGCAGCCCGCGAACTTGTGCCAGGAGACATTGTCCACATCCGGCTTGGCGATATTATTCCGGCCGATGTCATGCTTCTATCAGGAGGCTATCTCGAACTTGATGAATCTGCACTGACGGGAGAGTCACTACCGGTCGAGAAAAAAGAAGGGGCCACGGCCTATTCAGGCTCGATTGTCCGGCAGGGCGAAATGGATGCACGGGTTACAGAAACCGGCGAGAAAACCTATTTTGGCAGGACCACCCGGCTTTTGACCGGGGAACAGCCAAAGAGCCATTTCCAGAAGGCCATCATCCGGATCGGGGACTACCTGATCGTCCTTGCTGTCGTCCTTGTCAGTATCGTTTCGGCAGTATCGCTGTACCGGGGCGAATCGATCCCTGACACGCTCCAGTTTGCGCTCATTTTAGTTGTTGCGGCAATTCCTGCCGCACTTCCCGCAGTACTTACCGTAACTCTTGCAGTCGGTGCCGTTTCCCTTGCAAAAAGAGAGGCAATTGTAAGCAGGCTATCAGCTATCGAGGAGCTTGCGGGTATGGATATCCTCTGTTCGGATAAAACCGGAACAATAACTAAAAATGAGATCCGGGTCGGGAAACTAAGACCGCTTGGGACGGTCGGACCTCATGAAGTTCTCCTCGCTGCAGCGTTTGCATCAAAAAAGGAAAGCAACGATCCGATAGATTCGGCAATACTCTCCTATGTTCGGGAGAGCGGTATCCTCACGGATTCCCTGCAGCACCGGGTAACCGTGTTTGTCCCGTTCGATCCGGTCACAAAGTACAGCAAGGCAGACGTTCTCGATGATGACGAATCCAAACGTTCTGTTGCAAAAGGTGCACCCCAGGCAATCGCATCGCTTACCCATGCAGATGAAAAGATTGTCGCACAGGTCAATTCCTGGGTTGAGGAATTTGCAAAAAAAGGGTACCGGTCGCTTGGGGTTGCCGGGACAAATCCCTCAGGGTCCTGGGTATATCTTGGGGTTCTCGGGCTTTTTGACCCGCCCCGGGACGATGCCGCGGCAACGATCAAACGGGCAGAGGAACTTGGCGTCGATGTCAAGATAGTAACCGGGGACCATGCAGCCATCGCACAGGAAATCGCACAAAAAATCGGCCTTGGCACAAAGATCGTCCCGCAATCTGCAATGATCGCGGGAAACGGAAACGATACACTCCGCCAATTTGAGCAGGCAGACGGTTTTGCACAGGTCTTCCCGGAAAGCAAGTTCCAAATTATCAGGGTGCTGCAGGAAGGCAACCACATTGTCGGTATGACCGGTGACGGAGTAAACGATGCCCCGGCACTCCGACAGGCTGATACAGGGATTGCCGTTGCAGGGGCAACCGACGCGGCAAAAGCGGCAGCAGATATTGTTCTTACCCGGCCGGGCTTATCGGTCATCATCGACGCGGTAAACGAGAGCCGGGCGATCTTCCGGAGAATGGAAAGTTACGCGGTATACCGGATCGCAGAAACCGTCCGGGTCCTGATCTTTTTGACGCTCTGCATCGTCCTTTTGAACTTTTACCCGGTAACCGCACTCATGATTGTCGTTCTTGCGATCTTAAACGACCTCCCCATCATGATGATCGCCTACGACAACGCAGCCATCGCAGCAAAACCCGTCCGCTGGCAGATGAACCGGATCCTGTCAACGGCAAGCATCCTTGGCATCCTTGGCGTGGTATCCAGTTTCCTGTTGTTCCTTGCAGCGCTGTGGTTCCACCTGGACTCAGGGGTCATCCAGACCCTGGTATTCCTCAAGCTTGCCGTCGCCGGCCACATGACCATTTACCTTGCCCGCACGGGACAGGCGCACTTCTGGGAACAGCCCCTCCCGGCGCTTGCCCTGTTTGGCGTTGCCGAACTTACCCAGGTCGCAGCAACGATCATCGCAGTCTATGGGGTTTTCATGACCCCTCTGGGCTGGACACTTGCGGCAATCGTCTGGGGATATGCACTGCTGTTCTTTGTCATCAACGACCAGCTCAAGGTGTATATATTCAGGAAAATCCACCCGTATTCATAAAAAAAACTGTTTTTTCCTGTGCCCGATCATGCAGGGAAAAATTGCAAAATGCTTTTTTTAGAGGGTAAATTCCGGACTGATTCGCAGGCTTTTCTCCCGGTTGCCAAGAGGATGTTTGTAAAAAAAATGCATGCATGCCAAAAATCCGGGCTGCAAAAAAACCCAATAAAAAAGCCATGCAGACCCCCGGGAAAAACCGGGGGAACTATGTGGCCCACATGCCGGGCATTCAGGATTTTGTTTCCAGCGGATGCATGCTTGCACTGTGCCGTGCATAGGTCCGTAGGATATCGGTTCGGGTAAGAAGCCCGACAAGACAGCCGTTGTCTTCCCTGCTCACCACCGGGAGGTGGCTGATGTTGTGCGTGACCATCATGGCAAGGGCATCTTCAAGGGAATTGTCCGGGTAGATGACATCGATATTTTTTATCATGTGACCTGCAACGATCTGGCTTTTCCCGGGCTCGTGCGGGATATTTTGAACATCGTTTATTGTTATGATCCCGAAAAGCCGGTCGTTTTCAAGGACCGGGAAACCCGTATGGGTTGTCGTTCCGAGCCGGGTAAGAACTGCCCCTATGGGATCACCGGGCGCAAACGTGCTCACCCGGCTTCGTTGGATCATAACGTCATTTACCTTAATGCCTTCAAGCATCTCCCGGTTAAACTCCCCCCGGTGGGCACCGGATTGCGCCTTGGTTGGCACCTGCTCCCGAAAGATAGTTTTTTCCCCGGTAAGAAGACAGGATACCGCAACGGCTCCCATTGCCGGCACCAGAAGCGAGAAGCTTCCGGTCATCTCGACAACCATGATCATGACCGCAATCGGGGCGTTTGCAACCGCTCCAAAAAGCGAGATCATGCCCACAATAACAAAGACAGGTACTGATTCTACAGGGACAAGCGCCGGGAAAAACCAGTGGAAGAGAATGCCGACGCTTGCACCGGTTGCAGCACCAACCATAAGGCCCGGGGCAAAAACCCCTCCGCTCCCCCCGGACCCAAGCGTAAGGGACGTGGTAAGGATCTTTATAATGGGCAAAAACAGGACAACCGCAAGCGGGAGCATTGAATAGAGCATGAGCTGGGTAAATCCATAACCGGATCCAAGACCGGCAAGGCCAAGTGTTTCCCCTTCGGGGGATACAAACGAGAGCACGATAACAAGAATCCCGATAAGGACCGCACCAAGGACCGGTTTTAAAAAGAGGGGAAGGTTGTGCTTTGAAAAGAAAAACGAAAACTGGTCTTTTGTCCAGTAAAAGGTCCAGATATAGAGCAGCCCGAAAAAGGCACAGAATATCCCCAGCAGTAAAAAGAGCGGAATCTGGGAGACCGACCAGGCAAGAGGGGTCAACGAGAAGATCGCATCGTAACCTTCGAAGAACCCGAAGATTGCATACCCGACAATCGATGCAAGAAATGCAGGAATGATTGCATCGGCTTCAAAGTCACGGGTATAGAGGATTTCGGCTGCAAGTACCGCACCGCCGAGCGGGGCCTTAAAGATAGTACCGATACCTGCACCAATACCGGTGGTAAGTGCTATCCGGCGCTCTTTTTCAGAAAGCCCCATACGGTCTGCGACAATCGAGCCAAACCCGGCAGATATCTGGGCGGTCGGGCCTTCACGGCCGGCGCTTCCTCCCGTGGCGATCGTCGCAATCGCGGTGAGCGCTTTTATCACCGGGACCCGGGCACGGATCTTCCCGGTGCCATGGAATGCCTTGATTGCCGCATCGGTTCCGTGGCCCTCGGCCTCGGGTGCTAACTGTGTCACAAGGATCCCGGTAATAAGGCTCCCAAAGATGAGGATCGGGATAAGAAGAATGAGCGAGGAAGGTGGCGACCAGCCGGCAATCTGGATAACATTCTGTCCTTCAATGGGATAGTGGTAGTGGAGGAGACCCCCCATGAAAAACGCGGTTCCCTGTTTTAATCCCTCATAAAAAAGGAAGGCTCCAAAACCGGAGATTATCCCAATAACAAGCGCTATTAAAAAAATGCGCTGAAACGGGGAAAACTTGGAAGGAGAATCCGGCATCCCCCGTACATACGTGGTTATGTATTATGAAGATTTTTGAATTGCGCCCGGGGGAGTATCCTCCGGACCACCGGGCTTTCCAAAACTCCCAAAGAACCATGCATACAACTTTCTTACCGGTGTTCTCTCAAGAAGAAGAACAAGGACCGAGCATATGACAATCGAGATAAGGATGATGGCGTAGGTCGTCGTTTCAATAAACGCACCGCCTTCAACACCGTACTGGAGGGGGATCGCCGCAAGCACGGCAGCAGCAAGTCCTTTCGGGATCATAATTGCCATGACACTTGCATCCCAGATCGGGATAGTTCGGGGGACCGTGGCATATACGATCCCGATACGTACCACAAACAAGATGAGCGTAATAATTGCGCCAAGGATAAACGATTCGTTGCTGTTGAACTCTATCGAGAGACCGACATAGATGAAGAAAAACGTCTTTAAAAGCTGGACAAGCTGCGAAAGGAAGGCGGTCTCTGTAGGTGTCAGCTCGACCTGGCGGATAGTGTCCCATTTCGGAAAATGGGCTGCGATACTAAATGAATCGAGATTCCCAAGAGTAATCCCGAATGCGAGTGCAGCTATCGGACCGCTGTACCCGAGGGTATCGACAACCCCATAGATGACAAACAAAAAAGCCGGCGTAAGAAAGATACTTTTCATCTCGCCAAGCCGGTGGTAGACCGCAGACCAGACAATTCCGCCAATTACCCCAAGAATAAGGGCCATGACAAAGGCTGATATCAGCTTGCCGATAATCGTCGGGACATTGAAACTCCCCAGCTGGAAGGCATCGATCAGGGTGAGCAGGATAAGGATACAAAGGACATCAGTTATGGCCGATTCAAGGGAAAGTAATGCAACCCCGTCTTTTCGCAGGTGCATGTTGCTTGAAAGTGGGATGACAATGGCTGATGAGGTACCGCCAACAATTGCCCCAAGCATCAGGGCCGGGAGAATGGTGAGCACCTGGGCATAGTACAGGATTCCTGCAACAACAACAAAAGTCACAAGAAACGAGGTTATGGTAAGGGCGATCGTTCCGGCAAAAGCATTTTTTATGGTATCGACCGTGAGGTGGAGGCCGCCTTCAAAGAGAATTATGGCAAGAGTTACCGTAGTAAAAATCGGCCCGACAATCCCAAACGAGGAGGGGGTGGCAAGACCAAGGACTGGCCCTATCAAAAGACCGATAAAAATCAGGCACAAAAGGTCGGGTATTTTGGTGAGGACAAACACGCGGTTGAGGATATTGCCAAGAAAAATAAGCAGGCCCAAAAAAAGGATGATTATTGCAGTATCCATTATTATGCGTTTGTTCTTGCGGGTTCAATAGTTTATTGATACCCGAAAGTGATAATAATTCAAATAAAAAACGAGAGTTCGTTTCGTTCATCCGGATGAATATCTCGTTACCGGCATAGGATCTGCCAGGGTAGTTTGTGAGGAGGAGGACGGGATTTTTGGCAGGATTTGACGATATAACGATCATTCGTTCGCGCCGCAGGACAATCTCACTTGAAATAACACGGGATGCAGGCATTCTTATTCGTGCCCCTGTGCGCGTCCCTAAATCATATATCAGGAAATTCTTTACAGAAAAAGAGGACTGGGTCAATCGGAAGATACGGGAGATCAGCAGCCGGCCGACACGGCCGGAAAGAGAATTCAAGAATGGAGAGAAGTTCCTGGTTCTGGGGGAATACTATGAGCTTGAGATCCTGTCGGGGAGCAGCGCCGGGATCTCACTTGGGGAAAAACTCTACGTGGGGGAACTCCGCACAAGAGAGATCCGGGATCTGCTCATCGAGTGGTACCGGAAAAAGGCAATTGAAATTTTTCCTGCCCGGGTCGCCGGCTATTCAGCAATCCTTGATTATACGCCAAAAAAGATCCGGATATCGGATGCCCGGCGGCGCTGGGCATCGTGCAGCACATCGGGAACGCTTTCGTTCTGCTGGCGGCTTGTCCTTGCTCCTCCCGAAGTTATCGACTATGTGATCGTGCACGAACTCAGTCACATGCGCCAGCCGGACCATTCACCCCGGTTCTGGGAAAAAGTCCGGGCTGCAATGCCGGATTACGAACGCCGGAAACAATGGCTGCGTGAGAACGAACGGCTGCTTGAAATTTAAACACTATTCGGGTGCCCGCTTCAGACTTTGCGGGATAAATGAAATTGACAGCCCAAAAAAATTCGAGCCTCATTGAAGGATCCGGGAAAAACAGCCTGCTTCGAATCATTCAATATACTTTATCGTCACAATGATAATTTAAGAGAGAAAGGACCGGGCAGAGTTACATGTCGCACGTGCTGGTATCACCGTTAAACTGGGGGCTTGGCCATGCTACCCGCGACATCCCGATTATAAAAACACTCCTTTCCCACGGTCACGATGTCACTATCGCTGCCTGCGGAAGCGCCCTTGCCGTTCTGCGAAAAGAATTTCCCGAATGCTCCTCTATTGACTACCCCGATTACCCGGTCCCCTACAGTTCAGGACATTTTTTCATCCCGAAGTTCTGCGCCTCGTTTCCCTCGCTGTTGCAGGCAATCGCAGAAGAACGTTCGGTGCTTGACCGGATCCTTGCAAAGGACAAGTACGACCTCATCATCAGTGATAACAGGCTCGGCGTCTTTTCTTCAGAAGTCCCGTCGGTATTTGTCACCCACCAGCTTCATTACCACCTGCCATTCCCGCTCTGGCCGGTCGAGCTCCTCGCGATCCCGGCAAACGCAGTCCTCCATGAAAAATTCCGGCATATTGTTGTCCCCGACAACCCACCCGGCCCGACATCCCTTGCCGGCAAGCTCTCGCGCCCCGAGACGGATATCGCACGCGAGCGGGTGTTTTTTTCCGGCATCCTCTCCGGTGCAAAGACCATGGCCTGCCAGCAGGACCTCGACTACCTCTTTGTGATCTCAGGGCCCGAGCCGCAGAGGACATTCCTTGAAACAATCCTCACAGAAAAACTCGAAGATTTTTCCGGGAAAGGGGTCGTACTTCTTGGCAGCCCGCAAAAACCGTTCACGACCAAAAAGGCCGGCCGGTGTACATGCATCAGTTATGCCTCGACCGAAGAGAAGATGCAGCTGATGAACCGGGCCCGGTGCATTTGTTGCAGATCGGGATACACAACCATGATGGAACTTGCAGAACTGGGAAAGCAGCGTGCGCTCCTCATCCCGACCCCGGGCCAGACGGAGCAGGAATACCTCTCATGGTACTATGAGAAGCAGGGCTGGTATTATTCGACCACGCAGGAAAAGCTCGATCTCAGTGAAGACCTTGCTGCGACACGGGACTACAAAGGGTTCCCGGACATGCCAAAGACCGAGCAGAATACCCCGGCGCTCTATGACGAACTGCTCGCACAATACCTTGAATGAGAAAAACAAGATCGAAATGAGGTGAATGCAGATGGATGATCTCATCGTTTCCGGCGCAATCGGCCTTGTTGTATTTTATGCAGCGGTCATTCTCATTATCCTTGGAATCGGTTGGTTTATTTTGGAAATGATCGCGGCCATTCTCGCGGGGAATATTTTTGGTTTTGCCATCCTGGCGCTTGGTGCAGCCATTGCCGCAGCGATGTATGTCTGTGTCGGGCTGTGGCTGAAAAAAACCGGGACTATTTAACCGGACAGACGGATTTCCGGTGGGTTTATCCTGGCAGTTTTATAGACTTTAAACCTGCCACTTTTTTTTTCTTTCAGGCATCAAGGGCAAAAAAAACTACCGGATATTCATATCCTCATACACGATGATCTTTTGAGAATACGGGAATAATCCAACCCTAAAAAAATGGTCATGTCACAAAATCGGTTAAGATCTCACTGGCTGAAAGAAAGTGGGTGTTTCAGGCTAACAATGATTTCGCAATCGTTACAGGGAGAAAGTCCCTTGAACCGCCGCGGGGGCGCCCCTTCGGGAGCGGCGGCGTCTATCGTAAATCGAGAGTATTGAGCAACGTCCCCCACGATAAGAGGCAACCGTCCACAGGGATATAACTAAATTAAAGAGGCCGTTGCCTAACTACCAAAAAGAGTAATTCGGGTTAATGAAATATTTCCGTAATGAAAATTTTCCCAGAAAAAGATCCATTAAGCCGGAAAAAGAACCTACTCCCTCACAAACAGCCC
>JBAZFZ010000048.1:0-13288 GCA_041653075.1 Methanoregula sp.
TGCAGAGATCAGGGACTCTGCCTTTAACGGAATCGACCACGACGCGGCGCCAAGGATTACCATGTTCTGGGCAAGGGCACTTCCCGCATCTGCCGCGATCTTGTCAGCATCAAGCAGGCAGGGATCGTAGGGAGTCAGCTGCCCGACAATCTCGTCTTCGCTCGGTGCCGGGCTCTTCTGGGTAAAGACCGAGGTGGGAATGACCATGTGCCGGTTGACCACCATCTTCCCGCCGTCTTTGAGGTAATGGGAATACCGGAGCGCTTCGAGCAGGTCAAAGGAGATCAAAAGGTCGGCGGTCCCAGGGACGATGAGCGGGCCAAACTCCCCGTCAATCCTGATATGGGTCTCGACCGAACCGCCGCGCTGGGCCATCCCGTGGGTCTCGGCGCCCTTCACGTGCCGGCCCTCACGAAGGCAGGCCGCGCCGAGGATGTTTGAGGCAAGGATCGTCAGGATATCAAAACTCTTCGTCATTTCCGCACCTCCCGGGAGATGGCCCCGACAGGACAGATCCGGGCACAGACCGCACACCCGCTGCACAGATCGTTAATCCGGGCCTTCTTGTCCACGAACTCGATTGCCGGGCACCCAAACCGGACGCAGGCACCGCAGCCGGTGCAGGTATCGGGATCGACTGCGTACCGGCCCCGTTTCACACCAGAGCGCCGGGCCACGATCACACACATCTGCTTTGCGATGATCACTTTCACGCCTTTTTTGGCTCTGGCCGTCTCAAGCACCCGGAGCATCCCGGTCACATCATAGGGATCCACTGTTTCGACAAAGGTCGCCCCGCATGCGCGGCAGAGTGCATCAAGGGAGACCGGGGGGGTCTCGACACCGGATGCCGTCAGGCCGGTGTTTGGGTTTGGCTGGTGGCCGGTCATCGCGGTGATCCGGTTGTCAAGGATGACCACTGTCATATCCGCGCCGTTGTATACCGCATTCATGAGCCCCTGGACACCCGTGTGAAGGAACGTTGAGTCTCCAATAGTACAGACAACATTATGGTAGGGATCAGCGTGGGCAAGCCCGCTCCCGACCGTAATCGACGCTCCCATGCAGATCGTGGTATCGACCGCCCCAAGCTGGAGCCCAAGCGTATAGCACCCGATATCGCTTGGGTAGATAGCCGACTCCCCAAAGACCTTTTTCATGGCATAGAAGGCGGCCCGGTGGTGGCAGCCGGCACAGAGGATGGGCGGCCGGAGCGGGAGGTTTTGCACCGGTACCTTTGGCGCAAACGGGTTTTTCGCAAGGAAACCGGCTTTTACCATCACATCCGCGACAATGGCCGGCGAAAGTTCGCCTTCATACGGCGCGTACCCGTTGATCTTCCCAAAGACCGGGACACACCCGGCGACCTGCCGGACTGCTTCCTCAACCACCGGGGCAAGCTCCTCAATGACAAGAACCTTCTCGTGTTTTTGAACAAATTCCCCGAGCCATTCCTCATCGATCGGGTAAGCCCCGATCTTCATAAACGACACATTGGCGGGAATGAGCTCCCGGACATAAGACGCCCCGATCCCGCTTGCAATAACCGCAGTCTTTCCTGAAACCGTGCAGTAATTGAACCCTTTTTCCACGAGACGCTTCTTGAGCGTCGGCTGCTTCTCGTTGAGCTTCCTGTGCAGGACCCGGGTGTGCGCGGGGATCACCACGTACTGGCGCGGGTCCTTGTGGAACTCACCTTTCCGGGCGCTCTTCACGACCGGGCCAAGCTCCACGTCGCCTTTCGAATGGCAGATCCGGGTCGTTGGCCGGAACAGGACCGGCAGCCCGAACTCCTCGGAGATCTCAAACGCGGCACGGATCATGTCGTGCGCTTCCTGAACACCTGCGGGGTCAAGACAGGGAAGGCGGGCGAAATGCGCGTAGCACCGGGTATCCTGCTCGTTCTGGGAGCTGTGCGCAAACGGGTCGTCCGCGCTCATGATCACAAAACCCCCCGTGACACCGGTATATGCGCTTGTCATGAGCGGGTCTGCGGCGACATTGAGACCAACGTGCTTCATCGTACAGATAGCCCTGATACCGCACCATGCCGCGGCAAGCGCGTTTTCCAGCGCAACCTTCTCATTGACCGACCATTCCACATAATATGCCGGATCTTTCTGTGCCCGGAGCACATCCACTACTTCAGACGAAGGAGTGCCGGGATAACCGCTGACAAAGTCAATGCCCGATTCAAGGCACGCGTGGGCGATGGCTTCATTGCCGAGGAGATACTGTCGTTCCATGATCCCAAATCCGTAAGAGTACGTATTTTTTTTATCACCGTGCCCTAAATCATTATCCTGCCGGCAGCGGCATTCACAAGCTATAAAAACTCAAATGCGGTAACTATTAGGGTAACTTTCAGGCAATCCAAATGGGCCCGTAGCATAGCCCGGTGGTGCGCCCGGCTGATAACCGGGAGGTCATGCGTTCGAATCGCATCGGGCCCACTCATTATTCTTTTCGTCGGGATTTTTCAGATAATTGCTGGCAGAGCGGAGCATCTTCACGATAGTGCCCGGGTGGAAATTGCGGTCAGACAGTGACCTGGCGCGGCAGATGGATCATATCCAGATACACCAAAACACTCCCGCAAATTTCAGGGGATCAAAAAGGATACGTTAAAATTGAGACGCCAGAATCAGGCCTTCGGTGGTTGCGGCGGCTTGGCAAAGATATACCCGACCACCTTTTCGAGCGCGGCGACAAGATCGGTCTCTGCCTTAAGATACTCGTTCATCGCCCGGTACAGCATGAACAGGATATCATAACCGTAGAGGTCAAGGGCGTTCCTTGAATCAACCGGGTTGAGGTAGGAATCCGTAATAAACCCGTCCGAACTGTACATGAGTTCGAAAAATTCCCCGTTTTCGGAAAGGACACAGAACTGGTCGGTCACTTTTTTTGAGATATTGTCCGGCCGGTACGGCGCGGGATCCGATTTCCCAAGGATTATCATTTTTTCCGGATAATACGCGGCATTGTAGAGCTCGTTCTTGGTATCCTGTTTTCCCTGTTTTAACAGATTAAGACCGACGATCTTCACAACGGGGACTGCCGTTTTTGCCATGCGCCCGAGCAGTTCGGCGTCATGGGTCCTGACCTGCTCGGACAGTGTGGCATCGCTCTTTTTGAGGTCATCGATCTTCTGCATGATCTTTTCAAGGCCGGCTTCGATCTCATCCATTTTGTATCACCATATCCGTTCTGTGCGGTGCAAAACAAGAATAGTTGCTGCCGTGCCTATAAAACCCTCATCTTTTAAAAAAACGGCAGGGATTGTTAATCCACGCGCCTGCCCAGAAAGAAATATTTCCGGTCTTTTGTGAGTGCGGCCTCGATCACGGTCCCTACTGGCAGGTCTTCCGGGATGACAACACCTGTGTATGTGGCAGTCCGGGCCATGACCGAACCGGGCCGGATTTTTTCGGTAACAACACAGGAAACCGTCGTCCCGATAAGCGGCGCGTTCATAGCAGTATACTGTTCTTCCGCAAGCGCGTTGAGGGTCCTTGACCGGTCTTTCTTGACAAAATCGGGGAAATCCTTTGATGCAAACGGACCGGTGAACGGGCGGGCGGAGTACCTCGTGACATTTACCTTTGCGGGCCGCACGGCCCGGATAAGGTCGAGGGACCGGTTAAAGTCATCATCAGTTTCCCCGGGAAAACCCACGATAAAATCGGTTGCGACGACGATGTCCGGGTAGCGTGCGCGGAACGCGGTAACGATTTCCCTGAACTCTTCGACCGTGTTTCCCCGCCGCATTTCAGCAAGGATCCGGTCGGAACCGGACTGGACCGGGAGGTGGAGAAACCGGAAGATGTGTTCCCCGGAGTACGCATCGATCAGTCCGGGAAGGATTGCCCGTACCGTCGTCGGGTTCATCATCCCGACCCGGATCCGGAAATTACCGGGAATAACATCAAGTTCAGCAAGGAGCTCCGGGAGAGTCGTACCGGTATCCCGACCCCATGCGCTGACATCTTGAGCGGTGAGCTGGATCTCGCAGACTCCTCGCGCGACAAACGCCCGGGTCTTTGCGACAATTTCCTCAACCGGGAAACTCACGAGTGGCCCCCTGGCCTTCCGGGTGATACAGTAGGTACACCGCCCGAGGCATCCCTGCGCGACCTGGACGATCCCGATCCCCCCGGGGGAGACGGTCCGGATGAGGTTGTACGCGTTCCGGATCTCATCCGGGGAGATAATGACCGGATCGCACACAGAAAGGATCGCCTCGCGCTGGACAAGCGGCATGCACCCGGTGACGTAAAGGGGACGCTCCCGCAGCGCAACAAACCGCCTGAGCATCCTGCGCTCGGTTGGCCCAATCACCGTGCAGGTATTGACAACCACAGCATCCGCCTCTTCAGGAGATTCCACCCGGGTGCTTCCGTAGTGCCTGATGACTTCGATAAGGTTTGCCGTGTCGCCGAAGTTGTAACTGCACCCATAGGTCTCTATGTAGACTTTTTTTCCAAAAAGCCCGGACAGGTTCCCCCCATCCGGGGGTGTGGATGTGCGATCCCCCATATCCTGAAACGATTCTAATCTTGGGCCGGCAGCCTGAAAAATTCATTCCCGCAAAAAACCGGGAAGCTGCGGCAGTCCGCGCGCCGGGCACAAGCATTAATCCATGATACCCATAATCTGTTTACCATGTTGCGCATCGGGCTGCTGGGCTGCGGCAATATCGGGCATATCATCGCACGGCACGCAGAAGGATTTGTCATTTCAGCAGTCTATGATACCATGCCTGCCCGGGCAGAAGAGATCGTCAGGATCTGTAACGGGAAAGCATACACGGATTTCGGGACATTTCTTGATTCGGACGTTGACCTCATCGTGGAAGCCGCATCGGTCAATGCCGCCCGTGCTCATGCAAAGGAAGTCCTGATTCACCACAAGAACCTCGTTATTATGAGCGTAGGGGCACTCACTGACCCCCTATTCAAGGCAGACCTGATGGAGACGGCACGGGCAGCAAACAGGAAGATCTATATCCCGAGCGGGGCGATTTTCGGGCTGGACAACCTCAAGATCGGCCAGATTTCATCGATTAAGAAGTTGCTCCTGAAAACCACCAAAAGCCCGAAGTCCCTTGGCCTCGATACAAAAGAGAGAAAACTGGTCTTTACCGGTAAAGCGCACGAATGTATCAAGGCATACCCGAAGAACGTGAATGTCTCGGTCGCCATGAGCCTTGCCGCCGGACAGGATACGGATGTCGAGCTCTGGGTGGATCCAGCGGCGGACAAAAACATCCACGAACTCTTTATCGAGGGTGACTTCGGAGAAACCTACATAAAAGTCACCAACTTTCCAAGCCCAGACAACCCGGCGACCAGTTACCTTGCAGCGCTCTCAATCCTTTCGCTGTTAAAGAACCTTGACAACCCGCTTGTCATCGGGACATAGGTGAAAAACGGGGTCTGTTATGGTTCCGATCAAATACCTGCTCCGGTTTGTTGAGGAAGATGCCCCGTTCGGGGATGTGACCAGTGAATCAGTCATTCCAGATATTTCCTGCAGCGCCGTGATCCGGGCCGAAGAGGACGGCGTCGCCGCGGGACTACAAGAGGCGGCAGCACTTTTTTCCCATTTCGGGGTCACTGCGAGACAGAAAATCCATGACGGGGACGGTATTTCCCGGGACACGATTCTCCTCTCGCTTGCCGGGAATGCAAAAATGATCCTGCTGGTGGAGCGCACGGCACTCAACGTCATCGGGCGGATGAGTGGGATCGCAACGGAGACCCGAAAGGTAAACGGGATCATCCGGGCCGAAAACCCCCGGTGCCGGGTGGCAGGGACGCGCAAGACCTGCCCGGGACTGAGGGCGCTTGACAAGAAGGCAATCACGCTTGGCGGCGGGGATCCCCACCGGTCCAGCCTCAGCGACGGTGTGCTCCTCAAGGACAACCACCTTATCCTCGTGCCTATCGAAGATGCAATAAAAAAAGCCCGGGCCGCGAGTGCTTACCGAAAGATCGAGATCGAAGTGGAGAACACTGCTGAAGCGCTCAACGCAGCACGGGCAGGCGCAGATATCCTTCTCTTTGACAACATGCCTCCGAAAGATGTTCGGGTGACCATCACGGCGCTCGTGCAGGCCGGGCTCCGGGACCGGGTGACCATCGAACTCTCCGGGGGAATCACCGAAGCGACCATCCGGGAGTATGCAAAGACCGGTGCGGACCTCATCAGCATGGGTGCCCTCACCCATACCGTGAAGAATTTCTCCGTAACTCTTGAGATCCAGCCATAAATCATACCCCCTCTTTTTTTGTGAAATTCGGGCTCATGCGGCCGAACCTTGCTTATTGCTCGCACCAGAACTGTTGGCCTGATGGGAGACTGAGGGATACCATGGGAACTGCTGCCACGGGATCACCAGAAAATCCACCGGATCTCGAAAACCCGATGATAAGAAAAATACATCGCAACCGCAGGAAAGTGCCGTTTACGCGGTTACCAAAATATCATCCGCCGAATGGATAACAATCTCTTTTTTTCCTTGGTAGGTCTGCACCGTGCCGTACAGGGTAACTGCCGAACCTTTCGCAAACACAGACTTCCCGGCAACGGATGCCGGGATAAAAATGGATGTATTTTTAACGGACAGCAGGATGTGGCCGCCGTTTTCAATAACCGTTGCTTTATCGATGGTGCCGGACAGCCGAACCATGCTCCCGTCCGCCACACTCTCTGAGTAATCTGCCGCAAAAGGCTCTTTTCCGATCTCCACCAGCAGGAGGTGGGCGGCAGAGACGATGACGGCAACGGCAACAAGAAGGAGGATCGCCACCCGCTCCTGATGACAGAACATGAGGGAATGTTGCCCACGGTATCATAAATTACCGACAGGTTGATATGTTAACGGTGTTAACAGTATTATCATGTATCAGCAATCATTACCACCTTCCTCACGGACGGTCCTGGGAATTCTGGACACCGGTGGTGCTATGACCCACAAGGACCTGGTACTGAAGAGTAAACTCGCCCCGCGGACGGTAAGGTATGCCTTAAAAAAGCTCAAAGAGCGTCACCTCATCATCGAGAAATTCAACTTCCGCGACGCCCGGCAGATCATCTATCAGAATAAACCGGAATCCTCTCCAGAATCCCTACCGGCGACCGTATGACCAAGCACACCTGCACCCTCATGCATTGCGACACCATGGTCCGAAACCTCCTGCCCCCCATGCGGGCCGAAATGGTCTTCCGTCTGATCAACGACAAGGGGCTCAGCCAGAGCGATGCCGCAAAAAAGCTGGGGGTAACCCGCGCAGCAGTATCACAGTACATGAGTAAGAAGCGGGGATGCGGGGCAGTAGAACTGACATCAGAACTTGATGCGATGATCGATCGCTGGGCGCTTGCCGTTGTAACCGGTGAAAGCGACATCAACCTCTGCGATGTCTGCCAGTGCGCCCTCAAAAAAATGCACGAGTCATCTTAATCCCCCATCCAGGGCCGTGTGCTGTGGCAAAAACTCCTGTTTTCACGGGATTCCCCGATACGTTTACCGTCTCACGTACATCTGTCACGGCAGCCATTTACCGGACATGCCGCTGGTAGTACAGGACAATGAGCAGTGCGATAACCACAAGAACGCACACGAATTTCAGGTAATCGAAAGACTGCTGCGGCGAACGCACTGCCGGCTGCCAGTCGTCATCGAATACGTCCCGAAAATACCGGGCCACCCCGGGGTGGTCGATGATGACTCCTGCTTCCCGGTTGAAATTCGGCGAATTGGTGTTCCAGTTGATCGAACTCACCAGTACCGCCCGGTCATCAACAATGACCCCCTTGTTATGGATTTTCTCGATCCCGGATGCATCGAGATCGGCGCACCGGGCCTCAAGTGGCAGGTGCTCGGTTGCGGCAACCCGGTTGATCAGCGCGACCATCTCATCGTTATCCTCTTCGTCTTCGGTATTGAACCAGTACGAGTCAAGAAGCACCCGAACCTCCACCCCACGCCGCGATGCGTTCACCGCTGCCGCCAGGCAGGGGTTCAGTCCGGTCTGCGACGCATTCGTGATGTATGCCTGCTCGATCTCGATCGAACTCTGCGCCGAATTTATCAAATCAAGGATCTGCCCGCTCGTATCCGGAGATATCACCGGGGATATAGCAGCCCCGGTGAAAACCGCTGGCGAAAATTCCCGGGAATACGCGGGACCGGTTGCCGTCTCCACCGATCCGTCAGTCCCGGTCACCGGGTGAACCGCCGGGCCGGTCAGGTCTGAAGTATATACACGGGTAAAATATGCGGCAAGCCCCGGGTCTTCCATGTAGACACCCCATCCCCGGTTCCCCGAGGTCCCTGTCGGAGGAAAACCGCTGTTTTTGAAATTCTCGCTTGCCAGGAGAACCGCACGGTTGTCGACAACGACATACTTCGCATGGTCGTACCGGTACGGGGCATGCTCTCCCGTTGCCGCCCCCATCTGGTAGACCGGGATACCGCTCTGGTTCATCGCCCGGATCACGGACTTCTCTTCCGCGCTCACCCCTCCCACCGGGCCACCTTCAAGAAGCACCATCACCGGAGTACCGTTTCCCTTTGCCCGGACAAGGGCGTCCGCCATACCGGTACTGGTAAACTCATAGACATTCACCAACACTCCGGTTCTTGCGGTCCCGATGACCTGCCCGAACACATCGTACGAGCAGTCTGGGGACACAAACGCGGTGACCGTCACATTCCCAAACGATGCCGGCGAGAACCGGGACTGCCCCAGCATCAGCGGGCGCGGGTCCCACACACCCTCTTCAATATAATGGACCTGCCCTTCCCGGGGCTTCACATCTCCCGGCCACGACACCTTCTGGACCAGGTTTCCGTTTTCGTACAGCATCAGGCTGTCCCGGGTGTTTGCCATCCGCAGGACTTTCCCGTTCACAACACCGGGCACACCAGAGGTATCAAGCAGTTCGTAATCCGGGAGATACCCGTGGCTTGTCTTAAACGCCGCCGAATCCCGGGCCACGGTCAAAGTCCCGTGAATACTGCTCCCCGGGGGAAACCGGAATCCTTCCTTCCCATCGCTGATGGTGATGCCGTCAAGCGAGCCTTCCCCAGAAAGGACTAAGTACTCATCGGTATCGTCCGCAAGATACGGGTCAGGGCAGAACTCCACGATCTGCACGGCCCCGCAGGACATGATACAAAAAAAGAACACAATGCAAAAAAACAGGATCCATAAAGGATGGCGCATAGGATTCTGGTTTCTCCATTCTCCTTTTATAATCTGGCGATATATGTTTGGGATAATGTCGGGCCGGGCTGTGGCTGAAGGCCACGCGGGAAATACGGAAAGACAAAATCCTGTTGTAGTAAAACTGGGAGGAAGCCTTGCCCCGTACCTCCCAGAACTCATTCCTGTTCTCCGGGCCTCTTCCCGACCCCTGCTCGTTGTCCCCGGCGGGGGACAGTTTGCCAACGCCATCCGGGACTCTGCCGCAGCAGGAAACCCCGATGCGGCCCACTGGATGGCCATTGCCGCAATGGAACAGTACGGCTGGCTCGTGGCATCGCTGGGGATTCCCGAAACAGATCTCCTCTCCATCCCGGAACAGACACGCGTACTCCTCCCGTACCATACCCTGCGGGAACACGACCCTCTGCTCCATTCCTGGGACGTAACCTCTGACACCATAGCCGCATGGGTGGCCGGTATCCTGAAGTGCGACCTCCTTATCCTCAAATCCGTTGACGGGATTACGGTTGAGGGGACCCTTGCGGCAGAACTTCACAGCCCGGTCGTGACCGGTATCGTCGACCCCTGTTTCCTGCCCTATGTCCTGGGGCACGGGATCAGGACATTTGTCGTTAACGGAACAGACCCGGACCGGGTGGGACAGTGGCTTGTCGGCAGATCGGTTCCCGGGACCGGCATTGGTACAACCTTTTAAAGGTTTTAAGTGAGATACTATAGGAATCCTTACAGGAGCGGTAAAATGTCAGATAAAAAGTGTACATCCTGCAGCGCTCCGCTTGCAGAAGAGGGATCTACAGCCTTTGCATGCCCCTCGTGTGGTGTCGAGATCACCCGGTGCTACCGGTGCAGGGAGCAGAGTATTCCCTACGTCTGCCCGAAGTGTGGATTCGGGGGACCGTGAGGCATGGGGAGCGTCGCAGTCATCATCAGAGTCATGCCGGAATCCCCGGACGTTGACCTCGAAAAGCTTAAGATTGCACTCAAGGAAAAACTGCCCGGCACCCAGGAAATCAAGGAAGAACCTATCGGCTTTGGGTTAAAAGCACTCAAGCTTGCCGCCATCGTGAACGATGCCGGCGGCGAAACCGATGCCATCGAAGGCAAACTCAACACCATCCCCGGTGTCGAGCGGGCAGAGATCGTTGAAGTCACCCTCACATAAGAGGGAACAACCATTCTTTTTTTAGAGTTCAGAATTCCAGTAAATTTTAGTATTCTTCCGGACCGGTCTGCCAAACGGATTTTCCAAAACAGTGACCATGCTTGCGGCAGGCAGGAGTATATTACTCTGCAACATTATTTTTTTCCAGGTTTTCCATAACCTGCTTCGTGTTGGCGCGGATCTTCTCCACGGACTCGCGGTATGCCATGACTTCGGACTCATCGAGCCTTATTGTCACCGGGAAAGCGCCGCTCCGGTTGATCCGTGCGGGAACCCCGATTGAGACACCACCGATGCCATGAACCTCGCTTTTCACGTACGACGATACCGTCAGGATCCGGTTTTCGTCGCCAAGGACAGTACGCACGAGTGATGCTATCGCTTCTCCAGGGCCATAAACGGTAGATCCCTTGTTCTGGATGATCTGGCCTCCGCTCGATTTGACAGATTCGATAAAGTCCTGGACCGGCAGGTGGGCGAACGCAGGCAGGTTCGAGATCTTGATACCGCCAATTGTAGTCGCCGACCACAGTGGCACCATGCTGTCGCCATGCTCACCGATGATCCTCGTATGGACTTCGCTCACGTGCACCTTGAAATACGTTGCAATGAGCGATTTTAACCGCATCGAGTCAAGATGCGTTCCAAGCCCAAACACCTGGTTTGGCTTGAGCCCCGAATACTTGAGCGCAACACAGGTCATCACATCGACCGGGTTTGTCACCATGATGATCTTTGTATCGGGGGCAATGGCGCCAAGCGTCTTTGCCATGGGCGCGATGATCCGGGCGTTCCCGAGTGCCAGGTCGAGACGGTCCTGTCCCGGCCCTCTCGGAGTACCGGCAGTTATAACAACAATATCTGAACCGGCTGCATCCATGAGGTTCGTTGTCCAGGTAAGCTTGACATTTGTCCCGCGTGCGGCAAACGAATCGATAAAATCCTGCGTAATGCCTTTTAAAAGTGCTTCCCGACCCTCGCGGCCATAGAGCTGGATCTCGTGGACATGGGGGATCGCAGAAATTGCATACGCGGCAAACGTCCCAACGTTACCGGTTGCACCGATAATGGTGACCTTTGACATGGTATCATCAGAAATGGGAACGTGTTATCGGTCGACTGTACGTTCGCCCCTTTTGCCAGGGTACCCTTCCTCCGCCCCGTTACCCCATGGGCGCCGGATGTCTGCGGTAAGTCTGCTCCCTTCCGGGCCTGAACCGGTTCCCGCAGCGACAGGTCTCCGTTCCCTCCGGAACTTTGATCCCTGGCCATCGACCTCATGGGACGAGGTTTCAACGTCAGAATACGGCAGCTCCAGGAGATCGTTGCAGCCTTCCTCAAACTTCGCCCCCCGCGTACCGACGGTTTCGGGTTACAAGTGACGCCGAGCCACCCAGGCTAGTCCCCATAGTCATTTGTTTACCGGTCAATAAATCCTTGTCATATGAAAATCGGCCGGCACAGGTGGATTATTTCAATTCAACCGGAACGGTGACAGGATCTTACGGGATAAACGCATCGCCGCCAAATGCTGCACGCCATGACCTGATGACGGCCCGGGCTGTCTCATGATTGTCCTTTTCAAAAATGTCGAGTGCGGCAACCGGACGGGAACCGTTGGGGATCACCCCGGAAAGGTTTTGGAAATTGCCAAAATAGACTTCAATTTTCTGTCGTCCTTTAGTCTCTGCAATTTTTACCGGTTTTGTCCCCATAAGGGGCTGACCCGGGCCGGGCGGCGGACCGGTGAACCGGACATGATCGATATCGAAATACTCCCGGTTCACTTCAATATTGACCGCGGCCCAGTACGCAGACCAGTACCACGCGTCGTTTAAGATCACGTGCCCCACCCCCCGCAAGGCTGCGGCAAGGCCGAGCGTCCCCGGCCCGGAACAGGCATCGACAAAAAAGGGCGCCGGGGGGTCACCCACATGGGCAAGCACAGACTGAAGCTTGGCATATCCTGCGCGCGGGAACTCGATATGGATACGCGACTGAGGTCGGTAGATAACAAGTTTTACCTTCCCGATCGGGAATACATCGGCCCGTACATCGCAGCCGGCAAGGCAGTCATAGGTCTTTGCAGGACATGTCAGGTCGTGCCGGTAGATCCCGGGCACAAAACCACCGGACCGGACGACGCCCCGGACCTCAGGTACCTCGGCCATGATCCGGCGGGCTGCCTGGGGGGATGCGACAGCCGAGAGCAGGAGCAGGGATTTTTCCGGCAAAAACGGCGGTCGATCCATGACCGAACCAGGATGGATGAGTGGGGACCCAACGGCAATGAGCGGGGCATCCCGGGCAAGATCGCCTTCCTCGACCATGATCACATAGAGATGGGAAAAAACGTCATCGATGAACCGCTTCCCGCAGGAACAGGGTTCCTGATATTCCAGCGCGGGAAGCGGCGCACGCTTGTCAAGGATATGCACCGTGCAGGAGGGGCAGGGTGCAAACCGCATGGGGATAGCTGCGAGAACCTCATGAGCCGGCCTGACGCAGTCTCTTCCCCCCACGGGACAGTCCATGAAATCTGCTCTGTCACACGATCATAGAAACTTTGCCAAATGGACTTTTGCCCCCAAGGCTGTACGAATGCAAAGACCGTTGTACCTGCATGACCCCCTCCATGAGCTACGGGAAATGTGCGCAAACCACGCGTATTTTCCGACGTGAAATTTATTCCGGAACCCATTATCCGGCATGAGGGGGTCATTGAGGCACACAGGGTTTTGAGGCAGGGGGTCATTGCTACCCAAGTATGCCAGTCTGATCCATAACCGCAGAAGAAGTAAACTATCACCATCAAATTTTTTGTCACGAAAACTAATTTGACAGTTCAGTATTTTATCGCATCTTACCTCATGAAAAACCCCCGTTT
>JBAZFZ010000049.1:0-12309 GCA_041653075.1 Methanoregula sp.
GTTATTCCGCCATCGTTAACATCCTTAACCCCAGATCAAATCCTGAATCTAATTTCCGGGGCAATGACTGAATTGTCCGGAATTGATCGAACTGATTTCGTGAGAAAACTGAATCGTTTCGGAACAACCTGAATATTTTTTGGGGTTTGGACTCCGTAGTCTGTTTAGCTTACTGCATTCTTCAGAGATATGGCTGAAGCCCAATTGTAAACAGACTTATCCATAGCAGGCGTCGCACCGACCCCCATCAGGGGGTGGGAATCCTCGTAATGCGGGGGTTTGGCGGCGGCAGCCCCCATTACTAGGTTTGGCAGGATCGTGATGTGCCAACAAGATGAGGATGAGCCGAATGATTTAAATTCCTGAAACAAAATGATGAATCTGAAAACTCAATTCTAATTACTCCGTTTGGATTTTATTGCAACCGAATTTTCTCGAACAAAAACTAATCGTTTCTTTGAGGTAATTTCACATCATCCCAAATCTGGAGAAGAACCAAAAAAAATTATTTTCGGTACGAAACTTTCATTCCCGCATTATCGGTCTTTGTCTCGATTGCGATCTCCAGACCGAGCGGTTTTAAAATTCTCTGGACTTCCTTTTTGGAGCGCTCGGTGATAATGGCAATGGACGGCCCGACCGAACTCATCCCGACAAATTCAAGGCCGGCCTCCCGGAGCTGGTTCATGTACTGGTAGAGCCGGAAACTGTGGTGCTCGATCTCGGCACGCTTCGATCCCCGAAACTCGATCTCCCAGATGATGTCGCCAATCTTTACAAGATCGCCGCGCTCGAGCGCCGGGACAAGGTCCATGAGGAAAAGATATGCCTTGAACTCGCGGTCGCGGTAATCAAGCATCCTTGCCCGGTTCATCAGGAGATCGAACTCTTTTGTCCCGGACGAAGATGTGTCGGTTGGAGGAACGACAATATAGACGTTTTTCTTTTCGGCAAACGGGTGGTGGTAGACAAGCGCAAGCTCGTCCCCCATGATCGCCATGCCCCCATACGTTGTTGCAGCCGGTCCAACCCCGGTCTCAAAACCAAAAGCGATCTTCCCGTCGCCGGTCTCTTCGACATAGTTATGCCCGACCAGTTTTCGCAGTTCTGCATTCGTGAGTGGTGAGCCCACGGCTTCATTGAGTGCAGTCGCAGCCGCAATCAGGACCGTGCTTGTCGAACCCAGGCCGACATGTTTTTTCTGGTGATCGGTCGCCTTGATCCGGAAACCTCCCTTGTATCCCGTCACCTTTTTGAATACCGCAACAAAATTTTCAATAATTGCAGCCCGGGGGTAATTGATCACCAGCGCTTTTTTTGTGCAGGTGACTTCAGCCGTGCAGTAGCACTGGATAGCAAACCCGATTCCCCCGCCGCCTGCATGGTCCGGGGCAAACCGGTTCATGTCAAGGACCGAGAGGTGGATCCGGGCCGGGGCTTTTACCTGTACCGTATCCTTGCGCAGTGAAAGTTTGTATTTTTTCTTTTCAAGACCGAGGGTCTTTGGGATCTCGCCTGGTTCAAACGATTTAAAATCGTACTCGACAAGGTCGAGATCTCCTCCGCGTATCATTATGATGGACATGAAAACAGCTCCCGGCCGGTCACGCTTTCCGGTCAAAGAAAATATTTTTCCCGGTTACCGAAAGCGGGATCGCATAGGCTACCGTGCAGTCTTTTCCCAGGAACCCAAGGTTCATTGCCGCAGAACCGACCGAGTACATGATCCGGTTATCCACATTATGGATCTGTGCGGTCTTTACTGCGGAACCAAGGGCAATGCCGATATCGGCCATGCGGACAACACAGTTTGGCCCGGCAAGCGTTGTCGCCCGGGTCTTCTTCTGTGCTGCCCGTGCAGCTTTGGTAAACGCGGCACAGGCCAGGTATCCGCAGGCGCCGCAGTCAAGCCCGACCGGGACCCTGCCCCTCACTCCGATAAGGAGACATGCATCGCAGTCCTCGATGTTTTTTGCATCGCGCAGGAAAAACCCGAGATGGTTTTTCGTGCCAGATTCCTGCATGGCTTTTATGAGTTTCTTCTTTTGCGTTTCGGTGAGCAAGTGGAGAAGAATCTCATCCTGCCCCTTGGCTTTGGGGGCAGTGCGGGCTGCAAGAGCCATAAGCCCGGCCACTGTTGCAACCACGTCTTTCTCAACGGTCATACGTCCAGTATGAGAAACTGCTAGGGAATAAAGATGCTTGTTTACCTCCCGGCAAAAGAAGGACTGGAAGGACCGGGCGAAAATAAAGGATCTGCCCGGGATAAAACAACCGGGTAAACCCTGACAAAATCCCGGAGAAACCAAAATTGCCCGGGGTATGCACGTATTCGGAATCTGGCAGTCAGACCCGGAATGCAGTCCCGTCGCACACAGCAACGATCCGTTCACCGGACCAGACTGTCATCCGGTATACTTCGCAGGAACCGTTCGCACCAACGCATTCGGCAATTGCCACGAGCCTGCCGGTTGCCGGGACAAGGTAATGAGCATGGACGGTCAGGGCAGTCCGGTGGATTCCGTCGCTGTTCGATGCCATTCCAAACGCATGGTCGGCAAGCGAAAAGATTGCGCCGCCATGGGTTGAGCCGGCCTCGTTGTATTTTCCCCGGCTGTCCATCTCCACCCGGGCATAGCCGGGCCGGGCCTCGGTAACGATCATCCCGAGCAGCCGGGCGTATTCGTTTGCGTTGAACGCATCGATCTGTTTATCGATAAAATTCTGCCCGTTGTCACCGGCTCTGGCTTTTTCTGCCATGGTAAAAAAGATCCCCCGGGTGCTGTGCCTGGATCGGCAGGAAACATTTCCCCGGCTCACTTGTATTTTTTCTGGGAATATGCGTATTTCTGGGTCTCCCCGCCATGCGCCACGATGTAGAACCACTCGTAGAGCGATTTAATGGTCCCGTACTGCTGGTACCGGCGCATCGAGAATCCGACCTTGAGCGACCCGTCAAATTTTATCTTTCCGACATCCTTCATCCGCATGGCAACTTCGATATCGTCACCGGCATCGATGCACCGGTACATGCCGGCTTTGATGAATGCGTCTTTCCTGAATGCCGTGTTGCAGCCGAGCGTGTAGTAGAACGTCCTGCTGTAATACCCGGTCCGGGAGAAGGTGTTTGCAAGCATCAGCGAGAACCGGTTCCGAATGCCGTCTTCGATCGGGTAGACCGGGCCGTAGATCTGGACAACACCCGGGTCAGAAAAATCTTTTGTGACTTTTTCGATCCAGTCCGGGGGGATGATGCAGTCTGCATCGGTCGAAGCGACAATGTCTCCTTTTGAGGCCATGACCCCGTCGTTTCGTGCCCCGCCAACTTTCTTGCTGGTCTGGATAAAGACCATGTCGGCATATTTCCTGGCGATTTCGCAGGTCCTGTCGGTTGAACCGCCATCGACAACAATGATCTCGTATTCGCTCCGGTTTACGGTCTGGTGCGAGAGCGAGACAAGGCACTGGGCAATATTTTCTTCTTCGTTAAATGACGGGACGATGACCGAGATCATGCGTGCTTTAAACTCCTGTACCTTTTTTCATTTGACGGGTAATAAGGGTGATGCAGGGTTTATAACCTGATAAAAGCAAAAAATCCGCCCTGTATGTCGGGTCAGCCGGTTCTTATGCAGAATACGTTTTCATAAAATCCATGACGCTCCTGATGCAACCGTCCATGTTGAGGTACTCGAACTGGGAGAAGCGCCCGACAAGAGGAATGTCCTGCGATGCGCAGTACTTTTTCACGGCTGCGATATTTTCCAGGTACGCGAGATCGTATACGACATAGGCAAACGGCTGGCGCACGACCGATGCGTAGGCGATCCGGTCCCGGGTGGCAAGGTGCATTGCCCCGATGGTGTCGGTCACTTCTGCAATCAGCTCTTCATCGCTCATGTGCGCGACCGGGTCGCCGGGCTGGTGGGTAATCTCGGCAAGGATCGCACTGTGCCCCTCCGGTGCCACATGCCGGCTGTACTGCGACGGAAACGAAATCCGGTTGGTCTTTCCGAGCACCGGGTCCGGGATATAGAGCCACGAATAGTCAGGGACCGGTCCTTTCACACCGATATTGACGCAGACAAGCGAGTTGTAGGTAAGCGCATCGCAGGAAGCCTGCACGGATGGCGGGACATTTTCAAGCGCGGCAAACAGGTGCTGGACCGGGATGGTCGAGATGATCCGGTCTGCTGTAACCGTCTTCGACCCGTTGCTGATGACCCATTGTGTTCCTTCTCTTTTGACGGAGGTGATCCTGAAGCCGGTTTTGATGCAGGGTTCAATTGGCCGGGCTATGGATTTTACCAGCGCCTCGATCCCGCCGTCAAGCGGGTACGAGAAGACTGCCTGGTGCGTGTAGCCTTCGGTCGGGATCCCGATTGCGGACTTGATTACATCCTCGACCGGCGGTCGGGGGATCCTGCCGTCAACCCAGTGGCGCGACATCTTCTCGGTCGGGTACTTCCAGATCTTTTCGTTATAAGGAACCATGTAGCATTCGGCAATCCCTTTCCCGAACGTGTAATAGATCCAGTCCCGGAATGAAACCGGTGTCGGGAGGCTGCCTTTTTCCACATCGATAAGCGTCTTTATAAACTCGTGGATGCAGAAAAACCGGTCGTCTGCGGGAAGTTCCGAAAGGCCGTTCTCGAACGGGTACTTGACAAAATTGTCCTTGTAGAAAATTTTTGTATTCCGGTTGTTCTGCTGCTCGTTTTCCGCGATCATCCTGCGCATGAATGCGAGCACTTCGGTATCCCGGGAAAAAATGATGTGCGAGCCGCCGATATCGAATGTATACCCGCCATCGGTCCGGGACCGGCAGAGGCCGCCGTACTCCGGTTCCGCTTCAAGGACAATGATATCCGCACCTTTTTCATGGAGAAGCCGGGCAAGCGTCAGCCCGGAGAGTCCGCCTCCGAGAATTACCGTTTTCACTCCTCAATTGTTTGCGGGCAGGCATTATTAACATTGGCCGGGCCGGATCTGTGGCTGCCCCCGTGCCGGGTAAAGGACAACCGGAATTAAACCGGATCAAAGAACCAAAAAAAAGAATGTGAACTGGTTATTGTTTTGAGATGTACCAGCCGGTCTGGGTTTCATCAAGGATTTTCTCATCGGTCTTTGGCGTAAAGCTGCTCACCACGTACATCACCACAATTGCAATGATGAACGGGATAAATGAGAAGTGAACCGGAAGGTCTGCGAAGTTGTAGCCGAGAACGCTGATCTTGAAGTAATTGAGCGCACCAAACACAAGCGCCGAGGCAAGGCCGGCGACCATGCTTGCAAGTGCCCCGTCCCGGGTTGCTCCCCTCCAGTATAAACCGGCAAGGAGCGGGACGGCAAAGGTCGAGAGCATGATCCCGATACCCATCCAGATAAGGCTTGCAAGCGCCTCGGGCGGATTGATGGCAAGGATCATCGTTCCGATTGCCGAGAGGATGATGATCACCTTTGAGAGCAACAGAACGCTCTTGTCGCTTGCATCAGGTTTGAGGATTTTCTTGTACAGGTCCCAGGAACACATCGCGCCGATAGTAAGCATCAGCCGGTCCGTAGTGGACATGACTGCTGCAAGAACAATCACGGCAAAGACTGCCCAGAGTGCGAGAAGGGGAAGCGAATACTGGATGCCGTAGAGGATGACAAAGTCCGAGGCATTCGATACCGCAGGCAGCGTAAAGACGCCTTCTTTTACCATGACAAGCCCGGCAAGACCGGTGAATTTTAAGAGGAACATGGCGGCGGCGTAGATCAGGAACGCAACAAGCGGCGCCCACTTGAAGTACTTGACATCCTTTACCGCGAGCACGTTGTTGATGACATGGGGTGCGCAGGCAAGGCCGATCATGAGCATGATGGCAAACGATACGACATATGCGGGAGCAAATGTGCCGGCCGGCATCCATGGCTGGACAAGGTTCGGGTTGATCGTAAAGAGGAACTCATTGACGTGCGCAAATCCTCCGGCATAGTAGATGATGATCGGGGCCATCACAAAGATCCCGACAATGAGCATGATGGACTGGATAAGTGCAGCCCAGGCAACTGCGTAGAGCCCTCCGATGGTCGTATAGATCATAGTGACCATGGTCGCTATCAGCAGGGCAAGCCAGAGCGGGATCGCAAAGAGCCACATGAGGACGATAGCAATTGCGGTGTATTGTCCGACAAGGTATATCAGGGAGACGACAATTCCTGCAACTGCGGAAAGGGAACGGAGCGCTGTCGGGCTCTGGTACCGGTGTGCAAGGTAGTCCTGCACGGTGACATACCCGGCGTTCTTTGCAACGTTATGGAGTTTTACGCCAAAGAAAATGACGCAGAACCCGATCGAAAGCGGGACAAAAATCTCTTCCCACATTGTCGGCCATCCGGCCCGGTAACCGAGGCCCGAGACGCCAAGAAGCGACATTCCCGAGCAGACCGCGCCGATCATAAGCAGGATAAAAACCCAGAACCCAAGGGACCGGCCCGCGACAAGGTAGTCTTCAGCGCTTTTGATCTTCTTTGACGCCCATGCGCCAATGCCGATCATCAGGAGAAAATACAGGGTTACAAGAATAACGGTGAGCATGTCGGCCATGTTCAATCATGCCCCTCAAACTTCAGGCCCCAGTAGAGCAGTGCAAGAACGGCCACAAGGGTCACGCCGCCCACGGCCACAATGGTAATATCCGGTAGTCCAAGCATGGTACCATGATAGTTTGTAGCATGCTAACATATAACACAATCGAAATTGTCTCGTATGTGCGGGGTGATCTTTAGTGGGGTTCCGTCATAATCGCCAATCTCATGGGGCTTTTATCAGCGCAGGAAGATATGCCGGATAATCTCCTTTAGGTCCCTTGGGTGGACTGATGGAATCTATCACACGGGCCTGTATCTGTTGTAGTCCCCGAGATTTGTCGGGCTGTAATGATAGCGGAAAATCAGGATCCCGAAATAATTTCGGAAATATCCGGTATCCCGTCAGGAAAATCCGGGAAAATTATGAGAATTTTTTCTGGCTGGCTGCCGGATTCAGAAGCCGGATAGTTATTGTTACCGTGAAAATTTGTCTGATAAAAATTTTATTTTTGTACAACCGGCGACGCATTGACATCAAAGGGGTTTGTCCGCATCTCAAGGGAATAGAGGTAAGGGTAGTTATTTTTCAGATATTCCATGTAATCCAGCCACTGGATGATCAGTTTTTCATAGACCCTTTTTACATCCCCGGACAGGTGGGCATAATCGGTATCGGGAAGACACGTAAAATCCGACCGGCACTTGAGTTCTTCGGCGAGGTGGAACACGGCCCGTAAAAGATCGGTGAATGATTCGTGTTCGAGCAGCACCGGGTTTTCAAGCAGCCGGAGCATAAAATCCCGCCGAGAGGATAAAAATTCATATAACTTCGCAAGATCGCCGGCAGAGGCATTTATCGTGTATTTATGGCTTAAGATCTTTTTACGGACCCCGGCAAATGCATCCGCATTCCACTCATTCCCCACGATAAGGGAATCGTTGAGCTGGCCAATATTTGGATCACTTTTTGCCATATTTTTTATCAGCTGGCTTCCCACTTCCGTAAAGAAGGTGCCAATAACCATGTTCAGTTTTGCAAATTTTTCCTGCCGAGAATGTACTGCCAGGAGTTTATTGAGGACAACCGTTACCAGAAGGATATTGATGGGCAAAAACCCAAGGGAATTAAAAACGTAATTGACGGTGTCGCTGGGATTTTTCAGGATTAAAAACTTGAATGAATAGATACACAGGCTCATTGCCACCAGAAGGAGCGCCAGTTTAGCCTCCCAGTTGAATTTTACCATAGACCGTGTTATGATACTGTAATCTGATAAATATAAGCAAAAATTTTCAACGGTCCTCCTGCCGGAAGTATGTTTTTTCCCCGGCAAAAATCATCTCTGTATCGGGGACATGCCCGGGTTTTTTTCTTTCCTCTGGTGCAGCCCCGTTGCCGGGAAAAGGTATTGCCATAACTCCAGCAACGGTTATTCCTAGGGCTTACGCTCGTTATTGAGAGTTATCGAGAGTAAATCTGGTGCTGGAATCCGTATGCGATGGCGGGAATTATCCGAAAATAAATCCCGAAAAAGAGGTTTTCAGAGAATTTTTCCCCGGAGTAAAAAATTACTTACTGCTTATCACCGTTTTTGTGCCACGCATAATGGCGATTCTGCCGGTCCGGATCAGCTCCTTGATCCCGAACTGCCTGAGCAGTTTTTCCATTGCATCGATCTTGTCGGTGTCCCCGACCACCTGGAGAATCACTGACTTTGCGCCCACGTCCACAATCTGGGCCCGGAAGATGGTTGCGATCTGCATGATCTCGGCCCGGTTCGTTCCCTGGTCGGCGGTCACCTTGAACATCACCAGTTCGCGTTCGACCCGCTCGTTATCGGTCAGGTCCGAGACCTTGAGCACATCGATGAGCTTGTTAAGCTGTTTCATGACCTGTTCGACCTGCGCATCGTCGCCAATCACGACAATCGTGATCCGGCTCATGTCCGGTTCTTCGCAGGGCCCCACCGCGAGGCTCTCGATGTTGAACCCGCGCCGGGAGAAAAGGCCGGTGACCCGGGAGAGTACGCCGGCCTTGTTCTCTACAAGGACTGACAGCGTGTGTGCTTTCATGATGACGGATGCCCCCCGATCATTTCGTTGATTGCAGCACCGGCCGGAACCATGGGGAAGACATTCTCCTCCCTTTCCACCCGGAAGTCCAGCACAAACGGACCATCGCATTCGATGGATGCTTTCAGGGCAGGCATAACATCTTCGCAGGACTCCACTTTGATCCCGTCGATGCCATACGCCTGCGCGATCTTCACGAACTCCACCGGTGGGAGCTCGGTGTACGAATACCGCCGGTCGTAGAAAAGTTCCTGCCACTGCCGGACCATCCCGAGGTACTGATTGTTTAAGATTGCAATCTTCACCGGGATCTTGTACTGCGCAACTGTTCCAAGTTCCTGGATGTTCATCTGGATGCTCCCGTCACCGGCAACATCGAAGACCGGCACATCCGGCCGGGCAAAGTGTGCTCCGATTGCCGCGGGAAATCCGTAGCCCATCGTGCCAAGGCCGCCAGAGGTGATCCAGGTGCGGGGCTGCCGGAAGCAGAAGTACTGCGCAGCCCACATCTGGTTCTGGCCGACTTCGGAAACAATCACGGCGTCTCCTTTCAGGAGCTCGCTCATCTGCTGGATCACGTACTGCGGGTGCAGGCAGCTCGTATCCTTGCAGGACTTGAGGGGATGGTGCTGCTTCCAGTGCCTGATTTTGGTCTGCCATGTCTCGCAGGCCGGTTGCTTTTTGAGCCCGGCAAGCATGTCGGTGAGGACCGCTTTGACATCGCCCACGATCGGGACATCGACACGCTTGTTCTTCCCGATCTCGGCCGGGTCGATATCGATGTGGATGACCTGCGCGTGCGGCGCAAACGTATCGATCTTGCCCGTGACCCGGTCGTCGAACCGGACACCAATCGCTATCAGGAGATCGCATTCCGTCACCGCAAAGTTCGCGTACTCGGTGCCGTGCATCCCCAGCATCCCGAGGTTGAGCGGGTGGTCGCAGGGCATTGCCCCAAGGCCCATGAGCGTTGTCGTGACCGGGATCCCGGACTGCGAGGCAAGTGCGATAAGCTCACCTGATGCATTCGAAGAGATAACTCCGCCTCCCGCGTAAATCAGCGGGCGTTCTGCTGCTGCGATCAGGGCAAGGGCTTTGTCGATCTGGCGCGTGTGTCCCTTGTAGGTCGGGTTATATCCCCGGAGCGAAACTTTCTCCGGGACCTGTGGTTCTTTTACCGAACGGGTGCAGACATCCTTTGGAAGATCGATGAGCACCGGTCCCTGCCTGCCGGTCCCTGCAATATAAAACGCCTCTTTTACGATGCGGGGGAGCTCCATCGTATCCTTTACCAGATAATTGTGCTTTGTTATCGGCATCGTGATGCCCTGGATATCCGATTCCTGGAAGGCATCGTTCCCGAGCATCGTGGTCGGCACCTGGCCGGTGATCGCAACAACCGGGACAGAGTCCATGTAGGCAGTCGCGATACCGGTTACAAGGTTGCAGGCCCCGGGCCCCGATGTTGCGAGGCATACCCCGGTCCGGCCGCTCGCACGGGCGTATCCATCGGCGGCATGGGCTGCGGCCTGTTCGTGCCGTACAAGAATGTGGCGCAGGGGGGAATCATAGAGTTCGTCATAGATTGGCAGCACCGAGCCGCCCGGGTAGCCGAATAGGGTATCGACTCCTTCGCGCTGCAGTGATTCAACGAGAATTTTTGCCCCGGTCTTCATTTTTGTGCCTCAAGTAACCTGTTCATGCCGGCGATCATCGCTTCAACGCTCGCCATGATGATATCGGTGCGTGCGCCCCGTGAAGTAATTATCTTCCCGTCTTTACTTAACCTTACTGTCACTTCAACGAGCGCATCGGTCCCGCCGCTGATCGCGTCGACGTGGTATTCTTCGAGCCGGATCTTTGCGACATCCTCAACTGACTTGCTAAGCACCTGCATCGCTGCATCGACCGGGCCGTCACCGGTTGCGGCGCCGGTCATCTCTTTGCCGTTGACTTCAAGCGTGACCGATGCGGTCGGCAGCATGTTGCTTCCCGAGACAACGGCAAACTGTCTGAGCCGGATCACCGGGTGGCATTCCATCGCAAGTACCGCATCGGCAACGGCCATGAGATCGGAATCGCTCACCCGTTTTCCCGAGTCTCCGAGTTCTTTGATCCGGTTCACAATGGCTTTGAGCTGCTGTTCGTTTGGCGCATATTTCATCTCGTGGAGTGCCGCTTCGACCGATGCAGACCCGGAATGTTTCCCGAGCACGATCCGGCGTTTCCTCCCGATATCCTCCGGTCGGATGGACTCGTAGGTCGCCGGTTCCCGGAGGATCCCGTGGGCGTGGATGCCGCTCTCGTGGGTAAATGCCATCTCCCCGACAATTGCCTTGTTGACCGGCAGCGGGACACCCGTGAGCCGCGAGACAAGGGTCGAGAGGGAATAGATCTCTTCTTTTTTTATCACGGTCTGGTATCCGTAGAGCACTTCAAGGGACATGACCAGTTCCTCAAACGGTGTGTTTCCCGCCCGCTCGCCAAGACCGTTTACGGTGACGTGGGCGCACGCGGCTCCCGCTTTTAACGCCGCGACCGTGTTTGCGAGCGCAAAGCCGAGGTCATCATGGCAGTGGATCGAGAGCGGGGCGATGCCGGCAAGAGGCGGGATAATTGCCGCAATCTTTTCCGGGGTAAGGACACCCACCGTATCGCAGAAACAGAGCCGGTCGGCTCCGCGTTCCACGCCGCCCGAATAAATTTCGTGGAGGAATGTCTGGTCGGCCCGTGAAGCATCTTCACCCGAGAGTTCTACGATGAGCCCCCGGCTCTTCGCGTACTCGACCGAGCTCCAGGCCATCTCTTTTACCTGGTCCCGGGTTTTGCGCATCTTCTTTTCGATGTGGAGATCGCTTACCGGGATCACGAGATGGACTGAGTCCGCGTTGTTGTCGGCGGCATAATCGATGTCCGTTTTCATGGCACGGACAAACGTGCATGTCTCGGCAGAAAGCCCGGCTCCGGAAATAAGCCGGATTGCATCCTGCTCACCCGTGGATGCCGCAGCAGAGCCGGCTTCGATGACATCGACACCTATGTCTGCAAGTCTGGTCGCAATCTCTAATTTCTGGTCCGGGTTTAACGATACACCCGGGGTCTGTTCCCCGTCCCGTAACGTGGTATCAAAAAAGCGCAGTTTGCTGGCTAATAAAACACTCACTCATGGTAGTAGACACCATGCTACATGAGTAAGAAAGAAGAATATAAAAACGTTCGGGCGAGTGTATCTTTGCATAAAAATTATCAGGATAAGCACCGTGACAATCAAATTAAATTTCAGGGATTTAATAAAATCATGCAATCGACTGTTAAGATCATTAAATTATTCGAAATTACCTTGCAGACATATCTCATGATGACATAGTAGATCTAATTTTTCGGATACCTATAGACTATTATATTATCCCTTTTCTATGTTGATCGTGTATCTGGATTATACTTCATTTTGTCAACCTACCTCGGATACAATTATTTGGCGTTACTTCAACAAAGAAAATTTTTTAAATTTACTTGAAAAAGAGGCGTTACATTTTGCAAAAGCTAGTAGTCCCCGACATTTAAATATATAAATATTATCCGGCAGTACTTTATTTAAGTACGATCTATAAACGATTGATGAAGAGTCGGTATGAAGTAAAACTCAGTGAGGGAGAGCGA
>JBAZFZ010000050.1:0-12261 GCA_041653075.1 Methanoregula sp.
CAGGTTTCCATTGCGAGGGTAGGAAAGCCCGGCCAACTCCGGCAGACTTAAGATCTGTTCCTGCAGAGGTTCATGCGTTCGAATCGCATCCCTCGCATTCTGTTCTCCGGTTAGAATTCCTCCGGGGGTATACGGACGCAAAGTTAGAATCGTATCACAACTCTTTTAGGTAGTCTGGTCAACCCTCTTTCATGTCTACCACGGCTACACAGTCAGATCTTTTCTCAACCATCAAACCAGAATATTCGAACCATACGATCTCTGCCGGTCTTTCGTCTGGTCTTTTAACAAAGGAAGATGCCGCGCTGATCAGCGAATTCATCGCGGAGAAGCGGGCCTCAGTCGGGATTTGCACCGGCCGGGCCAACATGCTGACTTTCAACCTGGTCGGCTGGCGCCGGTTCATCGGACCATACAACGAGCTCACCATCGCACAAGTCTATGCCGGCATCGATGCCCTCAAAGCCGGGAAGAGCCAACGCGGGAGACCGTTCAAACAGAATACCCTCGCGGATCATGTCGTGATTCTCAAGCGGTTCCTGCTCTGGGCAATCGAAAACGGATACAGCACAATTCCGGAGAAGAAGGTCCGGGCCCTCAAGCCCCCGGCCAAGAACACGATGACAAAGAAGGCGTCGGACCTCCTAACCCCGGATGAAATCAAAGCAATCATCCAGGCATGCAAGCAAAGCGTGGACCGGGCTCTCATCATGCTGCTGTACGAAGGCGGGTTCCGGATTGGCGAGATCGCCCAGATGAAATGGGAAGATCTGACATTCAATAATGGGGGCGTCGCGACCAGTGTCAAGTTCAAGACCGCTTTCACCAGGCACGTCCGGGCGTACATGTGCACCCAGTACCTGCAGAACTGGAGAGCCGATTACCCGGGCAATCCGGAAGGTTCGGCTTACGTATTCGTGAACAGCTGGGGCAAACCGTTCATTCACGCAACTATCGCAAAGAGGATCCAGCGGATTGTTGAGCGGGCCGGCATCACCAAGCACGTTACCCCGCACCTTTTCCGGCACTCGAGGATTACACATATGATCAACGATGGAGTTGGGGAGAGCGTGATCAAGATGATGATGTGGGGAACGGTCAATACGACAATGTTTGAGACCTACGCCCACCTCACCGGGAAAGACATCGATACCGAGATCTCCCGGGTCTACGGTCTCGTGAAGCCGGATGAGAAAAAGAAAGAGCCAATGGTCGCTCCCCGCCAGTGCCCACACTGCCAGCATATCAACCCGCCGACAACAACCTGGTGTTTCGGCTGCGGGGAATCACTGAGCCCGGACAGCGTCGCCACAGAGGACCAGATCAAGAATTTCATTATCCGGCACGGAAAGGAACTTGGCGAATACCTCGTAAACATGAACAAAAATTCAGAGTCACCCAAAATTCGGTAACTATATAGTCTTCAGTATATCAGTTTGATTCGTGCAAGCCAAAGCATGTGGGTTGAGGCCCACATAGACAAACCCTTTTCGAAAATCTTACTTGCACAGGTGAATCGTTATGGATCAACTTTACGTAACACGTGAAGCCATCGAAGCCTACGAACGCCGCACCGGTTTTCAGGGCCTCGGGCAATTCATGATTGAGAAAGGACTGTTTGTTATGACGGAGGAAAACACATGCAAAACGGCTTGAACCCCTGCCCGCTTTCTATGCCGGTCTACCACAACTACACTGAAATACGAACAGGGAGGGTAGATCACTCTACCCATCTTCTATTTAATTTTTTCATGGTTAATTCTGCCGAACGGGTCTGGTGATTTCATGACGGTAAGCCAGGCGATCATTCGCAGAACTAGCGGAGGCAAGGTTTTCATTGAGACTCCGGAGGGACCGTACCAGCTTTCACCGGATCATATCCGGGATATTCTCTTCTATGGACTCCACGTGCCCATCATCCGGGATGGCGGCGACGCCGAAAGCAAGGCGGTCATTTTCGGGAAACGTCCCGGGTTCAACGGGGCGAGGAGGATTTTCTTTGTCACGGCCGGGCGGTCTTTTTCGATCGCCGATGTTTCGTTTGTGTCGGTCGTGAAGGGGAAGTGGGCCGCGGCCTCAATGGTTGCCGACCAGAACCAGGTGGCCGGCTATGGGTAAACCGGAGCGTCAGGCACGGATGAGTAACGGCAGAAGTCCGGTCTCCTTACCCTCACCGTGGAATCATGGGGGATGAGGTCCAGAACGCCGCCCGCATTCTCATCACTCCCGGCCAAATCGTAGAAGTCCGGGCTATCACCGACGACGGGATAGCCTCGGGCTATTTCGATTCCCCGGAAGAGCTGGCGGCAAAAGTTGGAGTGCTCGACAGCGTGCCCTCGGTTCAGGGCATCTATGTTACGCTCAATCCGGTAAATCCCGCACTACTCTCCCGCAGGTCGAACCGGATCAAGATGCGGCTCGGCAAGAAGGACGTGACGACCGCGGACAGCGATATCGTCCGGCGCCAGTGGTTGCCGGTTGATGTTGACCCGGTCCGGCCATCGGGCGTTTCATCGACCGAAGCCGAGCACGTGGCTGCGATAGCAAAGGCGCAGCGGATAGCCGAGTACCTGACCGGTATGGGCTGGCCGTCGCCGGTCTTGGCTGATTCCGGGAATGGCTCTCACCTTCTCTACCGGATTGATTTGCCGAATGATGACAGATCGCGGGACTTGGTGAAACGGTGTCTCGAAGTCCTCGCGTCGGTCTTCAACGATGCAGTGGCGCAGGTCGACGTCGCGAACTTCAACGCGGCCCGGATCTGGAAGCTCTACGGCACGATGAGCCGGAAGGGTGACAGCACCGCGGACCGTCCGCATCGCCGGTCTGCCATCATCGAGTCACCCGCTGTGCCAAGTGTTGTCAATCAACTGATGCTCACCCGGCTGGCCGGAGTCCTGCCGGACCCCCCAGCCACTCCCGCAGCGGTCCGCCCGCCCGGGAAAGCCGGGGTCCGGCCGGCGCGGGTCCCGCTGGATCTCCGCTGCTGGCTTTCCGATCATGGACTTTCGGTCCAGACCGAGAAGCCCTACCAAGGCGGCACGCTGTTCCTTCTCGCGCAATGCCCGTTTTCCGGAGCGCACAAAGACGGAGCGTACGCGATCCAGTTCGTGAACGGTGCCATCCATGCTGGTTGCCATCACGAGAGCTGCGGCGGCGGGTCGCAGCGATGGTCCGAGCTGCGGGAGATGTATGAGCCGGGAAAGAAGCGGGTGGTCCCGAAGCCGGATAGTCCCCCGCCCGGGATCCTGCCGGGCTCCGCAGTGGCCCCCGGGGATAAGCATGCCGAAGAGGCCCTGCTGGTCCTCCAATCCGGCAACCCAATCCGGACCATGATCCGGACCTTCGCCCTCGACCATGAAGGCGACGAGACAGTCGCCGAGTGTCTGATCATGTCGCTTGCCTCCCGCTCTGTCCTCAACACGACAGGTTTGCACGTCTCCGTATCGGGAGAGAGCGGGAAAGGAAAATCGCACACGTTCTCGACACTGATCCGGCAGGTCCCCGAGCGGCACCAGCTCTCCGGCTCAATGTCGAACAAGGCCCTCTTCTATATCGACAATCTCCAGCCTGGCACCGTGATCGTTCTCGACGACACGAGCCTCTCGGATGACATGTCCGAGATCCTGAAAGGTGTCACCACGTCGTTCAGGAAGCCGTTCATCTACCGGACCGTCAACAAGGACCGGAAGGGGTTCGTCTGCACGATCCCGGAGCGCTGCGTCTGGTGGGTTGCGAAGGTCGAGGGCAGCGGTGACGACCAGGTATTCAACCGGATGCTGACCTGCTGGATCGACGACACGATCGAGCAGGACAACCGGGTTCTTACCCGGATTCTGGAGGACAGCGAGGCCCTGCCTGAGCACGGCGAAGAAGAACATCCGGATGTCCTGCTGTGCCGGGCCATGTGGGAAGCGCTCGGGCGCGAGCGGCTGCACGTCGTCATTCCGTACGCGAAGCGGATCCGGTTCCAGAGCCAGACAAACCGGCGGAACCCGGAGATGCTGCTGGGCTTGGTGAAAGCACACGCCCTCCTCTTCTCGCTCCAGCGCGAGCGGCAGGATGTGAACGGCGTTCCCTGCATCATGGCGACCCGGGACGACTTCGACGGCGCGGCCCGGCTCTACAGTCTCCTCAACGGCTCCGCCGGCGGGCAGACAACGAAACTCACGAAGATGGAGTCGGACCTGCTCACGGTGATCGAGACCCTGCACTGGGTCGAGTTCACGATCCCGATGCTACAGAAAGCGACGGGGCAGTCGAACGCGGTCCTGCACCGGCTGATCCATGGCTACACGAGCCGGGGAGCGGCCTACACTGGCCTGCTGGAGAAGTGTCCCGCGATCGCGTACACGGACCGCACGGTCGTCTCCGAAGACGAGTTCACCGGCTATTCCACCCGTAGGCGGACGAACGCCTACACGTTCGATCATGACCTGTTCAAGCAATGGCTGGTCGGCGGGGCGGTCTGGCTTGATGACGGGCCGGGTTCGGACCGGGACGATCCGGCGGAATCACGGCAATCCGGCAGCATGACTACGGAAGGTTCCGTGAGATCGGGATCCGCTGAATCCGGCGGGGATTCAGATGTTCTTTGTACAAACACCGATTTTAGTGTACAAAAGAGCGAATCCGGTGGAAATCCCGGACTCACCAGTGACCATCCCTCAGTGAATGCGTTTGTGCACACACTCACGGGTGACCCTGAAAGCTCCGTGAGACCGGAAACGGAAACCGGGCCGGGGCCGCAAAATTCCCAACCGGTGGAATCCCATCCTCCGAACACCTCACGGAAACCGGCCGGACCTTCCGCCGGCGAGGGTCATTCTGCAGCCGGACAGGAAAACCGACCGGTGGCCGGCCTTCCCACGGAACGCCGGTCTATCAAGGCAGCCGACTACAAAAAGCTCAAGCTTCCTGAGGGCAGGACTGTTTGTTATTGCTGTGGCAGGAAAGGAGCCCTGTACATTGAGAAATTAACCGCCGAACGGAAGGCCCGCCCGAAGGACCAGCAGGAGGCACGGCGGATCTGCAAGGTCTGTTACCTCGAAGCTGCCCGGAAGTATCGGGCCGGGATCCCGCCCCTGCCCGGGATCATTTCCCTGGTATCGATGGAGCGGATCTCCAGTAGCGTGGGTCGGTGTTCGGTCTGCGATCTGGCCCCGGCCGTATATCTCGATCGTGGGACTGGCGTCCGGCTCTGTGAAGCCTGCTACTCCCGGGAAGCGGTGCAGCAGACACAGAAGAAACGATTGTCTCCGGTGACTCCCACGGGAGGGAACCCATGAGGGTCCCGGCTGCGCTGCTCTCTCACGAGAGCACAGAGCACTACACTCCTCAGTACATCCTTGATGCCGTGATCGCGTGCCTGGACGCGATTGATCTGGACTCGTGCAGCAACAGCATCGAGATCCCGAACGTGCCGGCAGCGATGCACTACACCGCTCAGGACAATGGCCTCCTGCGGCCGTGGGTCGGGAAGCTTTTCATCAATCCCCCATTCGGTTACGCTGTCGAGCTATGGTTTTCGAAACTTTACCTTGAGCGGCTTGAGGGCCGGACCACGGAGGCGATTGTCCTCTGGAAGTCCGCAACCGAGACCGCGGCCTGGAAGACGCTCACGCAGCTCTCGTGCCGGGTGTGCTTCCCTTCCTCGCGGATCCGTTTTGTCGGTCCCTTCGGTGATGATGGTCCCGGGCCGACGTTTTCACCGGCACTGTTCTATGTCGGGGACCGGCCTGAGAGGTTCGAGAATGCGTTCTATTCGATTGGGGATATCTGGATTACTCCGAAGTATGCGGCCCGGAATTACGAGCGAGAGGTTGCATGAGCGAAGAGAGACTCAATCTCGGAGTGGCGCTGCGGCTTGCCCGGGAGAAGGCGAACCGGGAGAGGAACCGGGCGAAGTGCAGGAAGTATTACCGGAACCGGACGGAGAAGGAGAGGGGAGGTGACGATATCAGCTAATTTTATTTATTTTTTAAAAATTATGGATTTTTAGGACTGATGCAGTAAATTTTTGACATTGTAATGTCCTCAACGTATGCTTCTCCATCACTATCTTTTGCGTTGGGATCTTCATGTTTAACTAACCCCGGGTAGACAATGATTGCTCTACCCTTCAAATAAGGAACATTGAATTGTTCTGCCGTTTTTTCAGAGAGCCCTTTGGCGACAAGTTGCTCTCGCATTTGCTCGGTTTCAAATCTGGAAGCGCGTTCAAATAATTCACCCTGATTTTTCACAATTTCCGTTCTCACCTTAATAGCCCGACTTTGAACAGAAAAGTCGTATGCGGACAAAGAAATTTCCAATACGGCACAGAAATCAATCTGAATAGTCATAGTTACGGGAACGTTGTTAGAATCTTTGGCTTTTACATCCATGGTGCGTGGAGTAACACAACCCACGATATTTATTAATTCAAAAATCTCGCAACTTTCACCGGGATTTAGTTTAGCCACAGTGTATTTTACAATGCGTTTTTGATCTACTATCGCAGATTCCCTATCGGCCTTGTCTGATTTGAGATTTTTTTTCATCTTGAGGTTATCATCATCAAGACCGTGAGTCAGAAATAATGGAAACAGAATTCTTAGCTCGATATCCTTCGCGGTTACCAGTCCCGTATTGGCAATCTCAAAACGCAAATTACATATCGCACCATCTTTTTCATTTCCAAAAAACCCAAAAATTATTTCGTGAATTTCAGGATCCGAAAAATATGGCTGCTTCATCAAATATAGGCTTAATTTAACCTTTTTGGAGTCTTCAGTTTTTTCGTGTATTTTTTCTTGCCTTTTAAAAAATAAGTATGTAACAAGACACGCACCAATAAACGATGCTCCCGCGATGATTATTGTTATTAACTCTCCGAAGTCACTCATCGATGCCCGCTGAATAATTTTTATTTCATTATGATAGGTGTTAATTTTTGTGAAAGGGTTTCTGATCAGAGTGACTATCTTAATTTATCCGCTTAGTGTATAATAAAAAAGAGAAACACAAACGTCATCAGTTCCTCGACTCGCTGATATGAGTACTACCAAAATACCCCCAATTTGGCCTCCGTTTCCCCATCCCTTATCCGGAAAACCTCGTAAAATCGAGATTTCCCCGGCCCCTAAAAAATAAGCCCAAAATAGCCCCTGTTCTCCAAAATACGGCAGATAACAATCTCGCCAAATCGCCACCGGAGCCCTTTCTACAGGCCCTTTTTTTGGCACCTACTTTTCCCCATCCGGACCCGAAAGATGTCACCGGAAGGCCAATACGGGGCTCGTCTTTTCCGACGGCATTATTATAAAAACGGCAAAATGGGCGATAAACCGGAAAACAGGGTTATTGGAGTAGGATCAGCGGATATATTCCCGTAATTTTCCGACGAGGGCGAGTTGGTTTTTAGCTTCTTTCTTTTTCTCATCTTCGATAAATCTTATAATTTTCATCACGGGCACTGCCAGTTCGTAAACTTTCATGGGACGGTCTTTGCTCTCGGAGGTTTTCTCACGCTCTTTGATCCAGCCCTGGTCTGCCAGGTATTTCATCGCGATGCTGACTTCGGGCTGGCGGAGGTCGGTTCCCCGTTCGAGATCCATGGACGTTGCCTCAGGAACATTCGCGAGGAAGACGATCATTTTCGCGACATTCTTCTTCGTGCCGATCTCGATCAGTAGGTTGACGAATGCTTCTTCCTTATCAGTAAAATATTGGACGCTTTCTGTTCTCAATGAATCACCAGATTTCTCACAGTCGTTTTACTCTCGTTTTTATTTCGTTGATAAATGCATTCCGGTTTCTTTTTTCCGGAATGAGTCGGATTCTTATTCCATGCGGGAAGTTTTCAACCCGACGATTTTTGCAAGTTTTTCGACCATGATTTTCCAGCTTTGGTGCATACGGTAACCGGTGTAAAGCGTAATGACGGTGAATATGGCGCTGAAAATGTACCATCCGGTCCAAAGCTCACAGACTGATTCTCCTCCACTGTCGATTATAACCCGACCGCACTGATATGGCGTGATAATAAACAGGATAACGAGCATATCGAAGGAGACGTGAACGTCAGCCAAATGGCGATTAATTTCCATGTTGGCGTGGCAGACTCGGACATTGTTCACCGTTTATAATTTTCCTGACGATTATCCCCTTGCATTCATTTCTTCCGGTAGGAAAACCAAAAACAAATTCGAAGGATTCAGAAATTTCGCCCCCGGAGCCGATAGGGAGAGGGTCACATCCCCTGCTGAATGCCGGGGCACGGCATTCACTCCCACATTTTTCCTAAGTGAGAATGGCATTGGGGTTTTTGAACATAATTTCCTTTCTTGACCGGCATCCTCGCCTTTGTTTTTGTGGTAGACCGTACACATCCTCCGCAAAACCCGGCTTTGCCAGCAATCGTCTCTTGGGTTTAACGTTCCTGAACACTCTTATTGTTCCTTCCCGAACGGATAGATCGGGGGCCTTGATTCACTGGTCACAACTTCGAACCGGTGCGTTTTGCTGTCTGAAATTGTGGAGGGAAGTTATTCCTCGGATTTTCCTTCCGGTTCACCCTGCTGCGTTCTCGATACCTCTCTCGGATTTTTTATCAGATGTGAGACCGGCTGAGCTTTCCTTCCACTTTTCTGGCGCTCAAACCGGATTGCGCCCTTTACAGGACATACCTCAATACAACGCCCGCACAGGTAGCACTCTGCTTTCTGATCGTTGTCCCCGGCCTCATCAGCCGGACATACGTTCCTGCATTTTCTGCACTTGATACAGGCATCAGTTCTCGACACTTTGAAGAGGCTTTTCCATCCCGCAACGGAGAATATTAAACCAACCGGGCAGGCCAAGCGACAGAATGGTCGGTAGAATTTTGTTGAGATGAGCAAAATTACGAAAAAGACTGCTGCTCCGGCAGTCGGCAACATGTAGAAGAAATCCCTGATGCCAAAAAATGCCAAGAGGGAAAACGAGAATAAGAAGACCAGCATCAGAAAGATGATTGTAAACGTTGCGCGAATTGTCATGAAAATTATCTTCTGCTTGATACGGATTTTTCCGACCGGAACATAATACGCGATCTCCTGTGCGCACCCTGCGGGGCAGATATATCCGCAGAAAAATCTGCCGAAGAGGAGAGTGAGAATTGTTAGGACTAATAGGCCTACTAATCCGACGATAATCGGAGACTCCATCGCTTGTTCATTCCCCAGGACCATCTGTTCGAACTGGTATGGCATAACTGGGGCGAAGATCGCAAAGCCCAAGATTACTGAAATTACAAGGAGTAACCAGCCGACCTTCTGTTTCCAACGTCCGGAGTACCAGAGGTACGCAGCCAGAATGATAACAATAAGTCCGTACAGGAAACCAACACTTCGCGGAATATTTTCGAATACCATGGAATTCTTCCCTCACGTTGTCATTTGCCGGTAAGCCCATACCTTATAATACGGGGGCCGACGAAATTTCAGTGAAATCACATCCTTTCGACAGGAATGAGTGTTTCACGGAAATGGTTGACCATTCAACTATACAGATTTTAATCTGAAGTGCATATATAGATGACGACTCAACTAATTTGGAGGTTAGAAGAACGTGAGCCCATCCGAAGATAATTCAATCACCCAATGGATCCAGGAGATCAAAGTTCCGGCAGCATTGATTTCATATTCCTACCGCGCCCTCCAGAAAAAATTCGCAAAAGAACTTGCACCCTATCATATCGGATGGGGGCATTTTGCGATCCTCATGTCCCTGTACGAGAATGAGGGACGTAGTCAGGACAGCCTTGCATTATCACGGGGTTTTGACAAAACCATGATTGCAAAATCCGTTGTGAAACTGGAGGAGGAAGATCTCATCCAGCGCAGAATCGATCCGGTAGACAAACGGGTAAAACGGCTGTATCTTACGGAGAAAAGCAGGAAGCTCGTACCGGAGATGGAACGAATTGGACTCGGAATAAACGAAATACTTGTCAAGGACTTTGATAAGAAAGAGTCAAAAATAATACTTGAGTATTTACGTAAAATTGCCCTGAACGCGTCGGAGATGTAAATCTCCCGGGAATCGTAAAATCAGAAAGTCGTACATTTTTGTGCACCACATCCCATGGTCACTATTGCTTATGCTGCTATACTGTGGGTCGTACCAAATTCCCGGTATCACATGGAATCTCGCTCTGGTACAGCACGGATGCATCATAATCAGATTTACAAATTAGTTGGGTCGTCATCTTTTTATACAATCAATCGCTTATAACTAAATAGTTGAGTAGTCAACTATCTAGGAGGAGTTGCAGCACCATGCAGGAAGTTATCAAGAAGATGATCACGGAAGCGATGGCTGCCCAGCGCGCTGATGTGAACCAGATAAAAAAGAAACGCGGTGAGAAATTCGTCATCGACGATGCAAAAGCGTACGTCGATGCGGTCAAGGGGATGAAACCGATTGGGAACCAGAGCAAGGCGGTCTTTGACCTGCACACCGATTCGGTCAATGCCCACTATACGATTTTAAAAGGCCTGACTTCCACCATCCGTCCCGAGGACGATCCATTTGTCGAGCACTACCAGACCCCGGTCATTCTTGAAATGCTCTATGATGCCGACCCGAAGTTCCGGAAGAGTGCGGAGACGTTTATCAAAGCCGTAGGCAAAGCCGACGCCATAATTGGGAAGGAATCTGCCCGGCGGTATGCGGGATTCTACGGTCCCACCTGTGTCGTGGACTTTGCCCTGATTCCGGGGAGCAGCAGCAATATCGTCAACCAGATCCTCAAGACCACGGATATCCCGGTGGCCCACAAGCAGGCGATCCTTGCGGCAAAGTCGTGGGGCATGAACACCTCGTACGGTTTCGGGGACGTCTTTGCCCATGCTGTTGAAGGCGGAGCTACCCTCGCTGATGCGGTGAAACAGGAGATCTCCATGATCCAGTCCATCTATGATACGCCGGTGGATGCTCAGGCGAAGCTGATGGATTCCGTGGGCCAGAACTCGTTCGACTGCCGGAAGTACATGAAAGAGTACCGCACGAAGATGCAGGGAGCGGTCAAGGCGTCCCTCGATGAGGGCGTGCACTACGGCAATATCGTGACCGTCCCGGCCTATTGTGTCGGGGACATTGCCCACCACATCTCCCAGTCCACGTACAACATGTGCAAGGACGATGTGATCATGGCCGTGATCGAGTCCGTAACTGAAGTCATGGACAAGACCCTCAAAGCAGCGGCACCGAAGATGAAGACCCCGCAGGAAGCGCTGTCCGTGGCAACCGGCGCCTCGGCAAGTGCGGCCGAGTATATCCTCGAACTCGACGGGTTCAATGCGATCATGGTCGTGGACATGTTAACGAAACGCTACCACAACTATGTCCAGCTCTACCCGAAGCGGAGTGCCGCGATCGAACTCCACAACTGCGATTTCATGGACATGATCTACCGGGGCTGGAAGATGGTGGACAAGGCCCGGAGGATGCAGGCAGCCGGGCCGGGCATCGTGAAGCCAAAAGCAGGCGGATTCGAAGTCGATCTCTCGCCGATCCTCAAGAACGAAGTGATGGCCAACCCGCAAAGGTACGCGTACCCGGCCTGTGCCATGACCGTGCGGTTCTCCGCGATGATGCGCCTCTCCGATTACCCATGCCTCTTAACGAGCGAACCGGTCACGGCGACCCTGATGACCAACATCATTGCCCTGAGTAAGGATGTCGCAGCAGCACCGGCACGGATCTGCAAGGACTGTGCGTCGGCTGCGCTGATGGATTTCCGGCACTGCTCGTGCCAGTGGAAGGAAGCGGTCTGATCCCGAGAGCGGGATGAGGGCGGAATCATGAAGTGTTACGTTTGCGCCAAAGAGGGTAAAGACAGCGATGCCGTGGCGGTATGCGTTGCCTGCGGTATGGGGACATGCATGAAGCATACGATCAGAAAAGAGATCGATGTATGGGAGGGCGGGTACCCGCTCCCCTCCCGTAAACTGCCGAAGAAGATGCCCCGTATGCTCTGTCCGGATTGCAATGCTGCGTATGGGGAGGGGAAGTGATGGCATCTCTCTCCTCCCGCTGCCTTGCCGAGGGGGTCGGGACCTTCCTTCTGGTCTATTTCGGCACGGGAGCTGCCGTGATCACGCTTCTGCTTTCTGCCGGTACAAAACCCACAGCCGCATTTAACATCGGGATTGGCGAGCTCGGAGGACTTGGAGACTGGCTCGCGATTGGCCTTGTTTTCGGCATCGTTGTCGCAGCCGTTATCTACTCACTCGG
>JBAZFZ010000051.1:0-12031 GCA_041653075.1 Methanoregula sp.
GCAGCGGGAAAATGGGGGGGTGTGGAAATGCGGGTATGACTGCCTGACGAGGAGGGAGATTACGACGGACGGTTATCGCATATCCCACTCAAGGATCCCTTTCCAGACGGGTAGTATGCCCATCGTTTTCCCCGGCACGGATGTCGTCTTCCTGGTCGTACATTAGACTCGTACCCGTTGCGATCCGGATGTCACCATCGCGTCGGGAAGCTCTTTGCATTCACGCTCCCCCGGGATTTCATAACCGATCAGGATCGCCGCGCTGATTTTTCTCGTGGGAGGTGGACCACGTTTCCATCGGAAAATACTACCTGTATGAATTTGGATCGGTGACAGATCCCGTGATCTGAAAACCACTCCGTACTTCCGCTGAAGGGTTACCATCTAGTTTCTCCCGCGACAAATCTCTCTTAAATTTGATCAAGGGTACGAGTGTTCCAGTGGGATCACGTGCGTGCCAACCGGGATATTTTTGAAAATTTGTCGCTGCCGATCCACAGATTTTTGAAAATATTCCGGTCCCGGCCTGCAAATTTGAAAAAAAATCCCGGGCCCGATCCGATCATTTTTCAAAATATTCCGGTCCCTACCCCTCGCTTAAAAATAAAATCCCGGGCGTGACCCGTACATTTTCAAAAATATTCCGGTGCCTGCCCGTACATTTTTTGGCGGTGTTTGTTCCCTGGTATGGTTGACACATTTTCCATTGTCGGAACTACGAAGAAGTATGAATAATCCCAAATTATTCAAAAAAAAACTTTTTGGATAGTTTTAAAAAAATAAAAATTGTCTGGTGCTGCTACAATGGTAGTAACAGTATCTGACCGTAAGACGGTTTTATCACCAGTCTACCGGTAATTCTGCAAGGTAGGTTGCATTCTCGTAGGTTGGGACAAGCCAGTTAGTATGGCCGTTGTAGGTCATAAAAGCCGCACTTTTGTTCCCGTACCAGGCATAATAGGTTTCGTCACCGGGATCGACATACCATCCAAGACCTTTCTTGAAGATTGTTGCATCCATAGTGAGGTCATCAACAAATTCCCATTGCCATTCCCCACCAACATACGGATCTGGGTACCAATGATCACCGGTGGCGTTTGCAACTTTCCACTGTTCCATGTAATACCGGTCAGAGTACCGGGAGTCAGTGGTCCAGTTCCATGCAGGGGCGGTTATGTTATAATGCCCGTTTCCGGTGATTCCGAAGAAATAGGCATTTGTGAAACTTACACCATTGATTGTCGCATAGGGACTGATGTTTGCGAGTACGGTACGACCATCCGTGATCCATTTATCGTTGGGATATATTGCCGCAACCGGAGAAACCAGCGCGATACAACAAAACCCAATGACCGCAAGGATGCCCAGCATATGCAAGCTGTACTTTCCTGTCATTTTCATGAGTATCACCGTACCCCATTCCAGAAGTCATCAGTTGTACTGAGATCTACTGTTGTATCAGCGTCCGAGATCCACTGACCGATAAACGCGTTTTTATCAGCTGGCAGCACAAATTTAAATGATCCGGAGTCGGATTCGGTTTCATAATCGACATTCCATGTACCGCTCAGCTGGTTTCCGGTAACGGTACCGCTGATCGTTCCCTGACCATGGTCGTTGTTGACAAACGTTCCGGTTACCGAGGATCCGGTCTGGGTAAGGGTGAGTACTCCGAGAGTCTGGCTGGCGATCGGGGTACTGCCCGCAGTATTCCATATCCCGGTCCATGAATCGGATGTCACAGAGGCACTTTCTGAGGCACCGACCGATGGGAGCAGGGCAATGGCGCAGAGACAAAATATCGCAAGGATGCCCAGCACTTTTGTAATGCGTGCAGGGTTGTTGCTGCGTGTTTCCTTTGGTATCATTGAGATCATCTCATAATGTCCTGACGACAGGAACTAACCTGCCGGGTTCATCAGTACGATTCTTTTTACCGGGTGTTCCCCTCACGAGTTCTCGTGACCGGAAAGATACCTCGGGATTTTTCTTCAGTTAGTATCTCCTCATAGTCACCTCCGTGTCCCATCCCAGAATTCCTCTGTTGTATTCAGGGTATCCACCGTATCTGATGCCGAGATCCATTTGCCGGTGAACGTTTTTTTGTCATCAGACAGCACGAAAAGGAACTGCCCATTATCGGATCCCCTGCTGTAATTTACGGTCCATGTGCCGGTTAGCTGGTTACCTGAAAGGGTACCGCTGATCGTTCCGGTTCCCTGGTCTCTGTTGCGGAACGTACCGGTAACGGATGAACCGGTAGCGGTCATGGTGAGATTCCCAAGTGTCCGGTAAGCAATCGTTGTACTGCTTATGGTATCCCACGTCCCGGACCAGGGATCTAATCCCGTTGACACAGTTGTAACAACTACAGTCATCGTTGGTGTCGAGGCAGTTCCTGATATACTAGTACACCCGGCAGCCATCACAAAGAGACATGCCAGTCCTGCCAAGAGGGGTGTGATATAGCGGTTCATAATTTATCCCTCAAATTCCAATCATTTATATTTAACAATCGTTTTGAGTCAATTATTACTATTAACATTTCAATACTTAATACTTCTGAAATGATTTTTTTAATATTTATTTAATAAACAAAATATCCACGATCCACAGGTTTCAAATTCAGGATATAAAAAAAGAAATTTCAGGGATCTCTGACACAGGATTACAGAGTGGTTTGTCCATCAAGAATACTGCTCGGTGTCACTGGCCCCGTAACATTGCTGCAAGGGATGATTCGGCATACCTCTCGATTACCCCTCCTTGACGATGATATCCTGGTTGAAGATAACCTTCCCGCTTGGGACATGGATCACCTTAACATTCACCGTATCCCCTATCCGAAGCAGTTCCCAGTTTGACCCCAAAACCTCAGTGGCAGGATCCACCAACTCCTGGCTTCCGGAAGAATAAGCAAACCTGCCGTCAACACCATACCCGTCATTTGCAGAATTGCTGCCGCCAAGGCTATCAGCATCAGCGGCCCCGCACGGTACAGCGGTCATGGTAGTTCCTGCCATCAGTGAATAGTTCCCGAACTGCTGATCGAGTCCGGAAAAATCTCTCCTGGTATCTGTTCCACTGACGGTTTCCGTCCCGTTTCCTACCCCGGGCCCATTACCAAAAGGTGCAACACCATTGGCAGAGTTTGCCGGATCAAAAAGTACGTTGATATTCGATGTACCGTTCGGCTGGACCGAACTTCCGCCGCTTACAAGCAGGTTGCTAGTCCTGTTTGTCGCCGTCCATGCGGTCACGATTTTGAGATCATTTGTCGGGATCGTTTCGCTCACCGATGTCACGGTTGCAAAGAAACCACTCCCACTCCAGCTTCCACTGTTGACCACTTTTACATCCATAGTAAGTGTCGGAGCATTCTGGCTACCTTCTCCGACCAGCTTCCCACTGAATCCCGTGACAACAGCAGCGATGATGATGGTGACGACAAGCATCAGCATCACGCCAACCACCGGTGAGATGGCATCGTCATTATACGAGTTCATCTCTTCAGCCCTCCGTCACAGGTATGTTCTTGCTGAAGATGACCTTCCCGCTGAGGACATAGACTACCTTGACATTCACCTTATCGCCGGCCCGTAAGAGTTCCCAATCGGATCCCAGCACAGCAGTAGCGGGGTCGAGCCACGGGCCTCCGGCAGAGTAGTGGTACTTCCCGCCAATACCATATCCCTGGTCTGCAGAATTGCTGCCGCCTAAACTGTCAGCATCTTCTGCCCCGCATGGCGTAGCTGTGAGCGTCGTTCCTGCAACAAGGGAGTAGTTCCCGAACTGTTGTCGTGGTTCCGAGAATGCCCGGTATGTTGGACCGGATGTTTCGCCCCGGGTCGCGTTGACTCCCGGACCATTCCCAAAGGGTGCAACCCCGCCGACATAGCCTTCCTCCGGGTCGAAGATCTTATCGACATTTCTGACCCCCGGGAGGGTCGTATTCCCACCATTTACCTTCAGGTTGTTTGCCGCACGGTTTGTTGCCGTCCACGCGGTTATGATCCTGATATCCTTTGTCGCAATCGGTTCGCTGACCCCGGTCACCGTAGCAAAGAACCCGCTCCCGCTCCAGCTCCCGGTATTTATGATCTTAACATCCATGGCAAGGGTGGGGGCATTCTGGCTGCTGCCCCCGACAAGGCCACCGGCAAATCCCGTGACAACTGCGGCGATGATGATAGTCACCACAAGCATCAGCATCACGCCGACAACCGGGGAGACTGCATTGTCTTTGAATGGATTCATACCGTCATGCCTCCGTCACCGGTACATTCTTATCGAAGATGACCGCCCCGGTCGGGGTATAAATTACCTTGACATTCACCTTGTCTCCTTCCCGGAGCATTTCCCAGTTGGCACCAAGGAGTGCCGTGATGGGATCTGAGTAGGGTCCGCCGGTGTAGGAGTACGACGTAACCACACCATATCCCTGTCCGGCGCCCGAACCGGCAGAACCGCCAAGGTTCTGCGGACTTCCCTGCCCGCAGGGGGGGGCTGTCAGCGCCGTTCCCGTCACCAGTGAATAAACCCCGAACTGCTGATAAAAGCCCGAATATGTGGTGGGATTCGAATCCTCGCTCCCCCGATCAGTACTTCCCATGAGTCCCGGCCCGATCGCTAACGGTGCAATCCATCCGTACATACACCCATACTTCAGACTACCCGAACCCGGGTAGACACAATTCGAGGGATCCGTAATAATAAGATTGGCACTGTTTAATAAGGGGGCATGTGCGGTTTTCTTCTTCTTCGTACCTCCTGGCCCATTATATTCCAAAGCACTACCAGTCCCAAATGAATAGAAATAATGCGTGTTTATTACCCGTGGCAATGTCGTGTTCCCACCGGATACCGGGTCACCCCCGTTCTCTGCGGTCCACGAGGTCACAATCTTGATGTCATTGGAATCGATCGCTTTACTCACTGCCGTGACCGTGGCAAAGAACCCGCTCCCGCTCCAGCTTCCTGTGTTTATGATCTTCACATCCATGGCAAGGGTCGGGGCGTTCTGGCTGGCACTCCCCACCAGTCCGCCGGCAAATCCCGAGACGATGGCCGCGATGATGATAACAACAACGAGCATCAGCATCACCCCGACCACCGGGGAAACCGCCTCATCGCCCGTCTCTCCTGATAGTTTCAGGTACTGCACGTTTGTTACCTCCTTTTCACTTTCCCGGAGGAACGGTCATGCCGTGATGACGACCGTGGTTCTGGCAATCGTTGCTCCCGAGGTCTTGTCGCTCATCGTGAGGGTGAACGATTTCCCGACACTGTTGGGGTTGATAAAGCACAGGTTCCACAAATCATCTTTCTTAGGACTTGCCTCGTAACCCCATTTTCCGTCATACCAAAAAAAAGTCGCATTCTGCCCATGTCCACCATTATCATTGCTGGGTGCAATCTGGGGCTGGAGTTTATACGGGTTTAAATTGTCGCGGGAGATGTAGATTGTCTGTCCCGGCGCGAACACCGTTACCGAGGATGTCCCGTCCGTGTTCTGTAAATAGTTCCCGTCGCCATCCGTAATGATAGATTTATCTACGATCTGCGTGGTCGTCGAAGAGAGCCCCTGTCCGAAGGTGGCATCGTTTGCCACGGTGAACATGAGGTTTGATGCCGGGATGGCATCGCCGCCGGTATGAATGATTTGCATACCCCCGTACTGGCTGAAGACTCCCTTGATCGTTGCCTGGGGGGGTTTTGCCTGGCTTCCCAGTGCTCCGCCCGCAAAGGCGCTTACTACCGCTGCGATGATAATGGTCACCACAAGCATCAGCATCACGCCGATCACCGGCGATACTGCATCCTGATTAGATGATTTCATTTTTACACTTCCTCTGCTTGTTCGTTCTAGCTTTCCGTCACCGGAATATCCTTGTTGTAGATAACGGACCCGGTGGGTGTGTAGATTACCTTGACATTCACGGTGTCCCCCCATAACAGGTTGTACCAGTTCTTCCCAAGTACCGCCTTTGTTGGATCTATACAGGTATCCAGCGGGCATGATTGGTATACGTAGGGGCAAATTTCCGTTGTAACGCCATTAAACGACGGTTGGGTATAGACACCAGCAATGTATCCTCCGTGTGTATTGCTTTGTCCCCCGCTGCCCATGCTGTCGGTGTCAACCGCCCCTGAGGGTACAGCGGTCATGGTTGTCCCCTGTATCAGGGTGTAATTCCCGAACTGCTGGCCGGGCAGTGAAAAACTCCTCTTGGTACTGTCATAGGATTCAGTCCCGTTGATTCCCGGACCATTGCCGAATGGTACGGTATATACTTGATCGAGAGAAACGGTCGGATCGTAAAGGACATTGATATTCGAAGTACCATTGAATGGTAGTACTGTACTTTCCTCAGTTATGACCGGACCAGCGAGAGACTGCCCCGTCCTGTAAAGATTATTTGGGTTACAAACCGCACCCATTGAAACTATGATGCCGTTATCTGCCCTCAATACCCTACCCGTCCATGAAGTTACAATCTTGAGATCCTTCGTCGGAATGGGGTCGCTCACCGATGTCACGGTCGCAAAGAACCCGCTCCCGTGCCAGTCACCGGTGTTTATGATCTTTACGTCCATGTTGAGTGAGGGTGTTTTCTTTGCGGCAGCACTCCCGGCAAGATTCCCGGCAAATCCCGATACTACCGCTGCGATGATGATGGTGACGACAAGCATCAGCATCACTCCGACCACCGGTGAGACGGCATGATCGTTTCTTCCCGTAAGACAAATCCGTGCCATACGTTCCTGCCTCAACCTGTTATCATCACAGGAGTCTGCGCGATGATCTTCCCGCTTGAATCCTGGAACTGGAGTTCAAACGTGAGCCCAAGGTTTCCCGTGTTGTTAAAGCCATAGGAAGCATCCATATCATCCCCAAGCGAAAGGTCCGGCCGCTGCTGAATATAAGTCAGGTTTTTTGCCGTGATCCTCGCGGTCTCCCCCGGCATGAATGCCCGGACTGTCGCCCAGGTACCACTGTTGGTCAGGACACGGCTTTTGTTGACGACCCATGAATACCGGGAGGCATCGTCCCCGAATGATCTTCCCGGTGTTACCATGATTGTTGTTGTGCTCATCGGGATCGCATCCCCACCGGTGTGGGTAATGGACATCCCGTTTGTCAGGCTGTATGTAGCCTGGACGGTTGCCTGCGGAGCTTTATCGGTGCCGCTAACCGTACTCCCGGCGAATGCGGAGACTACGGCAGCGATAATGATGGTTACGACGAGCATCAGCATCACTCCGACCACCGGGGAGACTGCGTGTTCATTTCTCTGCATCGCTTATCCCTCCACGATAACATTTTGATCCACGACGGTCTTTCCTGACCGGGTATCGATAATCCTCACCGAAACGGTATCCCCGGATCTCAGGTTGCACCAGTTTGTACCAAGGATTGCCTGCATGGGATCTGGTTTGCTGGTACTGCTGCATGAATATCCAGAATATCCAAGAGGCCGGTCAAATGTCGAAGTCCCTGATGTCAGACTGAACTGACCCCACTCGGCTTCTGGTGTGTGGTATGTATCGTTCGACCAGTTCGTGACACCGTTCCCGTAGCCGGTTGGTACATTGAAGGCCAAAGTTTCTTTCACGATATCCCCAGTGAGATTATAGGCAAGCAATGTTCCACTTGATGTACTATGACCGGTAATGGTATTGCCCGTGGAGGAATCGGTTTTCGACCACGAGGTCATCAGTTGCAGGTTTCTCGTTGGGATCGGTTCGCTGACACCTAATACTTTCATGGAAAAATACGAAGTGCTGTCAGATCCCCCGTTCTTGATGTGAAACTCTGCTGTTGCTGAAGGAGCTTTCGACGTCCCGCTTATCGTGCTCCCAGAGAACGCCGAAACCACGGCCGCTATGATAATAGTGACGACGAGCATCAGCATCACACCGACCACCGGTGAGACGCCCGCGTCCCCGTTTTTTCTTGATACTCTCTTCTGATAATGCATGTCTTTCCTCTATAAGTCCAGAAAAACTGGCTTTTTGCAGTGGTGGATCAATTTCCTGGGATCAAAACCACCATGCCAGAACAAGTATTGCAAAATGTTATATTTAACATAGATCATTTGTTCAGTTGATCTGGTTGATCAGAATACATTTATAAAAAATTGTTTTTTTAAAAATATGGTATGTTTGATCTTTAAAGAAATATGTGATAAAAATAAATTTATCCGGTAAATACACATCGGTAAATACAACCGTGGAGATCTCCTCGACGGATTTTTGCGGTAAACCTCACCAGACAATAAATTGCGTATCAGCGTTTTTCAGGATCCAACCGGTTTTTATGCATATTCCCGCCACACATACGGTAAGCTCATATAATTGATTTTCCATCACGATTAGCCAAAAATAACTTATTTCCCCGGGACCAAATGAACAGTCTGGAGGTACATTGACCGTGCAAACTATTTCCGCTTCCCGTCATGAACATGCCATTTCACCGGTGGTCGGTGTCATGCTGATGCTTGTCGTAACGATCATCATTGCCGCAGTAGTCTCTGCAGTGGCCGGCAGTTTTTCCGCCACATCCCAAAGCGCACCCCAGGCGATCTTCGAGGTCCATATCCATGCTGCAGAAGATATGGGCGGATTCTCTGTCCCGACAATGACGATTTCGGAGATCAGCGGCGATCCGATACCTACGAAAAATTTAAAGATCTCAACCCGCTTTACCAACACCAGCGGCACCCGGTTTTCCGGATACCTTGACAGCGAAGCCGCTGTATCCGGTAACGACGCCTGGTGCGATTTTACCTCAAATATGTACAGCGGGGTCCTGGTCTTAAATATCGGTAACCGGTTCGGGTCGTTTATCACGACATCCCCCAACGGGGAAGCCTCGTGGTTTGGCAATTCATCCGCAGTCATAAAATCCGGCTATGGCATGACCACGGCAGCATTATTCTGCGGGAATACGGAGGATAATTTCGGATTGTCTGCACCGCACGACAACCCGGGTATGGATTATCTGCTGGGTTTTCCTGTGACCGAACAAGAAAAAATTGGCGGATTCGGACAGGGTTCTGTTGTGAACGTTCAGATCCTCCACAGCCAAAGCGGGAAGATCCTCTATGCAAAAGATATCCTTGTCGAATAGGATTTGATAATTTTCGTTGAAATTCTCTGGAGGATGTATCCGGAATCAGGGAGAATGCAAAAATCCTGCAATCCTATTCATTTGCCACAGGTCCGTCCTCCTGCAATACGTGTTTTATGGCAATTTGTTTTTGCAAGAGAATGGGCAAACATTTTTTATTTCCGCCCTCCCCGCTACAGCATTTTTAAAAATGCTATTTCTCCTTCGGTCATATCTTAAAAAACATCATGAATTTCGTATTGAACCGGGGTATACCTTTGCCTGGAATCAGGTCGTTGTTACCCGATGTTGATTATATTGATAAACTACAAATGTTAAATCAATATTGTGAACGCCCGGGCAGGATAATCAGTGGTTTCCCGGCGAAGTCACATTGTTTTAAAGGGATTACCATGAGCGAATTTGACGAGTTTCTCAAAAAGTCCAGGGATTTTCACGGCCACCTCTGTGGAGGTATCGTTCTTGGAACCCGCCTCACACTGGCAGGTCTCCGCGAGCTGGGTATAAACCCCCGGGAACCAATCCGCGATCTTATTGTATATATGGAAATTGACCGCTGCGGCACCGATGCAGTCCAGGCGATCACCGGGTGTTCCCTTGGTCACCGGAGTCTCAAACATATGGATTTCGGGAAGTTTGCCGCTACGTTTGTGAATATGAAAACCAATCAGGCAGTGCGCGTATCGGTCCAGGAAAAAAATCGCGAGCAGCATATGTCCCTGGATCCAAAAGACACGCTTAAATTACTATCAGAACTCCCCGAATCCGATCTTCTCAAGATCGAGCGCGTGAAACTTTCCATCCCAAAAGAGGACCAGCCGGGACTCCCTGTGGGAAGTGCAGTTTGCAGCCAGTGCGGGGAGAATATTTCCGATAACCGGCATGTTGTCGTAAACGGGAAAGTATTATGCAGGAATTGTGCAAACGGATCGTATTATACGGTTATATCATAGTCCCCCGGTGCACAAGTACCTGTTGACTGATAACAAATCCCCAAATCCCCTGATTTTTGGAATTTAAACCGGTGATTACCCCCCGTGGAAGAAAACTGCAAAACCGGGAACCTGAAATTTCTCTGTTTGCTGATGAGTATTTGAGTTTCCCCTTAAGGGGGATAATCGGAAGCCTCGTTACTCATTAAAATGGGTTGATACCCCGTATCTGTCAACGGACCGAAATTTTTACTATGCCGGCATGTTTAAGACCAGAACGCTTTTTTCCGTACGATCTTTTTTATGCGGGAGAAATTCCCCTTCCTAAAAAAAGGGGTCAGGTCGCCTGGACTGGTGTCAGGTTCAGAAGAACCTGAGGGTCGGTGATGCTGTGGAAACCCGGCCCGATATCCCACCCGGTAAATCGATCGGTTCTGTACGCAACCAGCGTATCGGTACTGACTGCCGGTACTGTCGGGACATCCCGGGCAAGGATATCCTGCATTGTGTATCCCAGTTCCCGGATGAGGGTATGATTGGAGGTATTGCGGAGCTGCCGGGCAAGTGCGTTATATTCGGAATTGTTGTAATGGAAGTAATTGTCCCCCTGTTCGATCTCCGGGAGCACTGCAAAGTCCAGTAAGGCATCCGGGTCATCGTGTTTTGCCACCGGGAATGAATCGATGAAGACCGGGTTCTGGTTGATGGCACTGATACGCAGGTTTTCATCAGGATATGATACCGAAGTCACCGTAATACCAAGTTTTGCCCAGTCGTTTTTCAGGACGGCCACAACTTTCTGGTTACCAATCCCTCCTTTAGGGCCGAGGGGAATAGTAATGGTGACCGGGCTATTGTCCGGACCGACAAGGATACCTTCGCTGTTTTTGACAAAGCCTGCCTCTTTGAGCAGTTCTTCCGTTTTTGTCAGATTATAATCGTACATCCCGATATCGGCCGGGTTGACATAGTCCCCGGCAAGGGCCGGGATCAAAAAGGTCGTGTCCGTTGGTGCGCCCGTGCCAAATACCGAATTGATCGCCTCCCGATCAACAGCGTGGCTCATGGCATGACGGAACGCCGAAATATTCGCCGGGTACTCTTCGATATTAAACGCTACTTCGTATGCCCCGGTATAATTGAGGGAATAAACTGCGATGTTCTTTTCACCGGCAAGGCTTTGTGCGACTGCCGGGGTCAGGCCGGTGACGACATCGACTTCCCCGTTCTTGAGGGCAAGTACCTGGCTGTCGGCATTCGTGATCGTCTTGAGCACGATACCCGTGATATTTGCCTTTTTGCCGTGGTAATTGTTATTGCGTTTCAACTGGACATACCCGGGAGCGGTCTGGACATACACAAATGGCCCGGTCCCGATGAATTGTGAATCCGGGTAATGCTGGGGGTCTGTGATGTTTTCCCAGATATGTTTGGGAGAGAATGTAATGCCCGGTGTCCGGGAGAGCTGGTCGAGGAACATGGAATATGATGTTTTCAGGTTGAACACCGCGGTGTTGTCGTCAGGGCATTCGATGGAATCCACATCGGCAAGTACAAATGCCATCGTGAGATTCTTTTCTTTCATGTAATCGTTGGTGAATTTCACATCGGCGCAGGTAAACGACTCGCCGTCATTCCAGGTTGCATTCTTTACCAGATGGAATGTCCATGTTTTGGCATCGTTTGAAACATCCCAGCTTTCGGCGAGCAGGGGATTGAATGTCCCGTTCCAGTCCTTGATAACAAGACCCTCCATGACACCAACCGGGGTGCCTGCCTTTTGCATGCTGCTGGTGTAAGCTATTGAAGACGGGGAATCCACCGGGATGATCACATCGGTCGCTGAAAACTGCGTCTGGTTGGCTGAGGTTGTCGTTTGTGCTGATTCGCTGGTACATCCGACACATGCGCAGGATGCCAGTATGATCGCAGCGCAGCGAAAACGGATGGTCAGATCGGATCTGTC
>JBAZFZ010000052.1:0-3383 GCA_041653075.1 Methanoregula sp.
CCAGAAAAATCTGGCATGGTTTTAGTATTGCTGTACTAAGATATATTTCTAAGTATTGAGGTTATTTTCGGGACTCGGAATTCTTCCTGCGAAAGATCGGATGAAGAGATTATCTCTGTCACAAATGATCGGCAACACGATACGTACCAGGGCCGGGACCCGGGGACACCGCAGGTTTTTCTCCGCAACTCTGGTCCTTGTCGGTCTCATGCTTCTTTGGATGAGCACATTTGTGTGTGCCGCAGACATTGTCCTCCCCGCCGGTGCCATAGAAATCCACACCGAACCGGCCGGGGCGTATGCCTGTATTGACAGGAACTACTGCCAGTATACCTTCAGTGAAGGATCTGCATATTTTTACGGGCTTGATCCCACGGTGAGCCACACCTGCACCATCTCGAAAGAAGGATACAAAACACGTACGGGGGTATTCTTGCTTGATGCAGCAGGAGATTCCCGAAAAATCAATGCAACGCTCATGCAGCTGTGATTCCAAGTCCCGGAGATCCTTTTTTCATGCAGAGACGTACGGAACCCAAAAAAAAAGAGGAGAACATAAAACCTACGCTGCCGAATCGATCCCCTCAAGCAGGTTCTTGATATCGATCCAGATGATAAGTTCGTTTCTTTCCTTGTCCTTTACCCGTGTCTTTCTCTTGATAATGCCGACAATCCCGGTTTCGTTTTTTGCAACCGATGCCGAGGTATAGTCGACATCTGCCTGCGCAAACGTCGCAACCGAGGTGACATCGTCAACAAGAATCCCGATTTTTGATTTTGTGATGGATTCATCAAGGACGATAATCCGCGAGGATTCAACTGCCGACAAGGATGCATCCCGGATGTTGAGCCGGTCCTTGAGATCGATGATGGTGGTTATCTCTCCCCGGAGATCGATGATGCCCTTGACCGAGGTCAGGACATTGGGCAGCCGGGTGATCGTGGTATATTCCACAACTTCACGGACATCGAACAGATTGATGGCAAAAAGTTCGCTTCCGAGGGCAAACTCAACAACCTGGATACTCCCCGACCTGTTTTTCAAAAGCCGGTCGGTCTCTTCAGACAATCCCCCGGCATTGCAGATCTCTTCGGCCATATGTTCAGTCCCCCCGACTAATCTACGGTGAATTTGCTGTTTGAGGCAAGCGCCTTGTCAGCTTCCGTCTTTACCGTCTCGACCATGCGGGAAATTTCATCAAGTGCGGATGCAGATTCCTCGGATGCGGCTGCCGCATCCGATGCCTCCTTTGCAGTCTGGTCGATGAGGGATGCCACTTCGTGGACGCTTGCCGTAACCTCCTCGGTGGTTGCTGCCTGTTCCTGCGTTGCTGCTGCAACCTCTGCCGCGTTCTTTGCGACTTTGTCGACAGCATCGGCGATCTGGTTAAAGGACCGGAGGGATTCTGTCACCATTTTTCCGCCCTGTTCGACAAGGCCCTTGGCATCGCCCATCGCAAGGGAAGCTTTCTGGGTATTCTGTTTTAATGAAGAGATCATCTCTTCAATTTTTTCTGCCGATGACCGCGACTCCTGTGCGAGAGATTTGACCTCAGTGGCAACAACGGCAAAGCCCCGCCCGGCGTCTCCTGCCCGGGCTGCTTCGATGGCTGCGTTGAGGGCGAGCAGGTTGGTCTGGTTTGCAAGATCCCGGATGATAAGGACAATCTTTGCAATCTCCTCCATCTGTTTTTCGACACCGGTAACGATCTCATGCACATGCGTCGTGGAGGTGGAAATTTCCGTCATGCGCTTTTCTGCATCGCCGGCAAGTTTGGCGCCGTTGTGGGAGAGCTCGTTTGTCTCCCGGGACAGTACGGAAACTGATTCCATGCTTGAGGTAATCTCCTCGACTGCCGTACTCATGTCCTGCATGGCCTTTGTTATCTGGGAAACACCCTGGGCCGCCTTCTCGGCGTTCTCGTTTACCTTCGAGGCATTCTGGGCGATCTGCTGGATACCCCGGGATGCGTCATTTACATTGGTGCTTGCGGATTCGGCATTTCCGGCAAGGTCGGTCATCTGCTTGTTGACCTCACGGATATTTTTCCGGATGGAATAGATAAGAATGCCGACAGATTTGTTCATTTTTTCCAGGAGGTCATGGACAGTTTTTGTGTGCTCATCCGGGGCGGTCAGGTCATACCGGAGTGTAAGGTTTCCGGACGCACGCTGTTTGTAACTTTCGGAGAGTTGGGCTATTTCATGTTCAATGTATTTTTGCGGTCGGATGATGTCAGTAAGGTCCTGGACTGTCTCGACATACCCCACTTTTTTGCCGTTTGCATCTTTGATTTCTTCGGTGACCTGTTTGCAGGAGGCACCGAGCCAGTCAAAATAGGTTTCCCTCTTTCCTGAATTACGGAGCTGGTTGATCCCGCAGTTGCCGGTATTGCAGATATTGGCATTTGCTGTGCTGCAGGGTTTTCCATCTGCGGATTCCCGGTTGGAAATTACCTTGTTTTTAATAAGTAATGTTTCAAAAGAACGGTTCATGAATGTCCAGCGCATGTCATTATCCGTGACATGGATGGGATAAGGAACAGCATCAAGAATCGATACGTACCATGCTGTCTTTTGCATCAGTTCTGCATTAAGTTCCTTAATCTTTGCATTTTCTGCCTGAAGGTTTTTGATCGTATCTGAAGAGACCGGATCCATGATTCATCCTCTTTTGCATCAACGGTAATTTACTTATTCTTGGTGTATGGTGAATATCACTGCTTCGTTATATACTTGACAAAAAATTTTTCTTGAAATTTATACATTTTCCCGCACGCAAAAGGAAAACGGAAATACCTGTGCAACGGATGCTTCTTGCCGGTGACAGGTTGAGGAATTTTGTATCCGGACCTGTGATTCCACAATTTTTGCGGCAGATAGAACTTCCTGCCGGATCATTCACGACGGATACCGGATTGCCATTTACACCCCGTATGACACCGGGTCTGCCCGTCTCCTTTATGCAGGTTTACCATTATTTTGTATCAAGTTAAACCTTCCAGTGGGTAATACGGGGTTGTTTAAAGGATATACTAAGCATAAACGGTTCAGCCCGGGATCGCGGGGAGTTCTTCAGGGAACACAAAATCAGCGTTTTTTTATTCCCCTGCCTGCATAATCACGGACAATCCCGGGTAAAACCGCTCGCTGGCTGCATGAACATACCGAGGACAGCCCAGAAAATAATTGAATATGTTTGCATTTTTATTTTAATAAGGTCCCCTAAATTTTTTTAATGTATACCGTGAATGTTCAATGAGAATATATTACAAAATTAATGCACGCATGGTGAAACCTTTGAAAATTCCCGATCACCGACCCGGTACGATGCGATCAGTCTCTACGGTGCTCTTTGTTTCCCTGACCTTTTTAATCGTAAT
>JBAZFZ010000052.1:3393-10599 GCA_041653075.1 Methanoregula sp.
TCGGTTTACGATTATGTAAACCTCAATACTAATTTCGAGGAGGAGACCTACTCTCTCCAGGCCCAGACGGAAAACAGTATTGACTCGGCAATGCGACTTACGGATGCCACATCAAATCTTCTGGATGCAACCCTCAACCTGCAGATGCAGGACAATCTCGGGGTGGTGCTTACAGAATACAACCGGTCGGGCCATGATCCGGCAAAGATGGACCTTGCTAAAATCAAACAAACACTTGGTGAGGATTACGAAATATACCTTATCAACTCGTCCGGGGTCATCGAGTATACAACCTCTCCATCTGAACTCGGACAGGACTTCCGGCAGATCCCGTATTTTTATGATTACCTGACAAAGATCCGCAATTCAGAAGGATTTTACCCGGACCGGGTTGTCCGTGATAATCTTGGCACAGGGCAGTTCCGGAAATTTGCCTACATGCCCACACCCGACCATGCGTATATTCTGGAACTGGGATATGCATCCTCGCTATTTTCCCAAAAAAACAGCGTCATGGATGACAAGAGCAACATTGAAAAAATTGTCGATGTCAATCCGTACATCGATCAGTACGATATCTATAACTCCATGAACCGGCGCGTCGATGACAACAGCCTGCCGGATACCCGGACCCGGGCTTACCTGACACAGGTTATCGATACCCGCCAGACCCTGGAAGTTGTCAACACTTCAGCTCACCAGAAGATCCGGTTCCTGTACGTGGATCTGAAAAAACCTGAATCCGGGACAGATCCAAGCAGGGTCGTCGAACTGGTGTACAACACGAGCCGCCTCCACTATGCCACTGAAAAACTGGTTATGGATCATTTCCTTTTTGGGTTTTTTTCGATAGCGGTGGGCTGCCTGCTTGCATTCCTGATTTCCCTGTATGTAACCCGCCCGATAAAAAAAATCTCCCATGATGTTGACCTTATTTCCCACGGGGATAGCGGCCATCGTATTGGAAGGACAAACATCCGGGAATTTGCACGCCTCGAACAGGGTATCAACACCATGCTTGATTCCCTCAATGCTGCACAGCAGATGCTCCGGGACGACGAGGTGTTCAGGAAAAACCTTATCGATCAACTGCCGGTCGGAATTTTTGTTAAAAACACCGATACCGGGCGCTATATTTTCTGGAACGCGGCAAACGAAAGGATCTATGAAATCCCGGCGGCAGAGATTTTGGGGAAAACCGATCGCGAGGTCTTCGCATTACCCGATGCACTGCGGATCGAGCTGGAAGACCAAGAAACAAAATCAAGCCGGATGGTGATCAAATATAAGAAAATCATGACCCTCACCCAGGGTGAAAGGGTCGTCCACCTCTATATTGTGCCAATATATGATGCAAAAAAATCGGTCCGGTATACCTTGGGTATCGTGGAAGATATTACAGAAGAAACCTCAAACCTGAAAAAGGATCTCCTTATCAGCATCAGCCGCAGCGATATCCTCGAACAGCTTGCCCATATTATGACCTATCTTGAACAGGCGCAGCTCAAGGCAACGGACGAGGCAATCAATGTATTTTTCCAGGAAACCCTTGGCTCTGTCGAAGCGATCAAAAACCAGATCGCCTTTGTCCGTACCCTGCAGGACATCGGGGTCATAGAACCACGCTGGCAGTCGGTCCAGGCGGCATTCCTTGAAGCGGTTGCACTTCTCCCGCCCCACACCGTGAGGATCACGGACGATATTGAGGGAATCGAGATAAATGCAGACCCGCTCCTCCCACGGATCTTTTACAGCCTTCTTATCAATTCTCTGCGTCATGGGGGAAATTCCCTGACAATGATTCACCTGGAGAGTATCAGAAAAGATCATGAACTGGTCATTATCTATGAGGATAACGGAAAAGGGGTGCCGGCCACAGAAAAAGAGAAAATATTTGAATTTGGATACGGGAACGATACCGGCCTTGGCCTGTTCCTCATCCGGGAACTTTTGAGGTTTACGGACATTACCATAACAGAAACCGGCAAGCCGCTTTCGGGTGCCCGTTTTGAGATCCATATTCCCAGGGGACAGTTCAGGGTAATCCAGGAAAATGACAGAGAATAGTTAATAACCGGGTCATTTGATAAATTTGTCCGTCGAACGATGAGTGCCTAAAGGGGAGGTTAATGGCAATCCCCGACAATTAGTTCCTGAAGTGATAGACACGGCACGGTTTCTGCCAGGAAACGGCCATTTTATTTTCGGCCCATTTTCTCCCGGATAGATTGCGCCGCAAGATAGCCTGTCGAAAATGCAGCCTGGATATTATACCCCCCGGAATCGCCATCGATGTCCAGGATCTCCCCGGCAAAATACAGGTTGGAAACTACCCGGGATTCCATGGTTTTTTGGTTCACCTCTTCAAGAAGAACTCCGCCGCTTGTTGCCATTGCACAGGAAAAACCGCCAACAGCTGCCACATCAAGGGGAAATGAGGTCACCAGGCCGACGAGGGTTTGGCGATTGCCTGCGGAAAGGTGGGCCCCGGTCAGCTCCAGGGGCATCCCTGCCCGGACAATGAGGAACCGGACCAGGCGTTCGGGAAGGGATAATTCAAGGAGCAGGTTTTTTATGCTTTTTTTAGGGGCTTTCCCGATTTCACCGGATATCCGGTTTATTAATTCTTCCCGGCTGCTGCCCCGGGCAAAGCAGACGAGGAGACGATCGCCAGGCCGAATACTCCGGGACCGGTCGAGAATTCCCGGTCCGGAAAGGCCGGTGTGGGTGATGACAACATCGCCCTGGTGTTCCAGGATCTTTTTGTTCTCTCTCCAGACTGAATACGCAAGCGGGGAAAATGTCATTCCTGCCAGATCCCCGAGCGCAAAATCCCGGATTGTCACAGGAGCAAGCGCCGGATAAACCGGGGTGATCGTATGTCCAAGCTCCTGTGCAAACCGGTAGCCCTCCCCGGTTGAACCGGTTGCAGGGTATGAAAGCCCGCCTGTGGCAAGGACAAGGTACGTTGCCATGAACGTGTGACTGTTCGTGGTGACCACAAAACCCGGCCCGCTTTTTTTTACGGAAATGACCGGCTCTTCAGAAAAGATTCGCGCACCCGCATTCTTTAGTTCGCGCAACAAAAGGTCGCGGATATCCGCTGCCCTCCGGCTTGCGGGAAACACTTTCCCGGACTCTGCGGTTTCTACCGGCACATGGCGGACGGAAAAAAAGTTCTGCATAGCGGTATTGGTAAACGAATGGAGTGCATGTTTCAGGAACCGGCCATGGGCGCCGTACCGGGGTAAAAAATCCTGGATACTGCCATCGTGGGTCAGGTTGCACTGTCCCGACCCGGAGAGCATAAGTTTTGTCCCGGGATTTTTGTTTTTTTCAAGAACAACCAGCCGAATCTTTTCACCTGCGAGAAAAACCGCACAGGAAAGACCCGCTGGTCCGGCTCCGACAACCGCAATATCTGCGTATTCCATACCTTTAAGGGAGGGTATTGGGCGTATGTGGTATAGTAACTTACCGGGGAATGCATCTATCCGGATTAACAAAACCCGAAATAATTATATAGGTGTATTCCGATTATTTCCTCTTAATTCATCGATCCCGCGTGAGATACGGAGATGAACGATCCACCCGCATATACCCCGGAACCATGCCAGGACAAAACGTCCCCCCTGTTTGAATGCCGAGGCCTGCAAAACGCACTCGATGCTTCCGGTACCGGGATCTGGGAGATCAACCTTATTACAAAAGAGACCTTTTTTTCACCCAGGGCCCTGAAAATCATGGGATTTGATTCCGAGCCCGGATCTCAATGGCAAGCCCTTTTAAAAGAGCGGGTCGATCCCGAACACCTTCCCCACCTTCAGGCAGAATTTGCACATGCCGTTTCAGATCCCGCCGGGAAAATACGGACGACCTGCCGGTACCGTACACCGGACGGGAGACTATCATGGATATCCCTGCGGGGCAGGGTGGTTACACGGACCCCTGATGGAACCCCGGAACGGTTCATGGGGCTTATCAGCGATATCACGGAACAGAAAAAACTCGAAGATGAACTCCAGTCATCCCGGGCATTATTCCAGCATCTTGTCGAAACGATCCCCGAGTTTATTGTTATTATTAACCGGGACGATACCATCGGCTACATGAACCCGGCCCTCCTGTCGTTTCACGGGAAACTCCTTGCAGAGGTCGTAAACAAACCCCGGTCTCACCTGTTTTCCGGGGAGACCGGGAAGATGCAGCAAAAAAACCTTGAAATAGTGTTTAAGACCGGCACCGTGGTAAATCTCGAAGAACACTATCTTCGGGGCGGGCAGGAATTCTGGAAAAGCGGGACGCTTTCACCGCTGCGGGATGCAAAGGGCAGAATTACCGGGGCGCTTGGCGTCATGCGGGATACGACCGCCCGAAAAAAAATGGATGCCGATATCAGAATATGATGATCCAGATATCGTTTTTTAACCGGATCCTCAACGAATCGATAACGGCAACATCGTACCGCCGGTTTTTCTCAGTTGTCGCGGCCCAGCTTAAGGCCATTATACCCTTTGATATGATCATGGCGTACCGGCTCCAGCCGGATAACTCAACAGCCCGACTGCTATACCAGGAAGGTATTCCTGAAGAAAGAGTCGAGGAAATCCGGAATATATGCATTCGGGTGCCGCTTCTTGCACCGGTCTACGCACAGGGACAATCCGAGTATATCGAGGATATTTCATCGCAACCGCCCTTCATGCAGTGCCGGGATCTCAAGGTTATTGTCAGGATCCCCCTCAAAGATGAAAACGGTGTCATTGGTTCCCTGCACCTGGCCGGGAAACAACACCATGTCTTTACAGAATGGGAACGGACTTTTCTTGATACTCTCGGGATCCAGGTGGGTTTTATTGTACTGACCCTCCAGTTCCGTAAAGAGCTGGTTGAATCAAACTCCCGCGCAAACCTGTACCTGGATATCCTCACCCATGATATTAATAACACCATCCAGGCCCCGGCGATCTATACGGAACTGCTTTCTGAATCGCTGACCGGAAATGAAAAAGAGGCACTGGAAAAAATCAAGATCAGTCTCAAAAGCGCAGCCGGGATCCTTAAGGATGTGGATACCATCCGTCTCATCCACAAGACCGCGCCGGTCCTATCACGGGTCGGGCTTGACGAAATCATCCGAGGAGAGATCGGTCTTCGCCCGGATATATCCATCACGTATGCCGGGACGAATATAGCAGTCCTTGCCGATGCTCTCCTCAAAGAAATATTTACAAACATCATTGGAAACAGCATAAAATACGCAGGAAATGCTGTACAGATCGGGATCGAGATCGAAGACCTCGAAAACGAAGCAGGGATCCGGATAACCGATAACGGACCCGGTGTCCCTGACAACAAAAAACCCCTGCTGTTCCACAGGTTTTCGCGGGCAACGGATCAAAAAGCCGGGAAAGGCCTGGGCCTGTACATCATTGCAAGCCTTGTCGCACGGTACGGGGGAATCATCCGGGCCGAAAACCGTGTCCCGGGAAAAGCGGAAGAAGGTTTTGCAGTGTATTTCACGCTGAAAAAATACCGGGAACCGGTCCTTTCCATTCTTCCGGAATGCGGGGCAAAGAAGTAATTTTTTGTATTGTCGGGTCATCCGCATTTCATAAACAAAAAGGGAGATTTTGGACGGTTTTTGGAACGCCGGAAAAGTGCGCTTCCTTCATGGGGATTACACACACTTCCTGCAACACCTGTGAACCCTGCGGTACCGGTGAGGATACAATACCGGGGATGGGACTTGCGTTGAGTGTCCCTGTGACCGGCAAAAAAGAGACAAAACCCCAATTAGAATCCGGGTAAAAAACCGACAGTAAATTTCAGGCCGAAAGGTCCGGGTCAGGAACATTTTTTCCGGAACCATTCTGCATAATGCTCACGGAGCTCCTCTGCTTCATCCATGGAAAAATCCTTCTTTTTATACGCATGCAGGTGCTTTTCCATCTGTTTTACGATATGCTCCGCGTCCGTGTAGTCTGCCACCTCAAGGTAGGTCGGGACTTTTGCGACTTCGTATGCGTGACCGCATTTCGGGCAGAGTTTCCATTTCTGGAACCGGTCAACATACGAGAATGTCCTGCATCCCGGGCACCGGATGATGAGGTACATACTTAAATGAGGGGATGGGCATGTCCACTATAAATATATATCTAATTTCATACTGTGAGTGGGACATAGAAAGGATCCTGGCCTGCCAACCGGCACTGTCGTTTACCTGAAGCGACAAACGAAATCCCTATATTATCCGCTGGCCTCATAGAACCGGTATTATGGAAAATATTGTCGTCACCGGCGTTGAAGGACTGCCCCTGGTTAAGGCAGGGGACAATATCGCCGCGATGATATGCGAACGCGTAGAGATAAAAAACGGGGATATCCTTTCCATAGCATCGACGGTTTATTCAAAATCAAAAGGCTATACAAAATCCCTTTCGGAAATCACGCCATCTGCCCGGGCAGAACGGCTCGCAAAGCTCAACGGGGAGGATCCCCGGTTTGTCCAGGCGGTCCTTGATGCATCAAAAAGCATCATCATGGAACACCCGTTTATCCTTTCCGAATTGCCGTTTGGTCATGTGGGGGTCCGTGCCGGTGTCGACCAGAGCAATATCAACGACGGGAGGGTAATTTTTCTCCCCCCGGATCCGATGAAAGCGGCAGCAGAAGTCCGCGAGGAGCTGAAAAAAATCACCGGGAACGATGCCGGGGTAATTATTACCGACACCTGCGGCCGTTCGTTCCGTCGGGGCCAGACCGGGAATGCCATCGGGTGGAGCGGGTTTACCGCTATCCGCGACTTCCGGGGAGATGTCGATCTCTTTGGTCATGAACTCAAAATAACGGAGGAAGCGGTTGTCGATGAACTGGCCGGTTTTGCCAATTTTATCATGGGGGAGAGCAACAAGGGTGTCCCGGCAGTCCTGTTCAGGAACTGCCCGAAATGGACCGGTCATGACAGCCTGTATTTTTCCAAAGACGAGGATATCACCCGGAAAGCTCTCATAAATGAGAACCTCCGGAAACCGTAAAACCAGAAAAGTACAGCAACCCGCGCACGTGCCGGCCCCATCACCCTGCATCCTTTTTTTTGCCCGCAGGATCACACAGGCGCAAAATACGAAAAAAATGTTTGGATAAAAAAATTGTGACTATCTAGCCTGACTCTAAAGTTACGGATGGGATGAACGGTTCTTCATT
>JBAZFZ010000053.1:0-10559 GCA_041653075.1 Methanoregula sp.
ACGAGACGATAATCTCCATCGGGGTGGTCTCCTTTTGGGTTGTTACCAATGAGATCATCCCTTCATGGATTATCTTAGCCGATCTTTGGACACAATCAACATTTTAAAAAATCTGTGGATCGGCAGCGACAAATTTTCTAAAATGTTTGGGTCACGGACAACACATTTTAAAAATAATGAGGATACGAATCTCATAATTTTAAAAAAATGACCGGATCCCGGACATGAGAAGCGGTGAAAAGAACCGGATGAGGGACGGGTTCCGGATCAGGATACCCATGATTTCACCCGGTCGGTCCATGTCGCCGTGCTCCTTGATTTCCCGGATGATTCCGGGAGTGTTCATCGCAGAGATCATCTGATCGAGAGTATCTGAAGAAAAGTGCTGGCGCATTAAAAAGAGCCGGTAGCCAAGTGCGAGCTCTTTTCCGATATCCGCCTGCCAGAGTTTTTCGTATTCCGCGAGCGCGTGGTCTGAAATATCCCCGCGTTCGAGGCATGCAACGGCAGTCGCCGCTGCGTGTCGGGCGGTACGGATGCCGGTATAGACGCCCCCTCCCGATGTCGGTTTTGCAAATCCCCCGGCATCCCCCACAAAGAGCGTCCTGTGCCCGTAGGTTTTTGGCATGATCCCCAGCGGAAGCGTGCCGGTGACAAAGTGGAGGTCAGAAGAAAGCCCGACCTGTTTTATAAATGCGTGGAAATGTTTTTGGACCATTGAGTTCCCACACATGCCGACCCTGACCCTGCCTTCCCCGGTGGGGATGACCCAGCCGAAAAACTCCGGCGATGCATCCGGGTACAACCCGACAAGGTTTTTTTCATGGTCGAGGAGTCCTTCTGCCTGGATCCCGGCAAGGTATGTTTTTGCCCGTTCCATCCCGTAGAACCGTGCAAGGGAACTTCTCGGGCCATCGGCGGCAATCAGGATCCGGAATCCGGTTTCGTTTGATCCGTTCATTCCCCGGGTCAGCACCCGGTCCTCCCGCACTCCGCAGACCACGGTCTTTGTCAGGAATTCTGCACCGGCGTCCGCTGCCGATTCTGCGATCTCCCGGTCGAGAATGCCCCGGTCCACGACATGTGCTTTTTTAACCTTTGCATCAAATTCAAGCGTCGCGCCGGTCCCCGAGACCACCCGGGCCCCGGTTACCGTATTCAGGATAGATCTCGGCCCGGTTTCGCACTCGGCAAACGCTGCAAGTGAGAGCAGCCCGGCGCACTGGACCGGGTACCCGATGGTTCCCTGCTCCTCGATACAGGCAACCGAAAGCCCGGCCTTTGCGCATTCACGTGCTGCCGAACTTCCGACAGGTCCTGCTCCAACGACAACGACATCATATGGAGGACGCATGAAAAAAGCACCAAAAAAGATTATTTGGGGACTTCTTTGTCCTGTCCGGTCGTGCAGGAATCATGCCCGGCCGAAGGGACACTTTCCTCGCCGGGCATTTTTGCCGGAAGCCCGCAGGTCTTAAGAATAAGGACATGCGGGGGAATGGGTGCCGCCACGTTTTCTTTCATGTTCAGGCCCATGATCACGTCAAAGAGGCCGAATACCAGAGCAAACATCCCGACAACGGTCAGGATAAGATAATTACTCGCCGAGGGGATGTAGGTCAAAAACACATACAGCAGGATGATGCTGCTGACAATAACCCCTGCAATGTGTATATACTTTGACTTTGGGCGGGTAAGGGCAAGTGATATCCCGGAATACCCGGCATAGAAAGCTAGTACGGCAACGGCGAGGGCAAAGACAAGCGATATGGCGCCCGGGTAAATCGTCGATATAATCCCGACAATCAGGAGGAGTGCGGAAACAAGGAACCAGAAGAATGATTCTTCCGTATGCGAGGTAATGGCAATCAGGATACAGAATATGATCGCGGTTATCAGGAGGATCCAGAATATCCCGAGGAAGAAGGAGAGCACAGGTCCGGGTGTAACCAGGCACAACCCCCCGAATATAACTCCAATAAGTCCTTTGAGGAGGCAGGACAATTTCGCATCCATAGAAATACGTCTGTTTTTATGCGTTAATAGTTTCGTATCTTTTTGTGCCTATCGGATCGCCAGCCTGCTGTTTCATGAAGCCTGCCCTGCTACCACAAGGGCACCCTGGTATGAGATTCCTTGAAAATGCCGAAATTTGGTTAACAACACGTGATCCCCCTCCGTGGTAGCCCCAAAGCAGACAACCCGGGTTATATTCCGCCACATTTAACTAAAACATCTGCTGATGATCATCTGATGTTTGGCCGGTTTGGAATGGATTTCTCCTATGTGGATTCAGAAATCCGGCTCCGGTTTAGCAATCATGACGATCTTGTGCGCTACGAACGGGACTGTGCGGGGAATGAGGAGTCCCGCTGCCTGAGCAGGTCATTTTCTGCGGTCTGTATCCACCCGGTAGAACCGGTCAACCTGCCTGAAGCGCTCACCCGTTTTCTTGAGATCTCGTTTCCGCCGCTGATCCTGCCAGCCGGTTCAGAGCAGACCGTCTATGTGAAATTCCCGATCGAGATCGGCATTTTTCTGGAATCTGCCGGGAAATGCGATTCCCTCGATGTTTTTTCCCTGGCTCCGACTAAATTTTCCCTGTACGGTACGCCAAGCTCCGGGGTTATCACCCGGTTTTACCGGAGCGGGATCTCTACGGTCATCCCGGACACCGATCCCCTCCGGGAAGGGGTCATCAGGCTTACGATCAGGAACCAGCGGACGGAAACAACGATCGTGGGTCGTGCAGTCTTTGACAGCGGCGACATGAGCATTTTTTACAGTAACCGCCGGGTGGCGATGACCGCAACGCTTGAGATATACTCGGAGTATCTTGCCCGGACCCTGGTAGCTGATGAGCCTCCGGAGGACTGCCCGAACCGTTCCATCAATATGTACCCGGCAAGCCAGTTCTCGATTCCCACGGTAAAAGGTTATTTCATGGAGGCAGGTACGAAATGAGCCTCACCGATATTATCTCGGGCATTATTCCGAATGTGACTGATGTCGGGGCCACGGTTACCTCGGAAAAAAATTTTTTTTCCACAGTAAGTCCTCGTGACGTACTTATATTTATCGTCGGGCTGCTTGCAGCGTATATCCTTGGTCTCCTCATCAGCCACCATATCCGGGTAAGGATGAGCCACCGGCTCAAAAAGGATCAACTCGATCTGGTGACCGGCTTTATCCGCATTATTTTGATCCTCATTGCCGTGGGAATTGCACTGCCGGGCCTGCTTGACCTGAGTCTCTCTCTCTTCATGGTGGTTCTTGTTGCCGTTATTGCCATCATCGCCCTGTCAAGCCAGAAAGTGATCTCGAACATGGTCTCGGGCATCGCGCTCCTGTACGAGAGCCCGTTTGCTACCGGTGATTTCATCAGCACCAGCGGGGTATCGGGAACCGTTGTCGCCGTCAGGCTCTTTTCAATACGGATCCGGACCGGTGACGGGATTTATGTCCATATCCCAAACGACCAGATCTATTCGACCACAGTCTCAAATGTCCATGCCAACGTCGCACGGAGATTTGAGTACTCGGTCGGGATCCGGTACCAGGATGACCCGGATAAGGCGCAGAAGATTATCTTTCGGATTCTTGAAGAATATCCCTATGTGCTCATGAATCCGGCTCCCGCGGTCTTTGTCAGCGACATCACCTCAGACAGTATCCTTCTCACTATCCGGGCGTGGTTCCCGTCGAACTGGAAGCTGACCCGGGATGACATCTCGCTCTCTACCGACATTCTTCCCCGGATAAAAGCCGGGCTCGAGGCGGAAGGAATCGAAATGCCTTATGCAAACCGGGTGATCTGGTTTGCAGAATCACCTGCGCACACCCCGACCAAAAACGGTTTTTCGGGCAGGAAGCAGCCATAGAGCCCCGCATCCGTTTTTACTTCCCCAACGTACCGGGGCCGGGCAAAAAAAGAAAAACCGACCGTGTTTTTTAGGATCGGCCAAACCCGAAATACTCTATCCCGAAGAACTTCTCGATTAGGTAAATGATTCCAAAGAAGAACCCGGCATAGAGAATGAAACTGACAATGAATTCCATGCCGCCGGAAAGGCCGGTGAATTTCATGATGAGCCGCGAGAGCTGATCGGCGATGAGGATAGCGATGAGTATCCCGACAAAGAACATTACCCATTTTTTGATTGTTGCACTGTCCATACCGATCAATGGGTGTTCCCGGGTAATAAAACAAAATCCGCCGGCATCCACCGGACTCTGCCAATAACGGGATACACTGCAGGCCAATGTTGGCGGTCATGTCGTAGGTTGAAAAAAACCATCTTTTACGACAATTCTGAAACGAAACGGTTATGGTTTCATCCGGGGAGAGTACAAGTGTAATGGATAAGGATTCCGGTTTTAATCCCGATGCATCGGCCCTGCCATTCTCCCGTTTTCATACTGTTGGTGCAGTCATAGTCATTGGTGTAGCTGCGGCCCTGGTTTTTATTTTTCTTCTCGGGGTCACGACCCAGCCGGAACCTGTTTTTTCCCAGAGTTATAACATGACGGCAACCTCGTACCGGGATGCAACAGGTATCGAAATGCCGGTCAGCAACGTTGGCGATATTATCGTGCGGTTCGAACGGGACGGGAACATCACCGGGTTTTCCGGCTGCAATGAGTACTATTCAGCCTATATCATGAAAAAAAACCGGATCGCCATTATCTACCCGCTACACACGAACCTGACCTGCAATGAACCCGGCATCATGGAACAGGAAAAATCTTTTTATTCGGATATGGCACAGGCGACATCGTTTTCGACAAGCGCCGTTGGAATGAAGTTGTTTGATTCTTCGGGTAAACTGCTGATCGAATTCCTGAAGTGGTAAGCGCCTGCACGTATCCTGGCACTCGTTCAAACGAACGGTTATGTACCGCAGGGCCGCAAGTACATACATGGATGATCCTGCACCAGATACAGCCCGTATAACCCCGGATGAGGATCCCGGCAACAGGGCCGGAGAGGAAAACCTCCCGGCCATCCCGCCAGGACAAGCGCCGGTTCCCCCGTCTCCGATGGGACGGGGATTCTGGCGGGTCATGGCCCTCATCGGCATCCTGCTTGTCCTGATTGTATACTGCCAGTTTCAGGCATTCACCCGCGAGGAGCCGGCGATCAATTTGACCGGCACCAGCTGGTCGCTTGAGCAGTACGCGGACGACAACGGGCTGCTCCGCCAGGTAAAAAACGGTACCCTCGTGAATGCGACATTCGGCCCTGAAGGGGGGACGCTTGTCAGCGGAAGATCCGGGTGCAACTGGTACAGCGCGAATACATCGTTTACCGGATCACTGCTCATCGTCTCTTCGTATGTCATAACAACGATGAACTGCCCTGGGCCCGACGTGATGAAGCTCGAATCGACGTACCAGCAGCGGCTCATGAATGTGACATCCTGCCAGATCCGGGGGGGTCTGCTGTACCTGTATGACCGGAACCAGAAACCGGTCCTCATCTATGACAGGGATGGGGAATGAACCCGAAAAACCTGCTCTGTAGAAAAGCTCAAGGAAGAAAAATTGGGCTCTGTTGAAACCATTCACTATTTATCGTATTTGTGATTGTTTTCATGAAATGCGACAATGGGCAAAACGGTATTTGGTGATTTCACCAGAGCCCGAAGGGTCATTAAAAATCGTCAGAATCCCCTGCCACCCCCCCCTGGTCGTTTTATAAAAAACGGATGTGCCGGTATGCCTGAACCAACCGCTGATCCTGTACCGTTTTTTTATGTGTCGGTCCGGCGCGGGTTGTGTTGTTATTCCCGGTGAACCTGTCAGCACGCCGAATCCGGCAACTCCAGGAATTTTTTTACCCATTCCGGTGAATTATGCCAACATTAAAAAAAGAATGAGATATACACATTATCTATTACGAAAAAGGACCGGTGATCCAGAGGTATGGAAGCAAAAAGCGAACGAAAAGAGGGCGTTTTAGTCTTTTTTATCAACGGGAGGCTGGATGCGTTTGGTGCACAGCAGCTTGACGAGTGGACAAAAGAGGCCCTGCATGACGATGACAAGGAACTGGTCCTGGACCTTTCAGGCTCGACCTATCTTTCAAGCGGAGGGCTTCGGACGTTTAACGTGCTCAAAAAAGAGATGAAGCGCCGGAGCGGACGCTTTGCCCTTGCCGCTGTCGGGGAATACCCAAAAAAGGTCCTTGATACTGCCGGTTTCACAACCATTTTTGAAATATACCCGACAACCGAAGAGGCAGTGACCAACATGGTCCACCGGCGCAAGAACCCGACGCTCTTTAACGAGATCTTTTATAAGAAGATCGAAGAAGGCGGGACCACGGTCACCATAGAGCCCGGGTGGGTTACGACCCCGCCGACGCTCCGGGTTACCGGGAACTTAAACAAGCTTCTTTCAGCCCGGCTGACAGAAACGGATATCAAAGAAAAGAAATTTTCAGAAATCACCTACTCCCTTGGCCTTGGTGCCCTTGGCACGGACAAAACCGAGGCGATGAACCTCCTTGGCGAGATGATCACGCTCTACGGGTCGATGGTCTGGCTGCCAACCGATGGAAACAACACCCCGGATTTCTTAACCCCCCTTGACAGCGGCGGGTCGATCCCGGTCTATACCGGGTTTAACGTCACCCTTGACGGACCCTTCAACGAGTACATGACGCTTGACACAAAGGATCCCCAAGGAGTAAGCCTTGCAGATGTCTACCGGATCATCTTCACTTATGCAAAAGGCCGGGTGAAAAGTTTCAACGGCATTGTCGCTGTCACCATCTGGGGCGTGATTGCGGGGCTTGCAAGTTCGGGGATTAAAAAATCCCCGATCACCGGTTCCGGTCTCCCGGATGGCGCAAGCATCATGGACCCGATCCAGTCAGCAACCTGGATGAGCCAGGACACCGGTATGTCATACAAGGGTGACACGCTTGTCAGTTTTGGCGTGGGAATCGATCTCACCTCCGATCTCTCTGCATATCCCCTGCAGAATATTGAAGCGCTTTCGAATGCAAAACCCGTGGCAGATGGCGGTACAAAATCCGTGTACCTCCACAACCACGGCGTTGTCTTCCGGGGCGTCCCCTACGATCCTTCCCTCGATCTCAACACACAGGTAAAAAAGATTGTAAATGAAGCGCAGTTTGTGGACATGCGCCACCTGCTAGACTCGACCCGGATCCGGCGGGCAAAGATCGGCGTGTCCTATATCCAGTATATCCTGACGGAATAATCTGCCAGAATAAAGAGAATTTTTTTAAATTTTTCTATCGCAGTTTTGTGCCCGTGTATACCGGTTTTTTTACTGCCTCACCCGCGGAGTCTGTCGGTGCCGATTACTCCTGCGGGACGACCGGTTTTTTTTTCACCAGTGTCAGCACATTGTGTGCATCCTCGTACCGGTACGTGACGCTGTCGGTCACTTTGCGGATCAGGAAAACACCGAGACCTCCGATCTCGCGTTCCCGGATATCTTCTGATAGATCCGGGGGCGGGAGGGACAGCGGGTCAAATTGCGGGGCGGAATCAGCGATTTCCACGACTACCTCGTCCTGCCCGGCCCGGCACCGGATCGCAAGCGTACCCGGCATGCCGTTATACCCATGCAGGACGGAATTGGTGATCGCCTCTTCGACTGCCAGCTGGAGATCCAGGATCTGCTCGTCAAAAAACCCTAACGATCTCATGCATTGTTCAATCTCAAATGACACTCTGGGTATCGCTTCAAGATTTGCAGGGAGATTAAGATCAATAGATGCAGCCACCGTCATTCACCTGCCTTTTGCCGGGTAACCTGACCTGGCCCGGAACCAACCGTTCCATTTCCCGGGACTGCGCTGTACAACGCTATCGCTGATCTTAATGGAGCAGTATATCCGCCCGTTCACCTGCGACACCCGCAAAGCCGCACCCTGCAATCATGATTGGCAGAGTATGTACATAAATAAGTCTGGTGTTTCCAAAACCGGGGCCTCTTTTCTGAAACATGACAAGGATTATCACCAGAAACAAATGATAGTTGTAAATCACACGCGATCGCATTACACCTTACCTGAGGAACCAGTATGGATATTACTAGCCGGATACAGGGCACAGCAACGGTGCTAGCCGTTGCCGGAAGGGTTGACACCACTACCGCAGGCGATCTTGAATCAGCAATTAATTCCGCAATTGGCGACGGCCATCGCAGGCTCCTCCTGGAGTTTGGCGGGGTGACCTATATTTCGAGCGGGGGTCTGCGCGTTCTGCTTGCAACCGCAAAAAAACTCCGCAACAGCGATGACCGGTATGCGCTCTGTAACCTTTCCCCGGAAGTATTCAAGGTTATGAAGCTTGCAGGTTTTACTTCCATCTTCTCCATCTATTCTGATGAGGGAGAAGCCCTTGCCGCGTGGTAACGATCTTCTTGTATCCCTTGCGTGGCAGGCGGTTCCCGCTACGCCGAAAGTAAAAATTTTCCCGGTTATCCGCAAGCCGGACCTTATCTCATCCAATTCCTATCTTCTTTGCACGGGAGACTGCCTTGTCCTTATTGATTCCGGCGGGCTTGCAGATCAGGGAGACACGCTCCTCTCCGAGATAGTCAAGGTGCGAAAAACCCGGAAGATCCCGCTTCTTGTTATCCTGACCCATGCCCATATCGATCATTTTGCGGCGCTTGGTTTCTCGCCCGGTCTTCTTGACCGTAAATTTTCCACGCTTATTGTCCAGGAATCCGGGGCCCGGGCTCTTGAGAACTGCGATACGGAAATGACCCAGGCATCAGTTCTTGGCCGGACGTTCCCGAAAATTACGGCAGGTCTTAACCTTTTTTTGCCGGTACAGGAAACCGACCTTCGTGCACTGTTCGCAAACCGGGAGATCCCTCTTTCCCCGCAAAATATCCTGGCCTGCACCCGGTTCCCGGCTGGACCGGAGGGTTTTGGTCTGGACCGGGAAATCCTGTCAAGCGGTGGATCAGAACCTCTCGAAGTTTTCCACACTCCCGGCCACAGCCCGGACAGTGTCAGTATCCGGATTGGCCGGCTGCTTTTTATCGGCGATGTGCTCTTTGCCGCAAACCCCGGGGTCGCCGGGTTGCGCGGATGGAACCGTGACGATCTCATCCGGTCGCTTGACTGCCTGCTTGCCCTGCTCAAAAGCGGCAGAATCGATCTGGTCTGCCCGGGTCATGGCCGGGTAATTACCGCTGATACTGCCTGTGCGATGCTTGCGGCAAGCCGGGCAGATGCCGTTGCGCTTGACGGGATTGCCGAACTCAACACGGCCCGGGCTCAGGAGACTGCCGCGTTTGCCGAAGACTGCATGGAAGAGCTGAATGAACTTTTTACGGTGATGGCCGGGCGGCTTTTCTATGTCTCGCACGTGTTAGAGGAGCTCGGCGAGACCGACATGGCAACGCAGGCAGACAAACTTATCGATGGCGATGCACTCGACGGGCTGCTGGACGGTTTTAAGGAATTTGCCGATGCGCACCATGCAAAGAACCACGTCTCTATCCACCTTGCGCTCAAAGCCGGCCAGGTTATCGGGCGCCTCGAGCAGTCACTCAAAAAAGACGACCTCTCGCGGATCATCGATGTGTCGCTCGTGAACCGTGCGATCCGGCTGCTCGCATCGTATACCGCGACGCTCCGGGGTTTTTCGCTGCCAAAGGAGCGTGTCCCCTCCGATCTCTGCACGGTAGTCGAATCGGTGGTGATCGGTCTTTCAGGACCGTCATGTTCCGATGAAGATATCCTTGCGGCGACCGATGACGGGGAAGCGTTTTCACGGATGCTTGTCGCACGGCTCGGGAACCGGCCGCTTCTCGATGATGTTAACGTCTCAATCCGACGCGGCACGGTCGAACCTGATGTGGTGATCGACCGGGACATCTTCTCAGACCTTGTGACCTATATTATCGAAGACCTTGTGGGAACCGGTGCCGACCGGATCGAGATCGGGATCACGACCGATGAAAAACATGCGACGGTTGCGATAACGGGGACCGGGCGGAAACTCTCCCGCGACCGGCAGGAGATGGTCAGGGGATTTTTCACCCGGCTCTGCAACCAGGCCGGTGGTATTCTTGTCGGAAGTCCGGTCTCGGATGGCCACCGGTATGAGGTCACGGTGTACCGGGTTATCTGACCGCACTCTATGGGACAGGGGGGTACCCCCCCCATCATTTTTCCCGGAGGGGGGTGACCCCCTCCCTGATAAAAATTCCGGTCGACCCCTCTTGTGTTCCGGGAATCTCTTCAAAACAATTCTGTGCCGCCGGAGGTTCCCGGGGAAACCGGGGGGATGTTACGGGAAACCTGCGGGACCCGGGTCATGGGGGGAGGGGGTATCCCCCCACCCAGGTATCGGGCAGAGTGGGGGTCACCCCCCCCAATGAGCCTGCCGGAATCCGGCAGGATCCCTACTCCTCATCATTTTCTTCTTTTTTCCCCAAGTTTGCCAGTTCATTCACATAACCAATAGAAACGGTAAACTATCGCAACCAATTTTTTTGTCAGGAAAACCAATTTGCCAGTTCAATAATTTATGCCATCAGACCCCCAGAAACTGCCCATT
>JBAZFZ010000054.1:0-9344 GCA_041653075.1 Methanoregula sp.
TGTGCAAAATCTACGGTCACCATCAGGACATCCGGTTGATACTTCTGTTTTCCGGCAAACTTTACTCGATCCGTCAATGGTTTTCGTGTCCGATTCTCAACGGTATCCCGAACTTTATTCATCCGGATGGTTACGGGACCTATTGAGGTCACAAGCTGTTTCTCTGATGTTCCAGCTCGAACATACCGTTCTTCCCCGGTTCGTTTCGAATACCTCGCGCCACAATAACTGTTGACAAGGTTGTGGTCTATTGCTACCGGAATTTGTTCAAGTAATCCGGCTTCTATATGCCGATCCTTTAAAATGGATACAAGGCTTTCCAGGGGTACTGGTCCGTTATCGGCTATGCATACTTTTACGTGTAACGAGACGATAATCTTCATCGGGGTGGTCTCCTTTTGGGTTGTTACCAATGAGATCATCCCTTCATGGATTATCTTAGCCGATCTTTGGACACAATCAAAAAATTTCTAATTGCATGATAACACGGTGTTGTAGTACTAACCTCTAAAGGGAAAAATTCCCGCCACGGAAAAATACCGCTGGTTCAAAGTGATTTTTGCCGTTACTCTGCACATAATTGAACCATTGGTTCACCCGGCCAATGACTTGTCATCCTTCGTGGAACAATACCGGATAGATGCCCCCGGGTGCACGGGAGAAAAACTTTGAGTGGACCTCAAAGAAAAACAAAACGCTTTCCAAAATTATTCCTTTTCTTCCGGGACCTTACGGCGGCATGCAAGAACTATGCTGACAAGAATGAAAGCGACGGTCACAATTGTCATAAGAATAACAAGAAGAATCAGCAGGCTCATGTTTGCCTGGACAATCGGGAGTTCTCCCATAAAATACCCGGCAAGGACAAGCGAGAGTGTCCACGTGACTGCACCAAGGATATTAAACGCCAGAAAACGGCGATATTTCATGGATCCGACACCGGCAAGAAACGGGGCAAAGGTCCGGATCATGGGAACAAAACGGGCGACAAAGATCGTCAGCCCGCCGTATTTTGTATAGAACCGGTATGTCTTATCGATGTATTCCTGTTTGATTATCGTGGGAAATTTTGCCTGGAACACGCGCAGGCCCAGATAATTTCCCAGCAGGTAATTTACCGTATCGCCGAGTACTGCCCCAAGGATATACACGGCAATTAACAGTTCCACATTCAGGATGCCGTTTGCTGCTGCTGCCCCGGATACAAAAAGGAGGGAATCCCCGGGTAAAAACGGCGTCACTACAAACCCGGTCTCGCAGAAGATGATGAAAAACAAAAGAAGGTATGTCCACAGCCCGTAAGTCTGTGCTACCATAGACAGGTGCTGATCGAGATGAAGGACGAAATTGATGAACAGATCTATCATATATTCTGGTAAACTATTCGTACAGAATCTATATCAACATGCTACGCAGCAGGACCTTCCCGAACCGGAATTCGCGGCAGATTCCAATAAAAAGATTATATTCCCAGACACCACAAAACCTCAAGAGAGATATACAGATTTAATGGATGCGTATCTGACATGATATCTAAAAATATTAGCAGGTCCGGAGCTTTTGCATTCTGCTGCATCGGCCTGGCACTTCTTCTGGTTGCACCGGCTTGTGCATTTACCGCAGATTCACTGAATATAACTATCAGTGAAAACGGTGATGCTACAGCGGTTTTTAAATTCACGCTTGAAGGGATTATTGAAAACGCGATTCCACTTTCGTCCCTTCAGAACGAACTGGTCAAGGGACTCGACACCAGTTCCGATCCCCCCCAGGTGATATCGTTTACAAATTCTGATGCAACACTATTCCTCAAAAATTTTGCCGTTACAAACGATGTCGCATATGGGTCAGAATACCAGACCACACCGATGGATTTCAAAAAAGCACAGTTTGCTTTTGAGGGATCGGCAGTCAGCCATGTTATTACCGCGGATTTTTCACCAAAAACGATCACGATAACATTCCCGGACGGGTTTAGCCAGACGTTGACGCAGTCATCGATCCTCCCCACCATGATCCACACGGTTACCGATTCAACAAAAGCTGCATCAGCCAGCACAACAAATACCTCGGCGCTTGGTACTATCTATGTAAAAACTGCACCGGACAGTGTCAGGGTATATTATGATTCAGGCTACGTTGGGTTGAGTCCTTACACCATCACCGGGGCAACCGCCGGCCAGCATCGGATCCTCCTTGAAAAAGACGGATACATCACCCAGACAAAAACGCTGAATGTCAGTTCTGGCGAGACGGTCAATGTCAATATCGCCCTTGCATACGCGCAGACAACGACAAAGAACAGTCCGGTCAGTTCGGGGATGATTGTCCTTTCCGTTCTTGGTGCCTGTGGGCTTGTGTGGGCACTTCGGAGAAAATAACAAACTTAAAAAAAAATCCTGATAGGAACTAATACCTTTTTTACCCGGGCTCTGTTGAAACCCCCCCGGTTCAAAATATGAAGCAAAAAAACTGCGATTCCAGAGAAGTCCGCCAGATAAAAAAACGCTATCCCCGGCGCATCACGGAAATTTTCCGGAATATTTCTGACTGTATTCAGATGCCCCTGTTCAGATATTCCGGCTGCAATGCAGCACTTTGCAGAATTTTCACAAAAACACAAACAGCAATTTATCCTGACTGCAAATCGGAAAGCAAACAAAAAAAAGAGATACGATAAATTTCAGCGTCGGGTTCTCAGCGCAACAATGCCAAGAACAACAAAGGCGCCGAAGACGGCAAACGGCAGGCTGCCGGCCTTTGTGGTTGCGGGTACTGCCGTGGTCTCGGCTGCCGGAGAGGTCACTTCAGCGGGTGCGGTGACATTTGCACCTGCATCTGAAACAGTCTCATTTACTGCAGCAGTAGTGTTCTGGGCTGCAACCGGGACAAGGACAACATTGACCTCAACGGTTTCGTTCTTTGCCGGGTACTCCGTGATGTTTGCCGTGTAAATCTCGTAACCGGACTTTTCAACCGTAATTACCTTGTAGGGTGTCGCGGTTGTGTAAACATCGACATTGAGCGTTCCATTGACGATGGAACCCTTGAAATCGTTGTCAAAGGTAACGTTTGCGTCATCGACATTGGCTTTCACAAGGTAAGTCCCCATGTCCCCGCCAATAAGGCCAGCAGACGTGGTTTCAGCTACGGTCACCGTTGCATTTTCACTTGCACTTGCATTAACATCGGCCGCGGATACGCCGCCGATAAGGATTGCACACACAATCAGAAACAGGACTAAAACTTTCTGCATCAGAATCACTCCAAAATGCAGAACAAAGAATGCCATCACACAATTTAATAATTATCTCGTAATTTCGTTGGAATTCCTTAAAAATCCGAAAAATCAACCGTTTTTTGTAAACCGGGCTATAATTTCCTCCCGAAGGAAATTTCGGCCGCGCACCGTGAGATACCAGCGATGCATCCCGCAATCCTGGCAGGAAAATCCAGAGAACAAGCGGATGACCTCGTCTTTGGTAAAATAGTGCGTTGCGATCCCGTTTTTTTTCACTACCGTCCCCGGTTCAGAAACGGTCCCCTTCGCGGCCCTGAAATCACCGACAGAAAACCCGGAAAACCAGAGATTACCCCCCGGGTGTACGGCCCGCTGTGCTTCCCGGGAAAGATCTATTCGCCCGCAGGAATCAAGGTGACCTGCGACATGGTATGCGACAACGGCATCAAACGATCCATCGGCAAACGGCAGGTTCTGTGCTTCGGCAACAACAACATGACTTTGGGAAGAAGTTCCAAAAGAACGGCTGCACAATACAACGGCATTCCGGGAAAAATCAATTCCCACCGTATCGCAGCCGCGTTCCAGTAGCGCCGCAAAAGTTTTGCCGTTTCCGCAGCCGAGCTCAAGAACCCGGGATCCCGGGGGAATATCGGGCAGATTTTGGGCAGTACCTCCCCAGACCCGCCCGCGTTTCCGGTAATCTGTTTCCCATGCCTCCAGAGGTCCCGGTACCTTCATGTAATCATTCCCGGTTACCATTTCAGCCCGGGGGTACTTTGATGTATCGCGTCCGGGCAATTTAGGGGATGGGAAACTCCCCCTGAGGCGAATCATTCATACAAATCAGGTCACTTGCATTGGATATCTCATATCCGTCCGACACAATATGGATCATTATCGCAGCGATCGATCTTGCGCTTTTTGCACCAAAAATCCCGTTCATCCATATCACGACCGTGTCGCTGTAATCGGAATTAGAATATCTTAAAAAAAACACGCCAAAAAACCAAACCCGGGTGATTCTCTCTGGAAGACCCGGTCACGGCCCGGCACATCCAAACATAATAAGGTACAACACGAATACTACTACAAATTTGGCAGACCGCGAAAACGGAAATGTCATACAACAGAGGTGCATCACATGCTGGACATCAGGTTTGTACGGGCAAGCCCGGAGATGGTAAAAGCAGATCTTGTAAAGCGCAAGACTCCGGAAAAGATAGCGTGGGTTGACGAGATTCTCGCAAAAGACGCACGTTCCCGCGAGCTCAAAGTGCAGACCGATGAACTGCGCAGGCGCCGGAATACGATCGCACGTGACATCAACGAGGCAAGAAAGAGCAAACAGGACGCGACTGCGCTCATGGCAGAAGCAGCAAGCCTGCCAAAGAAGATCCGGGAAAACGATGCAGAGCAGGAAGAGATCTCAAAGATCATTCACACCCGGCTCATGCGCCTCCCCAACATCCTCCACGAGAGCGTCCCGTTCGGAAAAGACGACACCGAGAACGTGGAGATAAAAAAGGTGGGGACTCCGCGCACATTCGATTTCGAACTGGTCAATCATGGACAGCTCGCGGTCGACAGGGGCTGGGCCGATTTTGAGCGGGCGGCAAAAACATCGGGTGCCGGGTTTTATTTCCTGAAAGGAAACCTGGCTCTTCTCGATCTTGCGCTCCAGCGTTTTGCACTCGATCTTCTCGGAAAGAAAGGATTTGCCCCGGTCATCCCGCCGTTTATGATCAACCGGAAATCGTATGAGGGCGTGACCGATCTTGACGATTTCGAGAAGGTTATGTACAAGATCGATGGCGACGACGCCTACCTCATTGCAACAAGCGAGCACCCGATTGCGGCGATGTACCAGGATGAGATCTTCGAGGAAAAGGATCTCCCGCTCAGATTTGCCGGGCTCTCCCAGTGCTTCCGCCGGGAGATTGGTGCGCACGGCCTTGATACGAAAGGTCTTTTCCGTGTCCACCAGTTTACAAAAATCGAGCAGTTTGTCTTCTGCAAACCCGAGGACTCCTGGAAGATCCATGAAGAGCTTCTTGCAAATGCCGAAGAGGTCTTCCAGAAACTCGGGCTTCCGTACCATGTGGTAAACATCTGTACCGGGGATATCGGTACAGTCGCGGCAAAGAAGTACGATATCGAGGCATGGATGCCGCGGGAAAATGCATACAAAGAGGTCGTGTCCTGCTCGAATTGCACGAACTACCAGGCGGTAAGCTTAAACATCCGTGTTCGGGACAAGGCGGACTTTGAATCAAAACAGTTTGTCCACACGCTTAATTCCACGGCGATCGCAACATCACGGGCATTACGGTGCATCCTTGAAAACTATCAGGAGCGCGATGGGTCCGTCCGGATCCCGGATGTCCTGAAGCCCTACATGAACGACCGGGAATTTTTATAAACCGGACCTCGTATTTTTTTAATCTTGAACAACGGATATCTGATAAATACATGCATTGTGAACAATTAACAACAATGCATCTGATAATCTAATGTAAGAACGTGGTATTATGGGCTATCCCGAACTAAAAAGCGACGAGTCCATTATCCTGACTGCTCAGCATGTCAAGGTAAAATCCGTGCCGTTTGAGCTGGTGCTCACGAACCGGCGCCTTATCCTTATCGACAGTATCAAGAATATCATTCCGACGCAGGCGATCCCGCTTGCAACGATTCGGAATGTTGCACGGGGCGAAAATGCAATCCGGGATCCGGTGCTGACCCTGACTATCCTCACCGACACGGCAGACACCCGTGAGATGGCCCTGACCTTTGCGATGCAGACCGCCGGCGAGCGCAAGCGCGAAGCCGACGAGTGGGTCAAAACACTCAAAAAATACAGCGCCGAGGCTGCGCGCTTCCCGGCAGAACCGGCAGGAGCCCCTGCACCCCAGCCGGCACCGGAAACCCGGGTCGTCCGCGAGCCTGCCGCAATTCCCGGGACAAAAAAGAGGATCGAGACACCCCGCCCGATCAAAAAAATTGTCGTCGACACACCCCATATGCCTCCGAAACCTGTCGAGACTTCGTCGCTTCCCGAGGGATCATTCTGCGGACGGTGCGGCAACCGGGTTCCCCCGGGGTCGACATTCTGCAACCGCTGCGGGTCAAAGATCCTTTCCGATGAGGAGATCTCTGCACTTTCCACGGAACAGTCCCCGGTGCAGGTTTCCACCGGACAGCCCGCTGCTCCCCAGCAGCAGGTAAACAGCAAGCGGCCCATCGAACAGATTATCCATTCCATCGAGCCTTTGATCGAAGACTCGGTCCCGCGAACTCAGCCGGAGCCCGAGGTGCCCTCCCATATTCATCACCCGGAGACAGCCCCGACCGAAGAAGAAACACCTGCTGCAGTGGTACCTGCACCTGAAGCCGCGCCAACGGAAACCGCAACGCCGGCTCATGAGGACACGATTTCCGATGCCGCAACACCCACTGCAGAAACTCCGAAAACAGCCGCATCTGCAACGGAACCCGCTCCGGTGCAGAACTCTTCGGTGATTCCTCCCGGCGCGCAGATCCCGCCTATGCCGCCAATTCCACCGGTTCCGGCAGCGCCTGCAAAGAAGCGCCCGAAGGTGGTAATCGCAGTTATTGCAATTGTTATCATCATCGCGGTTGCCGCAGCAGGCATCATGCTCATGAAAAATATGTCTGGCAACACCGTGACGCCAACTGTAACGCCCACACCGGAAATGACCACGGCAATTCCGACAACCCTTACTACTATCCCCACCACGGTTCCGACAACGGTCGAAACCACCGTGGCAGTAGTGACAACGGCACAGGTCACTGTCCCGCAGACCGGCGTCTGGGTTGAGATAATTTATGATAAGACCTACTCAGGGACGGTCGGAACTCCCGGCGGGCAGAAGACCGTGTCCGATACCGGGGACAACTTCTATTCGATTGCGACAAAGGACGGCCTTGTGACGGCAGCGCTTGAAAAGACCGACGGGTCCGGGGATCTTTTGACGGTGAATGTCTGGAAATACGGTGAACTGGTCATGACCGATTCGACATCTACACCCAATGGAAAACTGGATGTTCAGGCCGTACTTGCAACGCCAACCCCGACGCCAACGCTCACAAAGGTTCCGGTCCCGACAACAACTGTTGCACTGAATTCGACAGCAACTGCGGCATAATCCAGAATACTATCTTTTTTTAATAATTCCCGCACTACGATACAGTAAAGGGGGAATTTGTGCATATGATCAAACATTTGTGGGTTATATCGGTGGTTTTTATCCTGATTCTTCTTTTCGGGATCTCCCCTGGTGCCGCATCGGTCCAGACCTACCGGGGTGACACGGTAAAACTATCAGGATATTGCTATACGAGTTCAACGGTTTATCTCTTTCTTACCGGTCCAAACCTTCCGGTAAACGGTGTTGCGCTTGACAATATCTACCGTCGGGCCGACCAGGGCGGATTTACCCAGGTTGATGTCGCAAACGACCACTGGGAATATGAGTGGGACACCGGGGCAGTTGGATCGCTTGATCCAGGGACCTACACGGTCTGGGTGGCAAACGGGCCAAACGATCGTTCCAACCTGGGCGAAGCAGAATACAGTACGATCTCGGTCTCTCTTGGGACCCCGGGTATCAGTGCAACTATTGGCAGTTCGGTTACTCCGGCAGTTCCCGGGAGTATGAATATTCTGTCACTCCCGGATAATGCATCGGTCACGGTAAACGGGAAATACCAGGGAAGTACGCCGCTCACGGTTACCAGTCTCGATCCGGGTGCCTATACCGTAAACATTTCCCGGTTTGATTACGAAATGCTCTCGACAAAAGCGGTTGTGAAATCCGCTGAGATAACTGAAGTCTCGGCAAAACTGGTGCCAAAGACCGGGACACTTGTCATCAATACGACGCCGACGGGTGCAAATATCACCCTTGACGGGACCCCGGCCGGATCATCCCCGGTTACCCTGAACAGTATTTCGGCCGGCAACCACACGGTCAATGCCACGCTTGAAGGTTACCTGCCGGTCCAGGAACCGGTAAAGGTTATTGCAGACCAGACCACAACAAGCGAAATCGAGCTTTACAAACCTGATGTATTACCCGGAATTTCCTCCCCGGTACCGGTGGCAATTATTGTCGCGGCCCTTGGGTTCATGGCGGTTATTTTCGGCGGGAGAAGATCCCGAAAATAATTTTTTTTACACAGAAAATCCGGGCAGGTCTTCACTCAAATTAAAAAAAATCCCCATTCTGTTTTTTTTGCTTCACCCGCCGGATCAGGACTCAGCACTTCACTAATTTTTAACCCGTCCTCAAGAAGAGCGTAAGATCTAAATAGGCAGCGGGCGCCGCATATGGTCAATAAACGGCAATTCGCTCGCCAAATAAAGAATGAGATCCGAGCAGAAGATTGTTCCGAAATAGCAGTTGAAGCAATCAACCGAAACCTCACTAGTTCCATCAATGGAACACTAAACCCAAAGACGATCGTTCGATCCCTTGTCGGAATGTCAGCGAACAAACTATCCGTTCATTCCATCAATAAATCCGTAGAAAAAGTCCCTTGTGAAACGTCGGTCAGATACCACTTGACCAAGGTGGATTTAGAATCACTTCTGGAATTAGAATCACAGATCCTCACGTATTCAAATGATCAGATCCTTCTTCCCGGAAAATCGTATCATTTTGCCATAGATTTCACCAACGATCCTTATTACGGAGAGATTGTTGACGTAAACAAAGATTACGTCATCAAGAGTAAAATGAAGGCTTCTACAACGACATTTTACTCGTATGTTTCGTTCTACATCACGACAAAGGGCCAACGGTTGACCCTCGCAGTTTTCCCGGTAAAGAAAGGAATATCAAAAGTCGAGTACATCCAAAAATTCCTGGCAATCATCAACGACGCAAAGGTGAATATCGGGGTACTCTGTCTTGATCGGGGTTTTCACTCAAAACGACGTATTCTCATTCCTCCAAATGGAGAACATCCCGCACATTGTTCCGGTGAGAAAACACGGGAATGAACTCAAGAGGATTCTCCGGGGAAATTATTCCCGTTATGCCCGGTACACGATAATTTGAACGTCCGGACCTCTTGG
>JBAZFZ010000055.1:0-7937 GCA_041653075.1 Methanoregula sp.
CAAATCCCGACTTTCGTTTCACTTGACGAAGTCCTGATGATCTTAAGAGATGCGGCGATTACTTTGAAAAAGCCAGATGCAGGATTCGGTGATTAGCCAAATCCGGTTTTTTGATTTTCATGCCAAACTTAGACCGATTGCAAGAAGTGCTGCCGCAAAAATGGTGCTCCAAAGTGAAAAATTTTTATGTTTTTTTCTTTTCAAGCCAGATAGTCAAAAAAAATCCTGGCCCCGCCATGCCCCGCAAGGAACCCTGATAAGAGGGGGCCAGGTATTTTACTTTAAACGTAAGGCCCATCAAAATTTTCTGATTCATCCGGATTTTAAAAAGATCGGGTATTTTTCACCGGGTCCGGCCCAACACATCCCGGCCCGAAAATCCGGCTTCTCCCCCCACCGGTCGGTTCCACCTGGATCTGCACCGGTATCCGCTCCTTTAACGCCGGCACATGGGATATGATCCCGATGATCTTTCCTTCCCGCTGGAGCGATGCGAGCGTCTCAAGTGCAGTTTCGAGCGTATCCTCGTCAAGCGTCCCGAAACCCTCGTCCAGGAAAAGCGAATCGATCCTGACATTGTGGCTTGCCATCCCGGAGAGCCCGAGTGCAAGCGCGAGACTGACAAGGAACCGCTCTCCCCCGGATAAATTCTTGGTCGTCCGGATTTCCCCGGCCTGGTAATTGTCCAGGATATCGAGATCGAGCGGCGAAGTCTTATCCCGGAGAAGGACATACCGGTCGCTCATTTTCCGGAGATGTTTGTTTGCCTGCACGACAAGTTTCTCAAATGTCAGCCCCTGCGCAAAAACCCGAAACTTTTTCCCGTCCGCAGAGCCGATGAGATCGTGGAGGTTCTCCCACCGGGAAAATTCTTTTTTCTGGCGTGCGATCTCTTCAAGCAGGTTTTTGCGCTGTGCCTCCTGCTCGTGGTACTGTTCGAGTTTTGTCCGGATTCCCCCGATCTCAATCTGGAGTGTTGTCGCACGGGTCTTATCGTTCTCGATAGCGGTCGCAAGGTCTTCGCGGTTGCTTTTGGTAAGCGCCCGCTTTTGTTCAGCTTCCAGCTTTGCCGTTCTCTCCCGGAGACCGGTGGCAAGTTCCGTTCCTTCACGCACAAGATCCTTTTCAAGCGCTTCTAACCCTGCAAGGATATCCGGGGAAATCCGGGCAGAGATAAACTGATCTTCACCGGTAAATTCCGCCCGGGCAAGACCCGCAAAAAATTCCTGCTCTTTTTCCAGGAGTTCCCGGTGCCGGGTTTCCATCCTGAATGCAAGGGTTTTAATCTGGTCCTCGCAGGAATTTTTCCGGGCATATGCCTGGTTCTTTGTCTCGGCTGCCGCAGAAAATTCCTGCTCTGCGGTTTTAACCAGCTTTTTCATCCGCTCTTCTTCAGCAGCCGGGTCCTTTTCCCCGTAGAGTTCCCGACGCTTCGTGGTATGTTTTTTCAGGGTTTCAAGAATCCCCGCGAGTGTTCCGGTAACCGGGGCCAGGTTTTTTTCCGCCGCAAAAAGAAGCGACCGGTTCTTTTCTGCGTCAGCGGTGTATCTCTGCTGCGCTGTTTCCAGCTCCTGCTTTCGTGCGAGGTTTGCACGATAATCGTCGCGGCATTTTGTCAGCCCGAAAAGGATCTCTTCGGTCATGGTGGGCCTGCTGAACACAAAGACGCCGTATTCCTGCACGGAGAAAAGGAACGCATCCTTCTCTTTTCGGGCTTCCTCCTCATACGTGGCAATCTCGTCTTTCAGCCGGTCACGCACGCTGATCTGTGTGTCACGATACGCAAGGGTCTTGTCATAATCCCGCTGGAACTCTGCATGGGCATCCTTTTCCTTTGCGAGAGTTTGTTCCACCTTTTTAAGCTCACGTTCTTTTTCTTCTGCCTGTGAAAGGATTTTCCTTGACTCTTCAAGCCGGGCAGTACACTCTTTAAGGGCTGCGGCAACAGAAAGTTTTGGGGCAGACCCGGTCGGGATCCCCATGGCACGGCATCCGGCCTCCAGTTCAGCCCGGACCTTTTTTGCCTGTGCTTCACGTTCCCGCAGTGCTGTTTCGCCGGCCCGGATCCCTGCATCGATGCCTGCGAGGTCTGCTTCGCTTTTCCTGACCTTTGTTTGGAGTTCTTCGTTTTCCTTTTTGCAGGCCTTGTGTTTTCTCTCAGCATCACCGGGAACCGGTACAGCACCGGTGCACCACGGGTGATTAGTTGACCCACACAGCGGGCAGGGGATCCCGTCCGGGAGCGTGCTGCGTGCATCTTCAAGGCTTTTTATCCGGGCCAGGTAGACCCGGTTTTCTTCCGATATCCTGAGGAGTTCTGCTGCCATTTCTGCTTCTTTTCTGAGTGCAACATGACGCTCCTCGTTTGCTTTCCGCCCGGCCCGGACGGTATCGAGATCTCCGGAGAGTTTTTCAAGAACGGTATTTTCTTCTTCGATCCGCACAAGGAGATCCAAAAGAGTTTTTAAACGGCGTTCACGTTCGGCGTACTCTTCAGCAGGCAGCCTTAGTGCCGGACCGTCCCGGCCACCGGTAAGTTCTGCGAGTTCTTTTTTTATCCGGTCGGACAACACGATTGCTGCCTGCACCCTGCCTGCGGCCTTGTCCAGATCGTTTTTTCTCCGGATAACCACCTGCTCCGCATCGGCAAGGCCATGCTCCACCCCGAGGAGAGCTTCCCGTTTCTGTTCTGCGGTTTTTTCCGTTGCATGAATCTGCCGGGCAGCGGATTCTATACCCGAGAGGGATGCAATCAGTTTTTCGTCGCGGGGGTGCTCTGTAAGGTACGTGATTGCTTTTGCAAGATCCGGCCTGATCCCTTCCAGAAGCCTTTCAGCGGACTGAATGGATTCCCGGTATTTCCCGGTCTCTTCTTCCAGCCGCTGTTTTTCCCCGGTATATTCATCATGCCGGGTCCGGATCTCCCGGATCTGGGTATCGAGATCGCGGACACTTCGGCAAAGTTCCTCTTCGCGCTGTTTCTCTTTGGCCGCTGTTTCATACCGTTCCTGTCCCAGCCGGAAGGTGTCAAGCGCCCGGGCATAAGCCGCGGAAAATTCCGCAAGCTGCTCTTCGCAAACGGTTTTTTCCTGTGTTTCCAGTACCTGCTGCTTACGGAGTTCAAAAAGGCCGGAATATATCCCTTCAAGATCGCGGGCCCTGCGGGCAAGATGAAGTCTCCCGAGATCTTTTTCTGCGGCAGACTTTTGTCCGGCAAGCACCCGGCCCCGTTCCCGCAGGCTGACGATCTCCGTTTCAAGCGTTGTAATCGTATCCTGCCACGCAGCCGCGGCCTCAAGGTTTTTGCAGTGAGCGGCGATCTCTGAAATTTCTTTTTCGTACTGCTGCTTTTCTGCCCGTAATGTCTCTGCCTGTTCCGGTGAAATCGTCTCAAGGGCACCGACTTTTCCGGCGAGCGTCTCAAGCTTTGCTTTCTCGCGGGTAAACCTCTCATGGACCGCGACCGAGATCTGCCCGTAAATTTCCGTCCCGGTAATTTTATCCAGTATCAGGGAGCGGTCGTCGGCTTTTGCATCAAGAAACGTTGCAAAATCTCCCTGGGCAAGCAAAATCGACCGGGTGAACTGCTGGTAATCAAGTCCGGTAACTTCGACTACTTTCCCGAGGACTGCTGCCTGTTTTGTCTCAAGGGGAACACCGGTTAGCGCATCCACAATTTCGTGCTTCGGGGACTGGAGCTCGCCATCCGGCTTTTTATGCGCCCGCTTCACGCTCCAGGTGCAGCGGTACCGGCCTTTATCGGAAACAAATTCCACTTCCGAGAAACATTCGCCGGTCTGGCGGGACATAAGCTCGCCGGCATTTTTTGCGATCTTTCCCAGTCTCGGTGTCCGCCCGTAAAGGGCAAGGGCAATTGCATCGAGAATCGTACTCTTCCCGGCCCCGGTCGGCCCGGTGATGGCAAAGATCCCGGTCGAGAGGTACGCCGGGTCGGTAAAATCGATCTTCCACTCCCCTGCAAGGGAGTTGATGTTTTTGAACCGGAGGGAAACGATGCGCATTGTTACTCTCACTCCGCAAGCGTGTCCTCTTCGTTTTTCTCATGCAGGACTTCAGAGAATGCTGCCATGAGCTCCTCCTGCTGGTCACCCGGGATATTCCCGACCGCCATGCAGCGCCGGAAGACATCGGTTGTGGAAAGGTCCTCAAGGGATTCGCCTTCGACTTCCGGTTCGATACCTCCGTCACCAACCTGTGCAGTCCGCGTCCTGATGAGCGTGACTTTGGTCCCGTCAGTGAGTTCGCGAAGCCGGGCCTGCAGGGTCGTACCCGAAAGCGGCCCGGAGACGACTGCTTCGATCCAGACCGGCTGCGAAAGACAAAGAAGCGATCCGATCTTGTGCTCGATCTCAACAATGTTGCCCGTGAGGGTCCGGATGTCCCGAAATTGCGGGACCGTAACTTCACGAATGGATGTGCCGGCACCGGAAAATTCGACAATTACCACTGACTTTTTGTCACCCGCATCGCCAAACCCAAGGGCAATCGGCGACCCGCAGTACCGCACGGCCGGATCGTTTCCCACAACCTGCGGGACATGGAGGTGGCCAAGCGCCAGGTAATCCACACCGGCTTTGAGATCCTCGGCCCGGATCCTGGCGAGATTACCCACGTAGAGTTCCCGGACACCATCACCATCCACGGTCTTCCCGCCAGAAACAAAAAGGTGGCCCGTTGCAATGATCGGGATGTTTGCATCCGGCTCGCCGCGTTTTTGTGCCGCGATCCCGGCCACGGTACGGTAATGCTCCACGATTCCCTCTTGGAGTTTTCGCGTCTTGTCCTCGATACTTTCACCCGGCTCGGAAAGCCGGATATCCCGGTCGCGGAGGTAGGGAACAGCGCAGACAACAAGTGTCGGTTTCCCGGCTGCATCTTTGATTACAAGAACCTCATCAGCCGGATCTTCCGGGATCGATCCGAATACGTGGATGTTGAGCTGCTTCAAAAGATCCTGCGGCGCGTTGATGAGGGACGGGGAGTCGTGGTTGCCGGCCGTGATGACAACCTGGAGGCCCGGCACCGCCGCGACCCGGTTTAAGAAACCGTAATAGAGTTCCTGCGCCCGGTTGCTCGGCGTGCCCGTATCAAAAATATCTCCTGCGACCAGGAACACGTCAATGTTTTCATCCCGGATCAGATCGCAAAGCCATGAAAGGAATCTCTCGTACTCCTCGTACCGCTTGTGTCCGAACAGGGAACAGCCCAGGTGCCAGTCTGAGGTATGGAGGATCTTCATAAAAAAACCTGTGTGCCGGATAATTATTGCTCGCAGACTTTGTTTGTTGTAGGTCATGAATTATTTATCCGCATGGTGCGAAAGTGACCAAATAGTATATCAATGAAAATTCCCGGCCCCGGGATATTCTGCTACTCCGTTCAGCCCGACAGCAGCCACGCTTCCCGTGCAGGTGCGGCACGTGCAGGATACGAAATAAGGCAGGGCCAGCCGGTGCCGGCCTCCCGCGTATCGGAGTTCCAACAATTTCCACGGGATTTATACCCCCTCACAGCAAATAAAAGAAAAACACCGGGAAAGTGAGCGCATGGCAAAATCCGCCGAACCGGCCATCGCCGGTTTTATTCCAAAAGACCGGGTCACGACCCTGATCGATTCGATCTACGCATTTTCGATGACTCTCCTTGTGGTCACTATTGAAATCCCCAGCAAGTTCGAGCATGCAAACGATGCAGCGCCGGTCCACGATATCGTCATGAGCCTGCTCCCCGACCTCTACCATTACTTCATCGCGTTTATCATCCTTGCAATGCTCTGGTACTTCCACCATCAGCAGTTCCAGCACCTGATCGGGATCAACCGGCTTTTGTTATGTACAAGCATTGCCTCGCTAGCCTTTGTCTGCCTTATCCCGTTCTCGACAAATATCGCGGGTGACTACCCCTATGATACGCTTGGTGCCATCATCTTTGAGCTTAACATCCTTGTGATCGGCCTTATCACGCTCTGGCAGTGGTATTATATCCGGAACCGGGGGGCAACCTTCATGCCCGATTTTGTGCCGGACCAGATCCAGCGTGAGATCTTCTGGAGCTGGGTCTTCCCGGTGCTCTCCCTTATCGGCCTTGTCCTTGCAATTCTCCGGGTTCCCTGGAGCGCCGGCATCTTCCTGTCTTCACCTCTTATCATGGCCTACCTGTACAGGAAAGCGCCGGTCTGAACCGATCTAAAACACGTGCATTGATCCAACTGACGGGACGTATATCGGGACGTAATTTTTTTCACCCGCCTTTTTTTGTAAAACCGGTTCTCACAGTTTTCCCGGGGAAGCTCTCTCCAGGATCATTTCTTTGGATCCTTCGCTATGTTCAACTACAACAAAAACAAACAGTATTTTCAACAAAGGCGATGAGGTCCGCCTCCAACCGTCACTTTGGTGACTGATGACTTCTGGTAAACAGACGCTTGGAGGAGTTTGATCATAATCGGAGCATTTCGTGCCCGACAGCTCCGGGTCTTCCTGCAGGACATGACACTCTGCGGCAGGATCACCCGGACCAAAAAACATGGCTGGAATTCGGGATCAAAATACGGCGGCAGTCTCCACCGGGAAGGTACGGCATGATCAAATATGGAGACTGCCTGCCGCTCATTCTTATCGCATGCGGCGGGTTCCTTGGCGCAGCAGCCCGGTTTCTCATTGACGGGCAGATACCTTGGCTCGCCGGGACGCTCATCGTAAATATTGCCGGCTGTTTTCTTCTGGGCATTTTTATGTACGAATCGATCTATATCGGCAGGTTTGGCCGGAACACCCGGCTCTTTTTCGGTGTCGGGTTTATGGGGGCATTTACCACGTTCTCGGCCTTTGCGCTCCAGAGTTTTGAGACGCTGCCGGCCCTTGGGATCGCAAACATCCTGGTAAATATTATCCTCGGCCTTGCCGCAGTCCTTGCCGGACGGCACGTGATCTCGTACCAGCGGGGGATCTGACATGGATGCGGTGATTCTTGCCGGGCTTGGCGGGGCGATCGGCTCGGTGTTCAGGTTCGGGCTCTCAAAAATCCGGACAATCCGGGGAATTCCCACGGGCACGCTCCTTGTAAACCTGATCGGCAGTTTTGTCCTTGCCGTCATCACGTTCTCGCATATATCCGGCGACTGGATGAATTTTGTCGGAAGCGGCTGCCTTGGGGGATTTACCACGTTTTCCACGTTCTCGTACGAGACATTCCGTATGCTTGAAAATCAGGATTATTATACCATGGGAATAAACATCCTTGGTAATGCCGGGGGATGCCTGCTTGGCGTGTATGCGGGATACCTCCTTGTTGCACCATAATGCGGAGCGATTGATCGGATGCAAAACGGGTTACTGATGCGGATCTATATTGCGGAATCAGCGATGATTGACGACAAGCCGGCAAGCCGGTTTTTACCGCAATTTTTCATGAAGCGCGGGCTTACCGGCTGCACGGTATACCGGGGGATGGGGGGGTTTGGCCACGAGAACAAGCTGCGGACTGTCGATGTTTTCCAGTTCTCGCTTGACCTTCCGGTAATTGTCGATGTCATCGATACAAAAGAGAAGATCATGGATGTCCTTCCCGAAGTCGAGAAGATGGTCGATGACGGGCTTATTACTCTTATGGACGTGCAGATGCTCCGCAAGGTCCCGGGGAAAGCTGCCTGACCGGCAGGCCGCGCTTTCGTTCAGGATCCATTTATATTTTTAAGACTGCACACGATAGTTCCGGTGCCGCACGCCGGATATCTTCGGGTTTTTTTAGCAGGACAACAGGTCCCCCGGCTTTTCCTGATAAGAAGTTCGCGACCTCCGGTACAAAAACGCGGAAAAAAGCACCGGGATGGCATGCAACACATCCCCGGTTCCTGTGTCTTGCACAAGGGACCGGCTAGACTACCACCACCGTACTGTCGTTCCCGCCCAATTTTA
>JBAZFZ010000056.1:0-7311 GCA_041653075.1 Methanoregula sp.
CGCTCTTCCGATCTCAAATATGCTGCTCGTGCATTTCGGAGGGTTCACGCTCTTCGATCTCCTTTCCGGGTTTGTCTAACCTTCGGATTGGCGTTACTACATCTTAGATCTTTCGGTCGAAACCAACTGCGTAAGTCCTAAGTACAAAATAAAAAAAATCGGGTTCGATCAGTTGTCCGACAACTCGACTTTGATCCCGCCAATCTTTGCAGCGAAGATATTGTACAGGAAGGCAACGACTGCTCCACCAATCAGGCCGATGATCGCGTAGATGATCGGGAAGATGATGATAGCGAAAATGCCGAATGCTTCGAGGCCGGGCATTCCCTTGCTAATGCCAAGTGTCGTTGCAAACAAGGCAAAGATGATCCCATAAAACAAGCCGAAGATAATTCCAAAGAGGGCATTGATCTTTGCCCAGGACATAATATCAACACTCTTGATGACTACCATAAAAACACCAATACAGGATTATTTCGTAGCGCCCTAAAAAAGGCTTGCGAAGTTCACCCGGATGAGTTTCCCCAACCGCCAGGGTCTTTTCTTATGAAACCGGGGCGTTCCTCAGGGTCCGGCACATATTTTCCATGAGAGCATGGTGCCGCACGAGATGATCGAGATACGCTGCACTGCGATCACCCGGGGGGACAGGCGTCCAGGTTATCCCGCAATCCGTATCCCATAAGATAAGACATTCAGCAGGTGCAGGCTGGAGCGGAGAATCCGTTTCTGCTTCGAGCAGGTGTGCAATTGAGTCCTCACAAGATTCTCCCTCGCCGATTAACAACAGGGCGGCAGCCATACACCGTACCTGGTGCCAGAGAAAACTCTCTGCGGTTACTTCAAGACAAGTAAACTTCCCGTCATCTGCAACAGTTATATTGAGAATGGTTCGCCACGGGTTTTTTCCATGTATCCGGGCGAAGTTGGTAAAATTATGGCTTCCGATGAACTGGCGGGCAGCCCGATCCATCGCCTGCGGATCGGATGTCTGTACCGGGTAGTAATATCGATAGGTTCGTGATCTTGCATCGAACCGGGGATGAAACTGATTGCCGACTTCGGCATACCCGGTAATCCAGATGTCGGGGGGCAGCTGGAAATTAAGAGCACGGACAGCCCGCTCAGGTGCCTCTGTCGAAAATGCTACAACCTGTCCACATGCGTGGACACCACGGTCGGTTCGGCCGGCAGAGAAAAATCCGGCTTTTCTCCAGTCAGAAAAAAGATCGAGACGCTGGCAGGCAGCAACAAACTCTCCTTCAACGGTACGGCTGGATACCTGCATCTGGGACCCGAAGAACCGGCTCCCGAGATAGGAAACCCGGAACGCAAGCCTTACCGGAGGCGCATCCGTCGTGTTATCCGCGTTATCTTTTTCCATGTGTTGTTGAGCGACTGCCGCGTATAGGTGCGGAGCGGCGTTTTGGTCCCGCCGCAGGAGATATTCCCGGCCCGGATCGCTGCAAGGATCGCAGGCACGTTCTTCTCTGATTCAATGTAAGTCCTGCCGAAACCCACGAACCGGGCATTGTGGGCGTCGCTTCCTCCAACGCAGGGCTTACCGAGCCGGCGGGCAATCCGCTCGGCCTTTTTGTTAGCAGACCCCACGATGTACCGGCTGTTGAAGGATTCAACGGCATCGACCAGAAACATTCCGGATTTTTTTCTGCGGGCAACGCCGTGACGCCAGATATGGTACGGGTGCGGGAGGATCAGGAGAGCCCCCCTTTTCCGGGCAATCTCTATGGTATCGGCAATATCGAGGCCGGCCGGAATGAGGTCAGTGATCCCGAGGGCAAGGAGATGCCCCTGTCGGGTGGAAATTTCAATTCCCGGGATCACAAGGACGGTTGATTTACACGCGAGAGCTGTTATTGCGCCATCGACAGTATCGTGGTCCGTAATGGCGATTGCGTCAAGGCCTGCCAGTTCAGCCCGTCTCAGTATCTCTTCGACACTACTCTCGCCGTCCTTGGAAAAATTAGTATGCACATGCAAATCGCAGGTCAGCATCTGATCATAGTATTTTTATCTCTCTGGTATTAAGGAAACTTATGCGTGTTCTCCTCCCAACTGGTGCCACGACCGAAAAGATGGTGCGATCTGCATCCACCGGTTATGATGCGGACGTTGTGGTGACCGGGGAGATTGCATCGTTTTTAACCCCGCATACTCTCCATACCCTGATCCTGAAAGGAAAGTACGATCTGGTCATCGTCCCGGGGATGTGCACAGCCTCATTTGAAAACGTCGAGCGGGATACCGGTATCCCAATCTACCGTGGTCCGCGACATGCAGCCGATCTTGCCTTAATTCTTCCCCTCCTTGGAAAGATCGAGCTTTCCCGTACGGTTCCTGCTGATGATTTCCTTTCTGCAAAAATGGCAGAGGACGCGTTTAGTACGCTTGAAAAGAGGGAGCGGGAATCTGGATTCGATTACTGCATCCGTGGGGTGAGGATCGGAGGGGGGTCCCGGATGAAAGTACTCGCGGAAGTGATGGATGCCCACCGTCGAGATGATATCCGAGAGGTTGCAGACCGGTATTTCCTGAACGGTGCTGACATCGTTGATCTCGGTTTTGGATTTGATGCGGAACCGGAAGATGTGAGACGGGTGTTCGGGCTGCTTGAGGATATCGACCGGCCGCTTGCCGTGGATAGCCAGAATCCCGAGCTGATCCGGGCTGCACTCATCCGGGCTGATCTCGTGCTCAGCCTCCAAGAGGAGAATATCCCCAAAGTCGGCAAAGCAGTCGCAGAGGCCGGAGCAGCAGCGGTAATTGTGCCGGGCAACACCTCGCTCAAGAAAAACCTTGCCCTCGCAAAAAAAGCCGGCATCCGCTGCCTTGTTGCCGATCCTCTCCTCCAGCCGGTAGGATCGGGTCTTGTCGCATCGCTGAAAAATTTCCACGACCTGAACTACCCGGTCTTCTTTGGGGCAGGAAATGTAGTTGAACTTCTCGATGCGGATTCCCCCGGATCAAACGCCCTTCTCGCCGGGATTGCCTGTGAACTGGGCGCATCGGTTATCTTCACAAGCGAGCATTCGGACAAGACAAAGGGATCGGTTCGGGAGATGCGAAGGGCAACGGATATGATGGCGCTTGCTGCCGGCCGGCCGTATCCAAAGGACATGGGAATTGATCTTCTTATCCTCAAGGAGAAACACCGGCGCAGGGAGCCGCCGCTCGAATACGATACGGCTCTGACGGCAACCATAATGCCGGACGAGATCGAATACGACCCGAAAGGCAATTTCCGGATTGGGATCGAAGGTGCCCAGATCGTAGCAGTCATCCACGGACGGGCGATCAAAGGGAAACGCTGGCAGGATGTCCTGCACACCATACTCTGCCGCAATGAAATCTCATTGCTCGATCATGCCGGGTACCTTGGAAGGGAACTTGCAAAAGCGGAACTTGCAATCCGGTTTGGGCGTAGCTTTGAACAGGACGGCGAGTTCTGACCAGGTCACCCTGTTCGAACCATCCGGTTTTTAAAAAGGGGAGTCACTCCTGTAGTTCTTTAAAAAAGTGAGGGAACCGGATCACTTGCTGATCAGGCCGCCAATCGCTCCGCCCACGAGTCCCAGTACGGCATAGTAGAGTGCGGTTATTACGAGGATTACCCCAACACCGAGCGCGACAAAGAACCCAAACAGTCCGAGTGCAAGGGTTCCCACAACAAGACCAATAATGATCACGACAATCGCCCCGAAAAGTCCTGCAAAGAAACCGGCTTTTGCCCCGTTCCAGAACCCGCCTTTTGCAATCAGGCCGGAGACAAAACCCCCGATAATCGGACCGAGTACCGGGAGTGCACTGCCCAGAAGGACCATGATGACAAACCCGATACCGGCTCCGAGCCAGAAATTTCCTTTTACCATACGATTACTGGAGCGGGGCGGGGGAAAAATGTTGAGATACCGCCCGGAAAAATACTCATCATCAACCCTTTTATCCCTTCAACTTCCCATTTCTATACATGACAGCACAGGCACGTGCATCCCATATACTGGTAAAAACTGAAGACGAGGCGACCCGGATCATGAAGCGCCTTAACGATGGGGAGGATTTTGCCGCAGTCGCAAAGCGCTTCTCCGGTTGCCCGTCCGGAAAAAGCGGCGGCGATCTCGGCTGGTTCGGCAAGGGCATGATGGTTCCCGAGTTCGAAAAGGCCGCATTTGAAAATGATGTTGGAAAACTCATAGGTCCGATCAAAACCCAGTTCGGCTGGCATGTCATCAAAGTGACCGGCAAAAAATAATTAACCCTATTTTTTAGGATACCCTCATGGACAAGCGGAATTTTTTCCTGGGAATCGGACTTGCAATTGTCCTCGTGTTCTTTTTTGCTGCGCTGTACACAGGATTAAGCCGGACGGCTGACACCTCAGCAGACCGCGAGAACCTGTACCAGGTTTCAACGATAGATGCCCTGATGCAGGGGGTCTACGACGGGGTCCAGCCGGTTTCAGAACTGAAAAAACACGGGGATTTCGGCATCGGGACATTCGATTCGCTCGATGGGGAGATGATTGCACTGGACGGCAAATACTACCATGCACGCTCAGACGGAACAGTCGTCCCCGCACAGGATACCCAGACAACCCCGTTTGCGACCGTGACATATTTTGATCGCGATTTTAGCGAACCAACATCCCATACCCTGAACCTCTCGGAGTTCTCATCTGAAATGTCTGAAAAACTGCCGACCCGGAATATGATTTATGCAATCCGTATTGACGGGACATTTCCATCTGTGAAAGTCCGGGCGATTCCGCCACAGCAGAAACCTTACCCGTCGCTTTCTGATGCAGCAAAAAACCAGTTAGTCTATACCTACAAAAATGCCACCGGAACAGTGGTCGGGTTTTATACCCCGGATTTTGTCAAAGGGCTCAATGTTGTTGGTTACCACCTGCATTTCATCAGCGATGACCGGAAGACCGGGGGACATATCCTTGATTTCGTTGTTCCGGCAGGGACATCCGTAACGTACGATGCCACCGCAGGATTCACCATGGCCCTCCCCACCCGTGGGGATTTTACCGGGGTCGACCTCTCCGGAGATTTGAGCGGGGAACTTGCCAAAGTTGAGCAGTAATTCCCAGAATGAGAGTTTTTTTCTTCGCACAGAACCAAAAGAGTTGTACAGCGTCCGTACGCAGCAGGGGATCCGACCATGAACATACAAGGCATCCGACAGGAACTCTTAGATCTTCTCCTTGAACTCGGCCGGGAAAACCATCCCAATGAGTTCGTTGCCCTGCTCCGCGAACGGGACGGAATCATCGAGGAACTCAATCTTCTCCCGGGAACCATCGCGGGTGAGAATTCGGCCTCCCTCCTCTTTGACATGATGCCTCTCGATACCCATCTTGCCGGAAGCGCCCACAGCCACCCGAACGGCGTGATCCGGCCATCGGACGCAGACATTAACTTTTTCCCCCGTGCCGGCCGGTTTCACCTGATCATCGGGTACCCGTACCGTGAGGGTAACTGGCTCTGTTTTGCAGCCGATGGCACCCGTCGCCCGCTTGAGGTGATCGCATGAGCACCCGCCGCATCGTTGCAACCGGAACTTTCGATATCCTGCATACCGGGCATCTCTACTATCTGGAAGAATCAAAAAAGCTTGGTGATGAACTCTGGGTAATTGTCGCAAGGGATGTCAACGTCAGGCATAAGCCGCACCCGATTATACCGGAAGAGCAGCGGCTTGAGATGGTCGCTGCACTCAAACCCGTGGACCATGCGGTTCTTGGAGACCAGGAGGACATGTTCCGTCCTATTGAAGAGATCAAACCCGATATTATCACAATCGGGTTCAACCAATTATTTGATGAGGCCAACCTCACCTGTCAGCTTAAAGAACGCAACCTCCCTGCCCGGGTTGTCCGGATCGGCAAATACACATGCGGGGAAGTGTGCAGCTCACGGCTCGTTGTCGAGCGGATACTTGCAAAACGCGGTAACAATCATCTGCAAGAAAAAACAGGATCCGACAAAAAAATTTCCGGAAAATAACCGGGATAAAAAAAAGTAATCTCTTTTCTATCTTCCGGTATGATGAACACGGCGGGGCGGACCGGGTCTTCGTCCCATACTGATGAGCCCCCGACGCAAACCTTTGCTGTATTTGGCGGCAAATGACCCGATAATAGAGGTCACGATCACCAGGACCGCAATTGTTGTACCGACAAGCGGAGTTCCGTAGAGGACAGCAAGAGCAATTGAGAATTCGCCCCGGGCAATAGTATTGACCCAGATCTCCAGACCGGACATGGCTGAGCCGTGGATAAAAATCCCGGTCAGGATACCGGAGATGAGCTTGCTCACAATGGCAAGGACGCATATGATCGTCATCATCATCCAGTCAGCCCCGCCCGAAAAGTCCACCGTGGCCCCGAAAAAGACAAAGAAAACCACAATGAAGACATCCTTGAATGGCCGGGCGTGCTGTTCGAAGGCATCCGCGTCGGTTGTTGCAAAGGCAACCCCGAGTGCAATTACCATCATCGTTTCAGGTACTTCGAGCAGGATGGAGACCGAGGCTGTCGTCAGGACCGCAGCAAATGTGAAGATAATTGGGAGCTCGTCGTCACGGTCAAGAATCGAGATCAGGAACTCCTTGCCGTAATGGGCGAGAGCATAGAGCACTCCAAGGACGGCAAGAATCTTGACGGCAAAGACAATAAGATTCTGGCCCCCGGTTGAGACCAGAGCAAGGATGATAATCAGGATGAGATCCTCAAAGACCATCAGCCAGATGATCGTATCAGCTTCCTTGAGCATCAGTTTCCGGTTCTCGATCAAAGAGGTGAGAGCCATTGCCGTACTTGATATGTAAAAAGCAGAAGCGACAATGAGGGACTCGACAAACGTGAACCCCAGCATATACGCAGCTGCAAACCCGATGATCATGTTGACGTTGAGATCGATGAGCCCGGTTATCATGACCGCTTTCTGGTTCGAAACGATCCGTTCTGGTTTTAGACCAAGACCCATGAAGAACAACAGGAAAATCAGGCCCATCTCTGAGAAGAAGGTGCTGATCTCATCAGATGCCACCAATCCGAGGCCGGTCTTCCCAAGCAGGACTCCGGCAAGGATGTAAAACGGGATTGCCGGCACCGAGAGGTATTTGGAGATAAGGGCCAGTACCAGACAGACAAAAAGCGCGATTACGATGCTTTCCATCAAGCCACCATGATTTCGCGTTCAAAACATTTGATCTGGTCGCTCTCTCCGATAACGAGTGCCGCATCACCGGTTTCAAAAACAAAGGATGGCGAGGGGTTTATAA
>JBAZFZ010000057.1:0-6398 GCA_041653075.1 Methanoregula sp.
GGGGAACGGGTACACCGGTTGCAACCGCATCTTTTGAAACGTATTCGAACCCGGACTATGGGATCTCCCTGTCGTACCCGGCCGGATGGGATGTGCAGGAAACCGATCCGGCAGCATGCCGGGTCGTGCGGGATTACGGGAAACAGGCCTGTACGATTGTCACGTTTTATTCTCCGCAGCCAAACGCGACCGGCTATTCCACAGTCCGGGTTGATGTCGGAGACCCGACAACTTCATCGCTTGAGGAGTACTTCAACCAGGCAACCGTGTCGCTTGAAGATCTCTATCACCCGCTCTCGCTTACCCGGAATAATTTCCAGCTCCGTATTGCAAACCAGTCCGGATACCGTCTCGAGTATCTCAAGAAAAACGATCCCTCCCGCCCCGGTACGGCAGTCTTCACGATGACAAAAGATCATATCCCGTATATCATTGTCGCGGATAACGGGAACCTTGACGAGACAATGCTTGAATCCTTTACGATTACACCGGTAAGCGGGACAACAAAATCCGCGTAACCGGGATACTGGAAACGGGATCGTATCCCCAATAAAAAAAATTACCGGCGCCGTTACGACCCGAGCGTTTTCCATGCCGCGTACAGGATCGCCGGGTTGTGCCAGCCTTTATAGACCGGGACCGGTTCCCGGTCAAGGCCGAGAAGCGTGTACACCGCCACTTGCGCGGACCGGACCGAGTATTCGACCGTGAAGACGACATCGTCAGGGATCTCGCAGAACTGGCCGATGAACGCAAGGTTCATGCATCCGTCAGGAACGACTTTGGGACGGTCGGTGCCGGTCCGGACCAAAAACTGGCTCGTGATAAACGGCATCATGCACGGGATACAGATCGCGGATGCAAGGATCTTTTCCCGGTCTGCATCAAAGTGCAGGTGGAAGAGGAGTTCTTCAAGGATTTCCCGGCCTGTGCATTCGGCCATCGGTTTCTGCACGAAATTTCCCGGCTTGTCCACGAAAAGCCCGTAGCCCCAGCAGACCTGCACGTCATCAGGCTGGCCAATGAAATGCGGCTGGTGTGCAAGCACGACCGACATGAGCCAGTTCGAATCGGTAAACGTGACAAGCCCACCGGTCCCGGCAGCGTTGCCGGTGAACTCTTCCATCCGTTTAAAGAATACAGGGTCATGGAATGTTACCGTGAACGACTCCCATTTTGATTCATTCACGTTCCCGTCAAAAACGGCAGGCCTGCCAAACTCCGGCCTGTCCTGTGCAAGCTTCTCCCAGAGTGCCCATGCCCCGTCCCCGGTATCGGGCGCAAGAGCCGGTGCTTCATTCATCGAACCGGTCCGGGAGCCTGCGGTCATCGACCCGTTGGTGACAATAACCCTGTCATCGGGGCCAAGCGCCAGATCGTGTATGCTCCCGCCGGGCGAGCGGTACCGGATGAGTTCCGCGATCTTTTTTGTCCCGGTGGTTTTGATCCCGACATCTGTCACCTCGCAGCTGTATCGAAATTCCACACCGCAGGAAGAAAGCCATGCGGTGACGGGCCGGACCACCGAGTCATACTGGTTGTACGGCGTGCGCCAGACGCCGGTCAGGTGCCGGATCCCGTCACCCGGGAAAAGGTGGATGAACCGGAGAAGATAGCGTTTGAATTCAAGTGCCGAGTGCCATGACTGGAAAGCAAACGTTGTGCAGTAGAAAAACCAGAAATTGGTGGTGAAAAATTGCGGGGAGAATATATCGCTGATCCGTGAGGTTTCCAGTTTTTTCTCCGTAGTCATCAACAGGCTCCTGAACTCCTGCTGATCTTCTTTTGAAATCCCGAGACCTGAAATATCGGAAATTTTTCCCCCGGATACAAGCCGGGCTTTCGCGTACGTCCGGCAGGTTTTGTTGAATGCCACGATCTCGTCAAGAACCGTCTTTTTGGGATCCTGAAGCGAAGGAATGGAAGAAAGCAGGTCAAATGTGCAGCCGTAATGCTCTTCAAACATCCGGCCGCCCCGCACGATATACCCGGATTCCGCAAAACCGGAACCATCGAGGCTCCCGCCCGGGATTTCGGATTTTTCAAGGATGTGAATTGTCCGGCCCGGGATTTTTCCGTCACGGATCAGGTACACGGCAGCGGCAAGTGATGCAATGCCGCCACCGACAAGATACACCCGGGGCTCCCGCACGTCTGCCGCTGCGGCTGCCCGTTTCTTCTTTTTTAAAAACAGTGATTGGGTCAGAATACTCTGCATTGCTGCACCTTTTTTTTATTTGTGACAGTCAGGGACGCCCGGTTATTCCACGCCCGGTCCGTTCTTCTCCGGCCGCCCCGAACCTGTTTTTACGATCGTTTCAACAGACTATTCATTTTGCGTATTGTTGAGGGTTGCGCTTGCAGGGACACATGACCGGGAAATTCCCGTTCATCCGGTTTACTGCCACACACAACCGGTCACAGACTCGGAAATGGTGGTTCCCGGCACCTGATATTAAAAACAAAAAAAAATAATTTTCCGGGTTTTTTGTATTTCTTTGCCTTACTTATTGATATGCACGATTTTTGCCGGGGGAAACCCGTTGAAGTACGTGGACGATGCAATTGAGTAGGCCCCGATATTTTCCGAGTACACCAGGTCGCCGATTTCAAGGTCGGGAAGTTCTGCCGAAAGCGTGATCGTATCAAAAGCATCGCAGGTCGGCCCGAACACCGCAGAGATCTTCGCGTTGCCTTCCTTAAAGGAAAGCACCGGGTAGGTACAATGGTCAAAGACCTGCCCCGAGTACGTGTGATATACGCCGTCGTTGATGTAGTAGCAGGGCTTACCGTCGCGGTTGGCCTTCCCGACAACTTTTGCGACAAGCGTGCAGGCGTTTGCTACGAGGAACCGGCCCGGCTCTGCAAGAATCTCCATATCGTCCGGGAAGAGCCGGGCGATCTCCGCGTTGAGTTTCTCTGCAAGCTCATGGAGTGTCCTTACCTCGGGATTGTATTTTACCGGGAAGCCGCCGCCGATATCAAGAATCCGTATTTTTTTGCCCAACCGGCTCTCGCATTCTGCGATAATGTTTGCCGAGATCTGGAGCGCCTCGACATAGTTCTCGAAGTTCGTGCACTGGCTTCCCACATGGAAGCTGAGCCCCTCAACTATGAGGCCGAGATCGAACGCGGCGCCGATGAGATCGACTGCTTCGCCCGGGTCAGCCCCGAACTTTGAGGAAAGCTCGACCATGGATCCGGTGTTTGGCACCCGGAGCCGGAGGACAAGGCCGGCCTGCGGTGCATGCTGCCGGATCTTTCTGAGCTCTTCGATGTTGTCGAAGGTCACAAGCGGTTTGTACTGGTTGAGCTCTTCTAACGTGTCGATGGGTTTAATCGTGTTTGCATAGATGATGTGGTCCCAGATCCAGTCCTGCCGTTCCTTGTCGGGCATATCCCGGATATACTGGTGCACGATCATGAACTCGGGCATCGAAGCCACATCGAAACTTGCGCCGAGATCAAAAAGAGTTTTTACAATTTCCGGGTTGGAGTTTGCCTTGACTGCAAAATAGACCTGAATCTTTGGCAGGACTCTTTTAAATTCCTTGTAGTTCTCACGGATCTTTTCGTGGTCCACCACAAAAAGAGGAGTCCCGTGGATCTTTGCCAGTGTCTGAAGCATCTGACGACTTCCCCGGTCGCTGTGGGAGATCTCGTCATCATGACCGTTCTTCTTTACCGAATCCTTCACATCAGTTCCCCTTATATTCAGTACAAGTGTGGTTCACCGGACAAATAAGAAGTTTTTGAATTGCCAGACATCGGAAGTGTCGTAATTGTTATCCGGGTTCTCCCGGAAGTAGACCGCGCGGTCTTTTAAAGGAGTCCAGTCTGACGGCCCGGACCAGAACTCGCCAAGATAGGGCTTTGCGATGTTTAAGACAAACTCGTGCGGCAGGTCATCGGGCAGGCAGAATCCTTTTTTTGGGTTCTCGATCATCCACATGACTGCTGAAACGACACCAAGCGCCACCTGGATCGTGGTCGCGTTCTGGCCCGGCGCAAGCTTCCGTGATTCGTCAATACTGAGGATGCTTCCCGTCCACCAGGATTTGTACGGGTGGCCCATCAAAAGTGCCCCGAGAATGTCGGAACCCGATGAGATCTCCCGGTCGTTCATGATACGGAGTGCCGGCTGGAGTTCGTAATTCCGTCCCCGCAGTTCGTGGAGCGATGCGATCGTGGCGTCGCAGGGAAGGTATGCGTAATTCACGGTCGGCCGGTAGATAGCCTTGCCATCCTTCCAGACCGTCCACCGGTCGGAGATCCCGAAAGCCTCGCCGTGCCGGATGACCATGCCCACGATTTCCTGCTCGGGAACCCAGGAACGGACCCAGGTATTAATCCCCATGTGGTGGAGCATGATTGCATTCTTGGGGCCCTTGGGCGGGACATGGGCTCCTTTGGGGAGCTCTTTTTCATGGGTCCCCCACCCGATCTCGGCCGGGGCGGTACCCTCTTCGAGCAGCCCCTCGATGCACCAGGTTCCGACAAACTCATCGACTTTCTTTGGCGAACGCGAGATCTGCGTGTCGCGCTCGGAGCAGTGGATAACCTTGATCCCGACTTCCATGGCGAGCTCGCCGAACCGCTGTTCTTTTATCAGCTGCACAAACCGCTTTGGGTCCGGGGCAATGCCATCTGCGATCATCCGGTTTGCGATATCGACCAGACCCTGCTTTGTCATGTGCGAGATAAGACCCGGGTTTGCTCCGTGATCGACAACGCAGGTCGTCGAATTTTTCCAGTCTTTGGTGAGTTCGCGCAGTTTCATCTGCCGGTAATAAAGCGATTTCTCGTACGGGCTTGCGGTAAACCGGACACCGAGCGGATCCCAGGATTCGACCGAGGTGTTTGCATACAGGACGTTATGGTCGTGGCACCACTGGAGGATATCGTTGCAGTCGATGTTCCATGCGAGATCGATTAACAGGCCATCGTCAGACAGCAGCTCCGATAATACCGAATCTAAATTTTCGGGAGTGATCCGGCGTTTCAAAAACCGGAGACCCCGGCTTGTATACGCTTTGAGATCCTGTGCTTTATCGATAAAATCAACGATGGTGATATTCTCAAGCGGTATATTGACATGCCGAAGCAGGATGGGGAGCGTGCACTTGGACACGGCACCATAGCCAATGATGAGTACTTTGTTTTTAAAATCCATCCTAACCCTCCCGGGTTTTCATGTATCTCTACAATCTGTATTTTATGTATTGAATCGTTATAAACTGTTGAGCAAACCGGAGGCTCATGATGGCAGTTTCCGACAAAATATGTACAATCGCCGCCGGAAAATCCTGTCCCGGGCCATCCGGAGGTTTCAGGGAACATGAGGACAAGGGGAACCGCTTTTTAAAAACCCGAACACCCGCCCGCACGACCCGATTTGTTTTCGGCCCGGGCCTGAATCCCGGAATCGTGCCGAATCAGAAAGGAAATGATTTTGCCGTGAAAAACGCATCCGCCGGTAAGAAGGAATCCGCGTGAAAAAGATCGTTGTTCGCGGCACGCAGAAAACAGCACATGCGCTCGTTGAATACCTTAAGGAGAATCCGTGCCCGAACATCACGGAGTCCTGCACGATCGAACCCACGGTCGTGACCCTCTATGTCCCTGACGATCTTTTTGACAAGGTTCTCTCGAAAATCAAGGAACTGCCTGACATAAACGAACACGAGAGCATCATCGAGGTCTCGTCCCCGGATTTTGTTATCTCCCCGCTCCTTGATGAGATCAAGGCCGGGCTTGCAGAAAAACCAAAAGAAAAACCAAAAGATCGGCCGATCATCGAAGATCTCGTGGAATCCGCGGAGCGCCATATCGATCTTGATACAAGCAAGATCCTGCTTGCGGCAATCGCCGGGATGGTTGCCCTTATCGGACTTTTCCTGAACAATGTCGGCATTATTATCGGCGCCATGCTCATATCCCCGCTCCTTGGCCCGATTTATGCGTTTGCCGTAAACACTGCGGTCGGGAATTCCCGCAATGTGTTCAACTGTGTAAAGATCCTCACCGTTCTCCTCGTCATGGTGATCGCGATCTCCTTTATAATCACGGCACTGTTGTCTTTTGTCATTCCGCTCACGATCACATCCGAGATCAGTTCCCGGCTCGATGCGAACCCGGTGTATATTCTCATGGCGTTTTTGCTGGGATTTGCCACGATCTTTGCCCTCTCGGAAAAGATCCCGGAAGGGGTCGCAGGGGTTGCAGTTGCCGCAGCCCTTCTCCCGCCGGCTGTTGTTTTTGGGATCTCCCTGTATCTGCTTCCCGGTTCAGCGTTTTTGGCACTTACCCTCACCCTCCAGAACGTGATTGGCCTTCTTGCCGGGAGTATTGGCGCCGTTCTCATTCTCCAGGTCCGTCCCCGGGTTTTTTTGAACAAC
>JBAZFZ010000058.1:0-6349 GCA_041653075.1 Methanoregula sp.
AGTACCGAAACACCGTGGCGGAAGCCTTCTTTTCGGATTTTAGATTTTATTTGTTACGGAATCACTAAAAAAACGATGCTTTTTTATGCAAAAATCCTCATTGGATGGCCTCTATTTAATACCCGGAATTTATTGTGCACCTGTCCGGAATCTGAAAAGATAGTCCGGGCGGCCTGTACCGGCAAGGTAAATTTACGGTTTACAAACGTTCCCCGGGCAAGTTACGGCCTTTCATCTGGTGTGTAGTCCTGCCATACCTATATTGCCAGACCCGTTGAAGAATAATACTCAATGGCACCAGAACCGGTATTCAGGTACAAGCAGTGCCTTATCCTGAGGAATGATATCAAGATGAGCTGTGGCAAGAAGTGTGCACAGGCTGCCCATGCATCGATCGGTGCATTTGAGAGTGCGGATAAAACCCTGCGGAAATCCTGGCAGTCCGAGGGCCAGAAAAAAGTTGTGCTCAAAGCCGACAGCGAGCGGGTACTTTACGAGCTCAAGACCATCGCTGAACGCGCCGACATTTCCACGTCCCTTATCCAGGATGCGGGCATGACCGAAATTCCCCCGGGAACGATCACCGCACTCGGGCTTGGGCCGGCAAAGTCCGAAGACCTCGACAAGATTACCGGTAATCTTTCGCTCTTATGATGGAAAGCCAGTACGAGCTCGAGCGTGAGCTCGGAATGCAGTATTATGCAAGCGATTCGCCGGGGATTGCCGGTCGGCTCCGGACAACTCCGGAAGATTTTATTGTAGACGAAATTCCGCTTGATGGTAAAGGGGAGAGCGAGGGGCCGTACCTTGTCTGCCGGCTCACGAAGACCAACTGGGAACTCCAGCACGCGGTAAAAGAGATCGCTCGCAGGCTCAACATCAGCCACCGCAGGATTGGATGGGCCGGGACAAAGGACAAGAATGCAAAAACGTCCCAGCTTATCACGCTCTACAAGGTTACGCCCGGGGAAATTGCAGAGTTTTTTTTAAAAGATATTACGCTTGAAGTGATCGGTCAGTCAAACGAACAGCTCTCCCTTGGGGATCTCAAGGGGAACCGGTTCGATATTCTCATCCGCGATGCAGAAAGTAACGATCTCTTTACCCGGGTGGATGAGATCACAAAAGTTGCTGCGATTGCACTTCCCAATTATTTTGGGCTCCAGCGGTTTGGCGTCATCCGCCCGCTGACGCATCTTATTGGCGAGATGATCCTCCATGAAGACTATGAAAATGCCGTCATGACCTATGTGGGTAAAGCGTTCCCGCACGAATCGGAATCGGTCAGGGCGGTGCGTACAAACTTTATGGAAACCCGGAATCCTCTTGAAGCGCTCAAGACGATGCCTCCCCAGATGTCGTTTGAACGCTCGATGCTTTCCTATCTCCATACTCATCCCGAAGATTATGCGGGGTCCCTCCAGCAGCTCCCGCCAAAACTCCTTTCGATGTTTGTCTCGGCATTCCAGTCGTATCTCTTTAACTGTGCGCTTTCCCGAAGGTTTTCTGAAGGCGGGTCGCTTACGGTCCCGGTAGCCGGCGACCACCTCATCTTTGCAAACGGCAGGACCGATACGGTTACCCGGGCAAATATTCCTGCTGTTTCCATTCATCTTGCCCGGCACCGGTGCAGCATCGCGCTCTTTATGCCGGGAAAAGACGGGATGGGTGCCGCAGCCGGAGGGTCGGACGCAATGGAAGAGCTTTTGCAGGCCCACAGGATCACATCGGAAAATTTCCGGACCGCCGCATCGTTTGTCCGGACAAAATATGACGGCGCCTGGCGGGCTATTTCCCTTTCCTCGGCTATTGAATCAGCAGTTGAAGGCACGAATGTCCGGTTGGGATTCACCCTTCCGCCGGGTCATTACGCAACCACGGTCTGCCGGGAATATATGAAGGCAGATCCCCTGATGATGGTGTGATCTGTCACCCGTTCTTTTTTAAATTTTCGGGGTACGAAAAAAAGGGCCGTATCGGAACTAAAGAGTGCTCCCGTCTCCCGTTACGGTTAAAAAAAGGAACTTCCTTGGTATCTCTATTTCCTTGCATCGGCAAGGTTTTTTGCCCCTTCGATAGCATCGTTGAGGTTACCCAGCTTGTCAACGAGGTTGAGTTTTAACGCCTTGGTTCCCCGGATAACCCGGCCGTCATCGATATCTGAGCGGGCGATTGCCCTCTGGGAGGTGACATCTCCGATAAACTCATCGAAGCTGTCGTTGACGATCCCCTGGGCGTATTCGCGTTCATCCTCGGTGAGCGAACGGGCGGTCGATCCCATGTCCTTTTTTGCCCCGGACTTTACCACGGTCTGGTTGTATCCTTCGTGGTCCATCCACTCGCTGATATCCGAAAACGTCCAGATGACCCCGATTCCCCCGGTAAACGTATCCGGGTTCGCATAGATTTCGTCCCCGTGGGCGCTCACGTAGTATGCTGCCGAAGTTGCCATGTCCCCCATCGAAATGACAACGGGCTTTTTGGTCTTTGCATATTCCATGTCGCTGATAATTTCTTCTGCTGCGGCCGGTGTCCCGCCGGGACTGTCGACCCTGAGAACGATTGCTTCTACCATGGGGTCATCGGCAGCATCGCGGAGCTGGTTACCCACATATTCACTGCCGACACTGCTTCCATCAGAGAAGTCCCCGGTTGAAAGTGCGCCTTCCATCCGAATGACTTTTACCCCGGGATGGGTCAGGTCCGATGAGAAATACATCATCGTGATGCAGAATCCGACAATAACGATAAGTCCGATAATAACTGCAAGGAACCACTTGAGTCCGTTGCTCTGCGGTACCGGACCCGGAGCCGCATATGCCTGAGGAATTTCCGAAGTGTTTGCCATAGTAGGGAAACCTGTTATGCGTTATGCGTACTGCACGTCAAACTCGGAAACGAGGTTGGTGCCGCACATATAATATTTTTTAAGGTTGAGGCGGATCATCTCGTCCTCGGAGTTGATATGCATCCCGCCGACAAGGGACGGGGTGTCTGACCCCCCTACGATAAACGGGAGATGAATCAGCCTGATCTCATCGACCAGCCGGTCGTGGAGCATGTGCCAGTTTAATGTCGGCCCTCCTTCGATCATGAGTTTTTTTATACCAAACTCTGTAAAGAGGATCCGCATAAGGAGGGGGAGTTCCACGTGGTCTTTTCCTGCAACAACTACCGTAACTCCTTTTGCCCGGATCGCATCCACCCGGTCCGGCGGTGCTTTTTCGCAGACTGCAATGAGTGTTTTTGCATCGGGGCCCAGCACATTTGCATCAAGAGGTATTTCTGCCATGCTTGAGGGGATAACCCGAAGCGGACTTTTTCCTTTGACATGCCGTACCGTAAGAAACGAGTTATCGATACGGATCGTGTTAGCCCCGACCATGATTGCATCGTATACCGCCCGTGTCTCATGGAGCAGGATTTCAGTTTCGTGCGACATGTATTTCATGAGGATCTTGCTGGAGGCTCCTTTTTTCAGCGTAAGTTTGCCGTCAGCGGTGATCTCCGACATCATAAGGACATGAGGCCGGGCGGTAGTTACTGCCATCTCCACTCAACTCTTATTGTATCTTTGATGCAAGGATGTAAAAAATATAATCATGCAGGAAGCGGGAAGTATTAACCTTCCCGGTAATACTAAACGCTGGTGGTTTTTCCGGAGGAGTCCTCCCGCAACTATTAATGGTTCGCATACCCATGAATTGAGATATGAACATTACTGCCCTCCGACCAAGATTCAAGCAGTATCTTGAGCCGGTTGCAGGGTTGTTTGTACGATGCGGTATCACGCCCAACCAGTGCTCGTTTCTTGCACTCGTCGCAGGGCTCTGTGCAGCCGTACTCTTCTTTGAACGCCAGTTTTTAATCGGCAGCCTGCTTTTGGTGCTCTCCGCACTCTTTGATCTCATCGACGGGAGCATCGCGCGTCAAACAAATTCTCATACAAACTTTGGCGCGGTCTTTGACTGGATTGTCGACAAATATGTTGATGCGCTGGTTCTTCTTGCGATCGGACTTTCGGGGATACAGATCGTCAGCGGTATTCTGCCGGTACCGGCAGCCGCGGATTTTGCCGTGGCCGGGTTTGCCATGGCAGGTTCGCTGATGAACACGTTTATCAAACCGGTTGTCTATGCAGAGATCGGGTACCGTGAAAAGGTCGAGGGGAAGATTGACGATCCCCTGGAAGGTGTCGGGTTTTTCGGGCGGCCTGAGACCTTTGTCGTCCTCATCCTTGGTGGCGTGACCGGTTATATCTGGGTCTCGGTCATCATCATTGCGGTCTGCACCAACCTTTCGGCAATCCAGCGGATCCTCTACCTGTACCGGACCCTTTCCTAAACGGGGATCGGCAATTTTTCGTTTTTTTGTATTTTTAAGACGTTTGTCTGGCCCAGGGTCCGGGTGTTTTTTAACTATAAAACTGGTTTTCTAGAGGTCGTGTCCCCGTTTTTTAAATCCGGGTGATCTTCGGGCGCAGGAAAACCCGGACGGGGAATAAAAAAACCCAAAAAGCGTATTTTGCAAAAACCAACCGTCGGGCGATCTTTTGTTTTTACCAGATATTATCCGGTATCCGCTGAAGTTTCCAGGAGGATATTTCTTAAATCCTGTACCGGGGGACCCGGGATGTCTCTTTTTACCATTAAAAAAAAGTGGGGTTGGTCATTGAAAGACCGTTGCCTTTACACATTGCCCTTATTGTCCGGGGGCTGCCTATCTGTATCCTTACTGTCGTGGGACTCAGAAGACTGTTTATCAGACCGGTTATCCGGGCCCTGAATCTGTGTCTCGTCCGCATTTCCAACGGTCTTCTTTCCAAATTCCCGGCATATTTCGCCATAGTACAACTGGTACAGGTCTTCGGCAAAATTTCCCAGTTTCGGGATCAGGATAAAAAGTCCGTACGCGATAAGCACGAGTGCTACAAGCGCAAGAAGTTCGGCGATGACATTATGTGCCCAGAAAAAGCTCTCGTACCCGTATTCCCCGTTGCCGGCAACCTCCGGCAGGTACGGGAACCACTGGTCCGAGTAAGCCATGATGACAAAAACATTCCTGAAGAGGTTGAGGATGTAAATTGTCGGTGCGACAAGCAGAAACGCGTAGAGCTTCTGCCGGTATGTTGTCGGGACTGCTGCTGCAACACCGAGCATTATGGCGACGCTCTGGATGCCAGTGCAGGCAAGGATAATCTCAACACGGAAACCTCCGTGGGCAATGATATTCCATGCATCAAGCGTGACCGGGTAGTTAAAGGCACCAAGGAGCCAGATGACTTCGCTAACGACAACACCGATGAGCCAGTCCTCTATATACGGGATATATTCAAACGGGGCGTAAATCAGGAATGCGACGGCTGCTGCCCGCGAGAGGTGCATGACCCGCTCGTCCTCATTGAGAAGGTGCCGGATCGTGATGTAAAGAAATGGCAGGGAGAGGATTGCCATGACCGGGTACAGGAAATTATTCTCGCCGAAGTACTCGGGAAGGTTTGCAAAAAGGAACAGGACAATAAAGATCCAGCCGACTATAGCGGCATATTTCCTGTGGCGACCGGGTATCAGGAATGCCAGAAATCCAAGGCAGGAGATCAGGACAAGATACTCGATCATTGTACAGTAATCCACGCAGGATCAAAAAAAGATTCTTACGGTGCTTAAAAATAGTGAGGGCTGTGTGGTTAGATCGATATGATGAACGATGCATGCCCCTATGCGATCCTGATTTTTTTATCCGGGAAAATCTCTTGTTTTTTGGGCCGGAATTTCATTAGCCCGAAGAATTCCCGTAGTCGCTATAAACACTTTAATCTTATAGCATGACCAATATTGATATCCGATGTTTTGCCCTGAATGTAAAAGTCTTCTGATCTCTTCGGGAGGTCAGCTTAAGTGCCGCAAATGCGGCTATATCAGAAAAATCGAAAGCAGCGAACATGGTCAGATGATCATGGAAAAGAAGCGCACCGAAAACGAGATCACGATCGTTGACGATGAGGGTGAAAAATTAAGGACGCTGCCGACAATCCAGATAAAATGCCCCAAGTGCGAAAACAACCTTGCTTTCTGGTGGCTCCGCCAGCTCCGGGCTGCCGATGAAAGCGAAGTCCGGTTTTTCCGGTGCACTGAGTGTGGGCACACGTGGCGGCAGTACGATTGAAGTGCAATCATACTGATACAATCTGTTTTTTTAATTCACCCATTTTTTTATAGAATATTTGGCATGAAAATCAAAAAACCGGATTTGGCTAATCACCGAATCCTGCATCTGGCTTTTTCAAAGTAATCGCCGCATCTCTTAAGATCATCAGGACTTCGTCAAGTGAAACGAAAGTCGGGATTTG
>JBAZFZ010000059.1:0-6188 GCA_041653075.1 Methanoregula sp.
GGGTCTCATTCCGAACCCAGCAGTTAAGCTGACACACGTAGTATGCTGTACTGAGGTACGCGAGTCCCCGGGAACCATACCAAGCTGCTATCACCTTTCCTTCTTACACGACTGTTCTTGTAATGTTTTATCTGAAAGCGAATGCTTTCATTATTGTCTTACGTATCGTAATTTCCGGATACCGTCAGGTTCGTGACCTGCTTGACAAATTCTAATTCACGTATCGTTACAACATTTTTTCGGTTTTTGCACCCCTTGTCTCCCGCATCTCCCTTTAAGACCCGTGGCATCGAGTCTTTGTCGTGAATTATTCATGTAACCCAAAGTAATTCTTCACACGGCTACGAGTCTTGACGGCCACATCACAAATTTTCCGGCCGATCTCGAACTCTACTATACGCTAGCCGCGCAGTGGAATCCCGATGCAGTCCTGTTTGGCAGTTCCACTCTCCTTGCAGCACCAACTCTGGAAGTCCCTTCGGAGCACCGAACGATGTTTACGCCACCGGCTGATGGACCGGATCCCCGACCGCTGATGGTGATCGTGGACAGCCGGGGTCGGGTGCGCTGCTGGGAAAACCTGAAAACCTGGCCCTATGTCAGGGATTTTGTCGCGCTCTGTTCAGCCACGACACCCCGGGAGTATGGGGTATATCTTGCATCCTGTGGAGTAAAGCAGGTTATTTCTGGTGAGACACAGGTTGATCTGCGTACAGCTCTTGCAGAGCTCAACCAAAAGTTTGGTGTCTGTACCATCCGGGTGGATAGTGGCGGAACGCTCAACAGTGTCCTTTTGTCCGCCGGTCTCGTAGACACCGTAAGTGTGCTTATCCCCCCCTGTATCGCTGGGGGAAAACCCGGGCCCACGCTATCTGATCCGCTCCGGGCCGGGATCACCGACCTCCCGATGCCACTTTTTCTCCGCTCCTGCGAAATGCAGAAAAACGGCATTATCTGGGTACAATATTCTGTCAACCCAAAACAGGGCCAGTGAAACCGGATTTATTCAGTCTCCTTTTTTGTCATCATAGCAGGCGGGAGTTTTCCTCGTTCTGCCGTGCCGGGCAGAAGTTGCAGATGGAATAGAAAACCTCTTTTTCCCGGTCCCGGATCCGGCAGTAGAACGTGCCGTTCCGGTCTTCAACGGTAAATCCCCCGGGGAATGGCATCCCGACCGGGTGACCGGGCCGGTCGAGTACAAACATCGTGAATGCTGCCATAAGGTAATAGAAAAACCGGTGTCGTGGGGTGTACCGGAACGGCGTCCTTTCCGGTGCCTCGTCCCGGATATAGCATCCCTCCGGAATCATAGCACAGAATTTCTGAAATGTCTCCGGCTCCCGGAGCGGGGTATTCATTTTTAAAAATGCCCCGGCCCGGTACATTGCGAGGAGCTTATGGTGAGTACCAAAGAGCTGTTCCAAAAAAAAGGGTCTGACCCGGCTCCTGTAGGGCTCGGGCAGGCATTCGACCTCCGTAAACATACGGCCGCCAAGCACCAGGAGATCCACAAGACTGTACTGTTCGGCAAATTTTGCGGCATTCTCTCCAAGCATACGCCGTGTTTCAGCCTGTGCAAGTTGTGTTGCAGCATCCGTGATGAAGGCTTTGTCCAGGTTGTCCAGTGTGTCCGGCATTATATTTCCCATTCAGGTTCACCCGGTTTTTCATGGGGATTTCCATGGCTGCCGGTTATGCATAGAAAAACCGGAATTCCCGGATATTAAAAACATTTATTGTGACAGCGTTCCTTTTACCCCATATGCGATGGATTATCCTTGCTCTCCTGGTTGTGCCACTCGTTGTTGTTGCAGGCTGCACTCAGACCACTTCTGTCCCGTCAGGTCCGGTCGTTACGCCGACTCCGACCCTGACCCCCTCAATTGTGGTAATAACACCGACTCCTATCCCCCAAACGGTCATTGCCGATGGCCAGATGCAGATCAACGTGACGGCACGGCAGGTTGGCCATGATGTCATTATCTCGTATAACGGGGGTCCGAGCGCACCGTACCTGATTGCGCTCGATATTACGATTTACAACAATAACGGCCAGACGGTCAGCAGGATCCTGCGGGATCCGCAGCCGGGTGATGAATATACCTTCCCCTACACCGGTACCCCGGACCCGAACAATGTCGATGTTGTTGGCATTTTTGTTGGCGGGGTTGAACAGACTGTTCTTCTTGACACGGTCTAACCGGAAACCCCTTTTTACTATTTTAAACCGATACGCTGAAAAGACCCTGCTGCCTATGCTTGCATGGTTATGTCACGCTCTGCTTTTCCCCCCTATTTACGCATTTTTGCAGTGCTGGTCTTTGCCGGTATCCTGCTCGTGCTTGCAGTCACCCCGGTGGCTGCACAGGTAATGGTGACAAGTGAATCCTTTACCCCGCCGGCCCCGCTTACACCGGGATCTGCGGATACTGCGGTAGTTACCTTGTCCGTTATCCCCTCCGGTGCGACAACATTTCCCCGGACCCATTCGCTCCAGATGCAGACTTCTTTAGTTGATACAGAGTGGAACATCCAGGTTTACGTAAATGGTATTGCCGCAGCGCATCAGGCCGGGACCGGGTCGGCCGAGTTCATCAACGGCTATCTTCTCTCTTACCCTACTACAAGTGATGTCTCCATTACGGTTACCCTCAGCGGGAACATCCCGACCGGGACCGCAACGGATGTCACTATCCTTCAGATTACCGAGATCGATACCTCTGGTGGTCCGTCCCCCTATGGCAGCAGTACGGTGACCGCTCCTCTCATATCCTCTGTGGCAACTGTTGCAGCACCGGTAGATACTCCACAAAAGCCCCCTGTGACAGAAACGACCCCCACCCGGGCTGGCAGTGATTTCGGATTTGCGGCAATTGTTCTGTCCGGTCTCGTTCTTGCTGCGTTCGGGTATTCCCGTTTCCGACAATAAAAAATCCTTTTTTTCGGGATTATCCGGGTAGCTATCCAGAATCCCGGGGCTCTGTCCTGACCAGTGCAGCAAGGATGCCACCCATGGCAAGGCAGATCCCGACAACAGCAAGGCCGGCATTTGTGCTGCCGGTAAGTTGTGTCAGGCACCCGACCACGGTCGGCCCGATAAACCCGCCGGTATTTCCGATCGAATTGATGACCGCAATTCCGGCGGCTGCCGAGACTTCGGCAAGAAAGAGGGAGGGCAGCGTCCAGAAGGGGCCGAATGCACAGAAGATACCCATGGTCGCGACAATGAGGAGAAGAAACGCCACGATTGGCGAGGGGGCAAGTGCTGACCCTGCAAGGGCGATCCCGCCAAGAAGCGGTGGAATCGTGGTGTGCCAGCGTCGCTCACCGGTCCGGTCCGAGTGCCGGGACCAGAGGATCATTCCTACGCCAGCACAGGCATAGGGGATGACCATGAGAAAGCCAATTGAGGTATTCGATAAGCCTGCGTTCAGCGACCGGATGATCTGGGGCATCCAGAATCCGAGGCCGTACAGGGCAATCACCAGCATGCAGTAAACAAGGGCAAGGTGCCAGACCCTCCGATCCAGCATGATCGAGGTAAGGCCCGCATGACACCCCCGTTCTTTTTTGATCTCGTTCTCTTTTTTGATCTCGTCCGACAGCCATTCCTGTTCTTCTTTTGTGAGCCAGGTGGCCTGATCCGGCCGGTCGGTGAGGTACCAGAGTGTCACAACTCCCAGGATCACGGCCGGCAACCCTTCGATGAGAAAGAGCCAGCGCCAGCCGTCCATGCCGAACCAGTGTATGGAATCGAGGATCCATGTCGAGACCGGGGCACCGATAATAGAGGAGATGGCAAGGGCTGCCATGAGCAGTGCGACCGCCCGGGCCTGTTCCTTTACCCGAAACCAGTATGTGAGGTACAGGAGGATACCCGGGAAGAATCCTGCCTCCGCGACACCGAGGATAAACCTGAGTGCGGCAAGCTCAAAAGCGCTTGATGCAAAGGCGGTGATCATAACAACAATTCCCCAGCTGACAAGGATCCGGGCAATCCATATCCGTGCGCCGGTCTTCTGAAGGATCAGGTTGCTGGGAAGCTCAAAGAAGAGATACCCGATAAAGAAGATCCCCGAGAGAAAGCCAAAAGCCTCGCTTGAAAGGCCAAGGGCGCTGTTCATCTCAAGCGCCGCAAACCCGAAGTTCACCCGGTCGAGGTAGGCTATTACGTAGAGGAGGATAAGAAAGGGCAGCAGCCGGAGGGTCACTTTCCGCAGGGTTCGTTCTTCGATTCCGTCATGCACCTCTTTCGTCACGTACGAAAGGTTTGCCGGCTCCCACTTTATGCATGCTGAAATGTTTCTGACCCTGCATCAATGATAATCTATACAACACCCAATATCCCACATGTGAGTATGGACAGTACCTCTGCAGCACGGGATGCGCTCACTGGCACCACGGTACAGGAAAAGCTTGCAACAATCGGCATCGAACGTGGGAGAACGATTGATATCCGCAACCTTGACGATATCGGCCGCGAGTACGGCCTCGATGTCTACCTGTTTTTTGAAAAAAACCTTGCCACAAAAAAGACGCTTGCGGAGGTCAAGGAAGAATACAAAGGTGTTCCCGAGTTCGAGTGTCCGTTTGTGCGGGTGGACAGCTTCCTGCGGTTCACAAAGGAGAACGACCCTTCGTTTGCGCAGACCTTAAACGAGTTTCCCCTCATGGTGGAGATTGTGACGGTCGGGGAGGCGGCACCCGGCACCGGCAGTACGGTCCCGTTTGTCACCGGCCTCATGCCGTTTCTGGATGAGCTTGACGTGGAGGCAGATCCGGTGGGAGACGCCGGCATCGTGCATCTCAAGTAATCCTGCGATTCAGAATACGGTTTTTGTGAACCACGCACCGATTCATCCCCTTCATTTTTAAAAAACGCCACTGGCAGAATCCTGACAAAGAACTCCCCCGGTTTGTCTGGCAGCTTGTGATCGACCCTGGAGTTCTCCCCGGGATCTGGACTGCCCTCGGCATCGATCCTGAATATACATTCATTGCCTCCGCAGGTTCCCTGGCAGATGCCCCCTTCCTGAACCCCACGTTACGGTACCTGTTCCTGACCCTGCGACTATGTTTCTGATCGAATGCGTTCATCGGAGCGTACAGGAATGGATAAATAACCGGGCTTTGCGGTCCTTGTTGCGTATGTATCAGGCTTTCTCATACTTTTTTTCTGTCATTACCGGAGGTATCCAGCCTGCCGCTGCAGTACTTGTCAGTTTTGCTGCGGCAAAACCCGGGCGCCGGAAGAACCCGTAGGTATAACCCGGAAGATATATATAATTTAAATCCCGACGCAACCAAAATATCAGGACATGAGTCTGTTCCCCAAAAAACGCATGATCTGTTTTTTCGATACCATTGCCCCGAGCAGATACCTGGTGAAATTCCGGAAGCTGGCGATCTTTGAACCTTTCATGGGATACGATATCGCAAACCGTGGCCGCCTCTCGCATTATGGCAGTGCCGAGCGCAAGCAGTTTGCATCCTCCTTAAAGAAGATCCGGTCCGAAACCGAGCTGCTCCTTGAAGATATCGAAGCCTACCATATCTACATGGCCGCAAAGATCACCCAGAAGATTCCCGGTGACATTGCCGAGGTCGGTGTCTACAAAGGCGGTTCTGCCAAGATCATCTGTTCGGTAAAAGGAGACCGTGCGCTCCATCTCTTCGATACGTTTGCCGGCCTGCCCAAGGTTGACGATGTCGATCAGGTCTGGCCGTTTTACGAAGGGAAGTTTGCCGCATCGTACGACAACGTGAAGGCTTACCTGGCAAAAGAGAAAAACGTGCATCTCTACAAGGGGATCTTCCCGGACACATCGGATCCGGTAAAGAGCAAGAAGTTCTCGCTGGTGAATCTCGATGTTGACACCTATGAGAGTACAAAAAAGTGCATCGAGTTCTTCTACCCCCGCATGAGCCCGGGCGGGGTCATTATATCCCACGATTACCTGACCGTACCGGGTGTCCGCAAGGCCGTTGACGAATACTTTGCCGACAAGCCGGAACCGGTTGTCGAGACTGCGGCCTCGCAGTGCATTATCGTGAAAGTATAAGGGGAATGTTTACTTTTTTCGTAACTATCCAGATCAAGCCCGGGATCTCCCATTTTTAGTGTAGAATCATTGCGAAATCATAGCGTAAACCGGCAGATCCAAATACTAAGAGGGTATTTAAATAAA
>JBAZFZ010000060.1:0-5806 GCA_041653075.1 Methanoregula sp.
CGGTTCGATCCTTATCGATATTAATGAGGAGTGGATCACGGGTAACCGGTATTTATCTGTGAAGAGTGAGATGATCTCTTTGGATACTGGGTGTGCTGATTTTACAGCATTATAGTGACACTACCTATAATCAAAATTCAGATTATGATATACAATCAAAGAAAATGGCAGAAAGGTTGCAGGGACAACGTCACTGCTTATGATGCCATCAAAGGATGTTGTATTATAAACAAGAATACAAATGAGGAAAATAAGGATATAATCATATTTTTTAATAATCTCAAAAATCCTCTTTGAATTAGGCAAATTTTGCGTTTCTTTTATTTTTTCGCGCTTTTCAGATTTTTGTGATTTTTTAAAAGACATCAGATTCAAAATAACATCTGTTTTATAATCATTAATTCTTTGTTTTTAAGTCAGATTCAATTAATAAAATACTAAAAAAAATTCAAAGGTACTTGTTCCGCCGGAGCCATTCCACCTGGGGGCCGGTGTAGCGGTAAATAATATCGCATTTTTCATCCTGGAAATTCCAGGGAATGACGATTAAGATATCCCCTTCCCGGATCCAGACTTTCTTTTTTATCTTTCCCTTGATCCTTCCCATTCGGGTCACGCCGTCAAAACAGCGGATACGGATATGGTTTGCACCCATCATCAGTTCGGCGCAGCCGAACATTTCACGGTTCCGCGTCTGCGGCAGTTTTACCCTGATGACCTCCTCGCCAGGCGGTGCTCCCGGTTTCTTGTCTGTCAGTACAACCTCTCCTGCAAGCTGAATCTGTTCTTACCTATTTTATGCTTAATTTTTGGCACAGATATGAATATAATTATTTGCCCGGTCGTTGTAATGGGGCCTGATGGGCTTTTTCAGGGAGATATTGGAAGAAGGCCCGGCATTATAAGCATCAGGAGCATCCCGGCTCCAAATAAAGCGATAAGCACACCGGAGATACGGTTGACGGTCGTTAAATTACTTGCACTGATCCGGGACCGGACCGATCCAAGTGAACCGCACAGTACGAACCACCAGACCGCTGAACCGGAAAAGACCCCCCCGACAAAGAGAAGTCCTGAAAGGGCTGTGCTACCGCTGATGACAAAACCAAAACCCGGCAGGATTGCAATAAAAAAAATAATTGTCAGCGGGTTTGCAAGCGTTATTGCAAGCATCGAGAGGAAATCCCTGTAGTAGGGTTCATGAACAGGTCGCGCCTCTATCCTGACTGGAAGAGATCTCCAGATTTTGATGCCGACAAGGATCAGGATAAGACCGGCAAAAAGCCGGAAGAAAAACTGGTGGGAGATGATCAGCCCCGATATTGCAGTCAGGCCGAGAAAGGCAACTGCCGCATAGAACGAGTCGGCCGTTGTCACACCGAGACCGGAAAAGATGCCGTGAAACCTGCCATCGGCAATCGTACGCTGGATACAGAGCAACGAGATCGGCCCTACCGGTACAGCAAGCGTGAGTCCGATGATGAATCCCTGGATATACAAACTGATGTCCACAGGGTGCTCCCGAACGATCCGGGGATATTGTTAACCATACGGCGACGGAGCTGGTACAGCATCCCGCCCCTGCCGGTACGGTCGGACCGGTTTTCTTACCATACATTCCGTCTTGCCGATGTTGAGGGTTTCGGTAGAAAGCTTGGTTTTAAAGAAGTTTTGTCTCTTCAGTTGGTTTTGGCACCTTGACCACGAGCACCCGGAAAAGCAAAGCGCTCTCGTTTAACCAGCGGTGCGGGATCTTTGCCGGGCTCTCGATGAGCATATCCTTTGTGCATACAGCATGCTCATCGCCGATTTCGACAACCCCGGTACCTTCCAGCACATAGAAAAAGACGTCAACGGGTGTGATATGTTTCTTTAACGATTCCCCGGGCTTGAGGGTAATGACGACTGCCATCGCATGGGGTGATTCGTAAATCTTCCTCGCATCGACATGGTGGGGATTTGGACCGGATATGACGTTTTCTATATCAGTAATTTTCATGCTCATTTCACTTTCAGGTAAGTAAACAATACCAGCATCTCGGATTTGAGAGTATCGATCCCGGTCTCCCCCAAATCGTTTATAGAACACGTTTATCATGAGAAAACGAACTTAGTAGTGCATTTTATCCGGTTTACTTCAGGGAACTTTATGAAAGACGCCACGATACTCCCCTTCGACGAACTTAAAAGCACAGCTGGTGAAAACGGTCTTGCATCGGACAAGGTTGACGAAATGCGCCGGAAGTACGGCGCAAACACGATGACCCCGCCGGTCCGGGAGTCCCTCTGGAAACAGTATCTTGAAAAGTTCAACGACCCAATCATCAGGATCCTGCTCGTTGCCGTTGCAGTCTCTACAGTTGTCGCACTCGTCAAAGGCAGTGGTCTCCTCGACACACTCGGGATTATCATTGCAGTCTTTCTTGCGACCGGCATCGCATTTTTTAACGAATACCGGAGCAGCCGGGAATTTGACGTCCTGAATGCCCACCGGGACGATATTGCGATCAAGGTGATCCGGGATGGTCACCCGGTCTCTGTTCCCTCCCGCGATATCGTGGTCGGCGACCTGATCCTGCTCGAAGCCGGCGATGCCATCCCTGCGGATGGCTGGATCAAATCCGCCGAGGAACTCCATACCGATGAATCCGCGTTCACAGGCGAGACTGAACCTGTGCTGAAAGAGCCGGGTGCAAAAGTCCTCAAAGGAGCGTTTATCACCGCTGGCAAAGGCCAGATGGTGGCAGGGGCAGTCGGCGATGCTGCCGAGATGGGCGTGATAGCCGCGTCCCTTGGGATCGACCATGCCACCGCAACGCCGCTCGAACAGAAACTCGATTCGCTGGCCAAAGTCATCAGTAAGTTCGGGTACGCGATGGCCATCCTGATCTGCGGGACGCTGCTCGTCAAGGGCGCCATTATGGGAGATCTCACGGGCCTGAACATTGAAACCGCCAACAATGTCCTGCAATATTTCATGCTCGCTGTCGTTATCGTGGTTGCCGCCGTACCTGAAGGCCTGCCGATGAGCGTTGCCCTCTCGCTCTCGCTTGCGATGCGCAAGATGACCCGGGCCAACTGCCTTGTCCGCCGGCTCATCGCCTGCGAGACCATCGGGTCGGCAACTACCATCTGTACCGACAAGACCGGGACCCTTACTAAAAACCAGATGGAAGTTGTCGAATCGTCAGCCGGAATACCTGTACTTGCTGAAAGTGTCCCGAAAACTCCGGCCGAATGGATTACGCTTAACGCTGCTGTGAACGGGACCGCTTACCTTGAGGAGCGGGAGGGAAAAATCATCGTGATCGGCAACTCAACTGAAGGAGCACTCCTCCGCTGGCTCCGTGAGTATACGTACGATTACCTGAAGATCCGGGGAGAGACGCAGGTCATCAAACAATATTTCTTCGATGGCAACCGAAAACGGATGTCCTCGGTCGTCCATCTCGATGGTAAAAAATACCTTCTTGTCAAAGGCGCCCCGGAGATCCTTGCATCGCTCTGTAATACTGCACCGGACCTCAGCGGGGTAAGCGCCCTCGCATCCCGTGCAATGCGGACCCTGGCATTCGCCCACCGTGAAATAACAGGAACGGATGAAAGTGAGACTGCTCTTATATGGGACGGTTTTGTCGGTATCCGCGACCACCTGCGCGACAATATCGCAGAATCGGTCGCAACCTGCCAGCAGGCAGGCATCCGGGTCCGGATGGTAACCGGGGACAATCCCGAAACCGCACGGGCCATTGCGCAGGAAGCCGGTATCCTGACTGGCGGAACGGTCATGACCGGTGCGACCTTCCGGGCACTTTCCGAAGACTCACAAATCGAGGCTGCAAAAATCCTCGATGTAATGGCCCGGGCCGAACCAATGGACAAACTCCTGCTTGTCGAAGCACTCCAGAAAACCGGGGCTGTCGTTGCGGTTACAGGGGACGGGACCAACGATGCGCCGGCCCTCAAGCATGGCGATGTCGGGCTTGCTATGGGCATTGCTGGGACAGAAGTGGCACGGGAAGCAAGCGACATCATCATTCTCGACGATTCATTTGCTTCAATCACGAGCGCAGTCTGGTGGGGAAGGTCGCTGTACGAGAACATCCAGCGCTTTATCCTCTTCCAGCTGACCATCAACTTCTGTGCCTGCCTGCTTGTCTTTATCGCCCCGCTCCTCGGTTATCCTGAACCGTTCACCATCGTCCAGATCCTCTGGATCAACATCATCATGGACACACTTGCAGCCTTTGCACTCTGTTCGGAAGCCCCGCACTACGGGCTCATGAAACACAAACCAATCCCGCACGATGCAAAGATTGTCACACCGTTTATGTGGCTCTCGATTATCGTCACGGGCTTGTTCTTCATCATCGCCGGCATCCTCCAGATGGCCACAGGGTTCCTTGGCGGGACGACTCCGGACGAGATCAATACGGTCTTCTTTGCGGCATTCATCATCGCTGCGGTCTGGAACGGGATCAACTGCCGGGCACTGGATGGCAAAATGCCTTCGTTTTTCAAAGGCAACCCGACCTTCTTTGTGGTGATGGGTTTCATTGTGCTGACCCAGGTCCTTATCGTGCAGTATGGCGGGGCAATCTTTCACACAGTGCCGCTTCCGCTCGACCAGTGGGTGAAGATTATCGTGCTGTCGGCATCGGTTCTCATCGTCGGCTTCGTGCTCCGTTTCGGGTACGGGGCATACCGGAAGCGGACGGAAACGAACCTGCCGGTATAATCCGGACCGGGGAAACCCATGCCCACGCTTTTGTTGAACCTGTACTTTTACAGTTAACGGGTTTACCTACAGCACCGGATGGCAAAATCCGACATGAAAACCACCCTCATGGACCCTTTTTGACAGTCCCGATACCTGCAAGGATCTCATCAGGTCCGCTTCCCGGTTACTCCGGGCAACGTCACAATACTTTTTTAAAAAATATAGATTGATTTCATAAAATCTATATATCTGCGGGATAACATAGTATTAAGAAGCAGGGCCCGATCCAGACACCGCTTCCGGGAGGTAAACCTATGATAAAATGTCAAAGGATCCACGACGAACAGATAAAAAAAGTTGCACAGAGCCTGAAAGCACCCTATTATGCCCGTAATACCGAAGCCGGCAAACAGGAAATATCCGGTGCCGTGAGAACACAGATAAAATCACCGGAACCTGCCGGTACAAGCCAGATGCTGCAGCTGAAATCCCGAAGCCGGAGCAGGAAATATACCGGTATGACACTAAAAGACAGCCGGGATGAGCAGTCCGTGCCTCAACTAAACCCGGTTGCGGTAATGCAGTGTATCCAGTGTGGCGATCGGTTCCCGGTAACGGATTTTCTCTATACCAAAAAAACCTGCTTATGCATTTCCTGCTGGGAAAAAAAGGTGGTATAATATGGCAATGAAAAAGAAAAAAACAGATAAAAATCAAAATCCCCAATCCGTGAACTTACTTGCACGGAAAACAGCTCATAATTCTACCATTCCCGCACCCTCCCGCCCGGCTCTTGCAGGAGTAGTTTCGTCCGTTGGAACCCTGCTGGGCCGGACCAGGGCATATATCCTGTCGATGGGGAAAGCAGAAGCATAACTATTGTGCCCCATCAGGTGGATGCAACACATACTATACCACCGAAGTGGCTGAAAAACCTGACTTTTTTAGAGGGATCGGACAACACTCCGTGTCTTGCCGATGGTGAATCTCATTGCACACCGTCTGAATTCTTACATCATTTCTGATGTGGGATGACCGCAACAAAACGGCTCACCCGTTTTCCCGGCTGAAAAAATGTTGCCCGGT
>JBAZFZ010000060.1:5816-6103 GCA_041653075.1 Methanoregula sp.
GGTAACTGCGTATCCCGTGCCAGTGACTGACATCACCATTTGTGATCTGGATCGTAACCAGCGATCCGGTCACACAGTACCCAATTAAAAAAAATGCAGGGTTTATCCTTCCCCGCGAATCATCCTAGGTGTCTCTACCTGCCTGAAGATATCCGGGCAGCAGGAAAGAGCCGGCACCGGTACACACCGGGGCTGCTCTTCTTCAAGTATCCGGGCACGTGCCCTGCGTCGTATGTCTTTACGGGTCATCCTCATCTGGTCGAGTTCGAACCGGCCCATATCGTGAG
>JBAZFZ010000061.1:0-5371 GCA_041653075.1 Methanoregula sp.
ATTTGATGCAGGTGCACTGGGCCTTGCCGGATACAAGATCCAGATTACCGGCGGATCCGACCGGACCGGGATTCCGGCCAAGATGGGTCTGCCCGGAGCAGGACGCAGGAAACTGCTCATGGCAGGTGGCGTCGGTTTCCACCCCACGATGGACGGGGAGCGCCGGAGAAAGACGATCCGGTCAAACGAGATCACTGCCGAGTTTGTCCAGGTCAATGCACGGGTTACAGCCTACGGAGAAAAGGCCCTTGACGAGCTCTTCCCCAAGGTTGAAGGCGAGAAAGTCGAGAAAAAGGCAAAAGCCGGCAGAAGATAATATATCCTCTTCCCCCTTTTTTTAAATCCCGGATTTCCAGTTGTTAAACGACACGTGCAAATTCTCCTGTAAGAGCTGATGCAGGACGTTCCCGACAACTGAAATTGCCTGACCCGGTTCCCGCAGATCGAAAAAAATGGAATTACCGGATATCCCGGGAGATCTATACCTTTTTCATGCTCTGCCGGAGAGCGTCCATAAGGTCATCGAACAGGACGGCATCTTTTTTCGCAAGCAGGACAAGTGCTGCCGCAGGAAGAAGATTTCCATCGAACTGCTCCTTGATAACCTTGTTCATATCGGCCACGATCTCTGTTTCCTGGACATTCCGGGCTTTTGCAATTCGGGAGATGAGCTCCTGCGTCGGATCATTGCGTTCAAAAATTGCGGAGGTTGGTTTGAACCCGATTGGTATCGTTACCCCGGCCAGATCGAACCGGGGAGTAAAGACCCCGTTTTCCTGTGACAGGAGCCCGTCTTCCTCAGCCTGGTGCAGCAGGAGGTTTGCCTGCTCGGTGCTCATCCACTTGCGGTCGAGCGCATAGTAATAGATGAGCTCATTCTTCCGCATCCCGGTTTTCCGGGTATGCTTGAACGGAGCGGCAATCGTGATCGAAAGGGTCACTTCGGGGCACCAAGAAGGATATTTTTCATATCGAGCGCATCGAGACCTTCCCCGCGCCCTTCCTTTGCAATGTCAATATCGGTCCTTGAAACCTGATCGTTGAGTCTCAGGTAAAAAATATCGTTTGCAATCGGGACCTTGCCGCTTCCACGCAGCGCAAGGGCAAGAACGGATATTTTCAGATCGACTGCTTCGGTAATGACACCGTGTTTTAAATCATTGGGAGAAATATCCCCGAATGTCGCACGATCAACGGCTATTTCGACTTTTGTCTTGACCCGGACCAGTTCCTTTCCAGTGGTCTTGGTCGTTTCATGGTTATTGAAACCGGCGATATATTTCAGCGTCTCGTTAAAGGGCATTCCCATTGCAAACGAGAGATCCACCCGCTGCGGGAAACGATAATAGATCCTTCGCATAGCTAAGTTATGTGGAAGTCTGACAGAAAAAAGATTGCTGAATTTCACGCAGGCAGAATACTCCCGGTATGGAAACCAGATGCGGGAGTGTTATAAGAACAGGCCTGAATTCCGCAGACAGTCTGTTTCCGGCAAATAATACACCGGATTGAAACCCTGTGAAAAAGAAGTTATAGGTAATTTTATTGATTATTCGAGTAAGACTGCGTTGATAACGCCATCCTGACCCGGGCGACTCATGATACGGGCACGGCCGATCTCGGTCCGGATGATTGCACCCTTGGTGAGAAGGTTCCGGCGCACGTAGTTCGGATTTGCACCATTCTCTTCCACAGTCTCGATCTTTGCTTTCTTGGTCTCGCCGTTTACGGGATTGGTCACGTTTGCAAAGTTCGCACGGAGCGCCCGGGACTTCTCGTTGCCACCATAGGTACGGATGATCCGTCGCCGATCTTCATTGATATGGGTATCTGCGGGTGCCCGTCCGATTTCTGCTCTCCGCTTCATTACTGCCGGGCGGCGCCTGCCCCCGGTTACCTTTCGTACTGATTCTCCCTGCCACTGCATAGTGTCACACTCAACATTATTCTGCGGATATCTTACCCGAAGATGGTGCTCTATATATTCCTTTCAGAATTATTTATAGTATTTCCCAATCGGCCCTTTTTTGCTACCCGCCCAAAAATATAAACCGGTTATGCAAGGATGGTTTCGAGCAGCGCTGCAACGCCGTCACCGGTTTTTAGGTTTGTCCGGAAGACCGGCATGCCGGGATTATACCTGCGGATATCGGTTTCCATCCGGTTGAGATTTGCCCCAACAAGGGGCGCGAGATCGACCTTGTTGATTACCCCGATCGTACAGTCACGGAACATCATCGGGTGCTTGTTGACGACGTCGTCTCCTTCCGTCGAACTCACGACAACAACCCGCTTCTCGGCTCCCAGCCGGAAATCGGTCGGACAGACCATGTTGCCTACGTTTTCGATAAAGAGCACATCGATTTCATCAAGAGGCAGATGATCGATTGCATGTTCGACCAGGTGGGCATCCAGATGGCATTCCTTGCCGGTATTCGCGTTGTACGCCGGGACACCGAGGGCAACGATCCGCCGGAAATCGTCATCGCCGTACACATCCCCGGCAATCGCGCCGGCTTTAAGCCCCTTCTGCGTCAGCAGGGGAACAAGCCGTTCGATAAGCGCGGTCTTACCGGATCCGATAGCTCCCAACAGGTCAAACGCCCGCACCCCGTGCGCCTTCAAGTGGTTCGCATTCTTATCGGCAAGTGCGTTGTTGACGTCGTAGACATCCTTCTCGATCCTGACGTCGATATGGTGCATACAGAATAGTTTGAGCGGACACTGTTTATACCTTGACCCCCAAAATTACCGGTAATGGCACAAGGCGAGTGCATCATCTACCCCTGTTATTTCAATATAGCATATACCCGGCATGAAGGCCGGCGGGTTCCCCGCAATCTCGCATCCAAGGCCCCGGTCATCAACGACCTTGAACGCGCACTGAAAAAAGCGGGCGTACCGTACCGGGTGGACGACCACCACCACCCGGCACACTGGGCCCGACGCGAGGGACGGATCATTGCCGAATGGGAAAAAGGCAAAGAAGAACTTATACGAAAGATAGCACAGCGAATGGAGACTCATAAATGAACGGCATGTACGACCTCCACACTCACACCACACTCTCAGATGGGGAGATGCTTCCCACCGAGCTGATCCGAAGGATGGCAGTCCTTGGTTATACGACAGTCGCAATCGCCGATCATGTCGACACGAGTAACGCAGTCACGGTCCTTTCAACGGTTGCAGAAATCAGGGAGTCGGCAGCTCTTTTCGGTGTGCGCCTGCTCTGCGGTGTCGAGATCACCCATGTTCCACCATCCCAAATAGCCGGCCTTGCAGAGAAAGCAAAATCCGCCGGTGCCGATGTCGTGGTAGTTCACGGGGAGACAACAGTTGAACCGGTCGCACCTGGTACGAACCACGCGGCATGCGGGTGCAGCTCCGTCAACGTTCTTGCCCACCCGGGCCTCATCACACTGGAGGATGCACAGCTTGCAGTAAAGAACGGGATCGCCCTTGAATTAACGTCCCGCGGAGGACACAACCGGACAAACGGTCACGTAGCCCGTATTGCCCGCGAAGCTGGATGTCAGCTGGTCGTTGATTCGGATGCCCACGCACCGCACGATCTGCTGGACGAACGCGCGAAATTTTTGATTGCAAAAGGGGCCGGACTCAGTGATGAGGAGGCCCGCGATATAATATCTTTAAATATCAACCGGTTTTTGACTTCCTGAAAATTCTATTTATACTTTCACGCAATATTTAAATAGCCTAGTGTCGAACATATATAGATTACTAAAATAAATCTGCAAAATCGAATCTTTGAGGTTATTGTGTGAAAGTTGTTGGTCGAGCGGTGAGCACATGCGGTAAACGGATGCTCATCATCCAGTGCGATGCAGCCCAGCTTCCCGCATTATACAGCGAAGTTATGGATCGGAAGATGAAGCCGGTCGGAAAAATCCTTGACCTCTTTGGCAATGTAAAATCTCCCTATGCCGCTGTACTCTGCCGGGACAAATGCACAGTAGCGCCAAGCGAGAAACTCTTTACAAAGTAAATTTTCAGGATGCGGATATTGCCGTAACAAATTATCATTGGTGAGTGTGGATGCAGGAAATTGAAAAATTAAAGGTCCTCCAGTCTGAACGGGAGGCGCTCAAATCACGTACGAAAGTGAAAGAGCACGAGAAGAAAGCAGAAAATCATACTGAAACGGTCTGTCCCGAATGTGGCGGCCGGCAGCTGGTTCACGATTATGAGCGGGCTGAACTGGTATGCCAGAGCTGCGGGCTTGTTATCGATGACGACTTTATCGATCGCGGACCTGAATGGCGTGCATTCGACCACGACCAGCGGATGAAGAGGTCCCGTGTGGGCGCCCCGATGACGTTTACGATCCACGACAAGGGTCTTTCGACCATGATCGACTGGCGCAACCGGGATTCCTACGGGAGAGCAATCTCTTCCAAAAACCGGGCCCAGCTCTATCGTCTGCGGAAATGGCAGCGCCGGATCCGTGTCAGCAATGCAACGGAACGTAACCTTGCATTCGCACTTTCTGAACTTGACCGTATGGCCTCTGCGCTCGGTCTTCCGAGGAATGTCCGTGAGACAGCCGCAGTGGTCTACCGTGATGCTGTCGACAAGAACCTGATCCGGGGCCGGAGTATTGAAGGCGTCGCAGCAGCAGCCCTGTATGCAGCCTGCCGACAGTGCAGTGTCCCGCGTACCCTTGATGAGATCGCAGAAGTGTCCCGTGTATCCCGGAAAGAGATCGGCAGGACCTACCGGTTCATCTCACGTGAACTCGGGTTAAAGCTCCTCCCGACTTCCCCCATCGACTACGTCCCGCGTTTCTGCTCAGGGCTGACCCTCAAGGGGGAGGTCCAGAGCCGGGCAGTCGAAATCCTGAGGCAGGCCGGAGAACGGGAACTGACAAGCGGCAGGGGCCCGACCGGTGTCGCAGCAGCAGCAATTTACATCTCGTCAATTCTTGGCGGCGAACGGCGCACCCAGCGCGAAGTGGCAGAAGTGGCCGGAGTCACGGAAGTCACCATCCGGAACCGGTACAAGGAACTTGCAGAGAAGCTCGACATCGAGATCATTCTCTGATTTTTTTTTCGCGCGATCATCGGAACAACTATATTCCATTGATTGAAAAATTGTATACCGCAACGGGCTCGTAGATCAGGGGTAGATCGCTACGTTCGCAACGTAGAGGCCGCGGGTTCAAATCCCGCCGGGTCCATAGCCGGCCTCCACCAAACAGTAACAACTATATGGAATCCGCAGAAAAATAGTATGCCGCAAGTGTTCTTGCAAAGGGCTCGTAGATCAGGGGTAGATCGTCACGTTTGCAACGTGAAGGCCACGGGTTCAAATCCCGTCGAGTCCATTTCTTTTTCATCATTTTTTCCAG
>JBAZFZ010000062.1:0-5287 GCA_041653075.1 Methanoregula sp.
CGATGGATGGATACCGGGAGTTATCACCTGCCGGGTTTTTTAAAAAGGTGGGGTGGTACCGTGGTTACACTTTTGAGGTACCCTGCTCTTTTAAAAATCGCCGGGTTATACGAACCAGACGATCCCGCTATTGGTGGGATAGAGTTTTCCCATCCACATGTTATTGGTTGCAAACATGTTCTGGGTGCTGTCCCGTTCCCAGATCGGGACTCCGCCGTTTGTTGCATTACTGATGGTCTCGAACACGTTGTGGTCGATATAGATGCCGGTTACCGGTCTTTGCCGGATAGCAATACTGGCCATTTTTCCGTTGCCATTCTTGAAGGTGTTGTGGTGAATCTTGTACAGGTTACCGGCAAAACTCCCGCCCCGCTCGTCCTGGTGAACATCGAAGTGGTGGCCGCCGATGGGATTGCCGTTCCCAAGTACAATGTTATACCGTGCCTCGTATCCTTCCCCGGCCCAGCCGGTTCCCGTGATGGAGTGCCGGTTATAGTCAAAGATGTTGGCTTCAATAAGGGATGTCCCGCCATAGAGTGCAACACCGTAGCCTTCGCCCCGTGCCTGGTTATGATGGATGTAATTGTGGTGGACATTGGACAGGACACAGCTGTCGGAGACAACTGCCGACCATGCAAATCCCCTCAGTTCACAGTTATCGACTTCAAAGCCGGTCCGTGCTTTTGCATAGATCCCGACAAGGTAATCCTGCTCGTAGGTTTCCCCGGCTTTATTGCCGTAATCCTGGGCGTACATTTCACCCTCAAGCCGGACACCGGTTAATCTGACGTTGTTTCCACCGGCAATGAATATCGGTTCTGACCATCCGCCATTCACGTTTTTTGTCCTCTTGATGAGGGCACCTGACGAACCGGACAGTCCCCGGTCACTTGCGAGCGTTACCCCGGCAGGAATAGTGATAGCCGGGTTTGCGGTCATGTCAATCACTGCCGATCCTTTGATGAATACGACCTCGCCGGATTTCGCAGTCTTGAGTGCAGCGATCAACTGGGCAGCGGTGGATACGACATACTTCACCCGGGAATCCGTTTGGGAAATGATCCGGGTATATCCTGCTCCGCCACCAATGGGATTGCCGGTCGGGTTTGCTGCCGCCCCGTATACCCCGGTCGCGGTAACGACTGTTGTTGCGGTTGTCGTAATATATCCGGTCTTGATCTCACTGTCGCTTCCCGATGCATTGGTCACCGTGAGTTTTACGGTATAGGTTCCTGCTGCCGTATAGGTGTGCGACGGGCTTTTTGTTGTATAATCTGTTTTGCCGTCATTGTTCACGTCCCACTTATACGTAGTTGTACCGGTTGAAACCGATTTATCGGTAAACTGGACGGCCAGCGGGGCCTTTCCCGAAGTTGTGCCAGCGGTAAACTGTGCTGTGGGGAGTTTTGCCGGTTCGGCGGTTGGTGTCGGTGCAGGTGTGGTAGCAGAAGATGTTACAGTAATATAATTTGTTTTTATCCTGGTGTTGCTTCCATAGGTATTTGTCACCGTGAGCCTGACGGAGTAGGTTCCTGCGGTCGTGTAGATATGCGACGGGTTTTTTGTCGTGTATTCTGTTTTGCCGTCATTGTTCACGTCCCATTTATACAGTGTCGTACCGGTTGAAACTGATGTATCGGTAAACTGGACTTTCAGGGGGTATTTTCCCTGGGTACTACTGGCAGTAAACTGTGCTGAGGGTACACTGTACGAGCTTACCTGATTAATGACCTGGATGGGTTGAGGTGCCTGTGTACCGAACCACTGGTGTAATTCCCAGACCATCTGATATTTCGGTGTATAAGAACCTGCAGTTACAGGTGCCGTCATAGTGAAGGTGAAGGTATATTGTGCCCCGGGGAGGACATCGGTTCCCTTGGGAAGGTATATGCGGGCAGGACCGAATTTTGCCGCATCGCCGGTCCCATCACCGATGCCACCCAGTCGGATCCTGCTTGCTTCGTTCCAGGTCATCGTCCCGGTATTCTTCATGGTTACGGATACCGTGTAGCTCTGGCCTGCATTCATTGTCGCCGGTATCGTATCTGATATATATTGCGCGTTCGGGGAGGAAGCTGCGGATGCTATACCGGGCAGTATCAGTATCAGGAAGATAAGTCCGACGATTAGACTGATAGTTCTTGATTTTGCATAGAGTTTCATGGCTCAATCGGTTGACAACCACGCTTTATAAATTGGCAAACCCTGGCGGGTGGATGGATCTAACTTCCCGGCGTAAAAAATCACCCCGGAGGTTACATCCTGTACCCCGGAAATAAACACAGGGCCCGGGAGAAAGGTTTTAACAAAAAAAAGCAGTGCCGGTGAGGAACCCGGGACCTGATTGCAAATGCTCCTCTTGGTTACATCATGTACCCGGAACCATCGAAGATAGAGCTCAGTGGGGGGGGTCACGCGTGTTTTTGTGCCGGAAGAACTGCCCGGCCCGCTCATTCTGCCCGGAGTACAAGGGAGGGTATGTTCCCCTCTTTGTCCGGGTGAAGGGTGTGTTCATGGGTTGGGACTAGTCAGGATACACCACGCTGGTGAAGGACCCATCCGGCCAAGGATTCTTTCTGGATTACCTCTCCGGGCACTGACCGACGGGAATATGGCCAGATAAAAGGGGAAGATCCTGATAGTGAAAATCAGGATATCCGGGTCAAAAAAACACGTATCGCTTAATTGCGTTTGTTCAGCTTTCCTGGTCATCGAATGAGAAGGGATAATGAACCCGGGTACTTCTGAGAAAAATCAGGTCCTTTTTTAAAAGCGCAAAATTCAAAACAGGGATTCTTTCATCTGCCGCGGACTACTGGTCATAAAAAGAAACGATCCTCACCCTGACAGGGAATAATAAGGCCGGTCTTTTTCCCCCCCTGGTATCCCCTGATGAGAATTTTGGGCTGATTCATCAGTAATCCGGAAACAGGTGTTCAAAAAAGGCCTCATTAAGACCGGTTACCGGGATCTCCCAAAAAATTTGACAAGCCTGAATTTTGCCTGGATTGGTATTCCGGGCAATATTTAACATATGCGGTGGTTTCAACCCACAACAACAGGAGCGTACCCTCCTGACGGTATCACCTGCGGGTGTATCATGGTCCGGGCGGGAATGTATACCCTCTGCCCTACAAAGGCAGGAATTCGTTCACGGCACGTGGCAAAAAAAGTGCGGGGTTATGCATGACGCTGATTCCACACGATGCCGGAATTGGATGTGTATAAGGTCCCCTTCCACATATTATTGGTGGCGTAGACCCCGCCGAAATAGTTCGAGTAATCACAGGACTGGTAGATAACCGATTGTGCACCATCGTTGTTTGAACCACTGCCCCAGTTGGTATTGATCAGGTTGTTGTAGATATACGCACCCTTCTGTGGGACGTCACGGATATGGACAAATGCCTGCTGGCTGGTTCCGCTTCCCTGGTTTACCGTGTTGTGGTGGATGAGATAATAGGTACCGGCACAGGCAACGCGATCACGTGAATACTGCTCGTTCTCGTGTACATCAACATGGACTCCCCCGATACACATACCGTGGCCCAGGTGGATGTTATACCGGAACTCATACTGTTCGCCGACCAGACCGCCACCGGTAATCGAGTGCCTGTTGTAGTCGAAGATGTTGGCTTCAACCAGGAGATCTCCGCCATTGACGTTCACTCCGTAGCCTTCGCCCCGTGCCTGGTTGTGGTGGATATAATTGTGGTGGATCCACGGTCGGCCTGATGTCGGGCAGTCATCAACAAATATCCCGGCATACGACCATCCCCTGACCTCACAGTTGTCAACGACAAAACCTGAGTATCCGAAATCCGTCACTCCTTTGAGGTAATAACTCTCGCTCACACTGGTATCATCCTGGGGTTTCATCTCACCTTCAAGGATTATGCCGGTGACCCGCACGTTATTTCCTCCAGCTGTCAGCATCGCATCGGTCCAGCCTCCTGAACTCAACGATTTCTTCAGTATGGCTCCGGTATTCCCGTTGTATCCTCGATCGGAAGCAATGATAACTCCGGCAGGGATGGTAACAACGCTGTTTCCATTGAAATTAATGGTCGTCCCGCTCGGGATGAATACGATCTCTCCGGCTTTTGCCGGTTGCGATCCCCCGACCATGTGGCTCTTGAACTGGGCAAGGGTCGTGACGACATACGTTGCTGTTTCTGCAGAATATGTTGGATAGCCTGCCCCGCCACCGATAGTATACCCGCCATACGATGTCCCGGCTCCATACGTGCTGTTCGCACCTGAAGTCCCTCCGACGGCTGGAGACGCAGTTGCCGTGATATACCCGGTCTTGATCTCACTGTCGCTTCCTGACGCATTGGTCACCGTGAGTTTTACGGAGTAGGTTCCTGCTGTTGTATAGATGTGGGACGGGCTTTTTGTTGTATAATCTGTTGTGCCGTCATTGTTCACGTCCCATTTATACGTGGTTGTACCGGTCGAAACGGATGTATCGGTAAACTGGACGGCCAGCGGAGCCTGTCCCGAGGTTGTGCCGGCACTGAACTGTGCTGTGGGGAGTTTTGCCGGTGCTGTGGTTGGTGTCGGTGTTGGTGTGGTGGCAGACGATGTTACGGTAATATAATTTGTTTTAACTTCAGAGTCGCTTCCCGAAGCATTGGTTACCGTGAGTCGTACGGTATAGGTTCCTGCTGTTGGATAGGTGTGCGACGGGTTTTTTATCGTGTAATCTGTTTTGCCGTCACTGTTCACGTCCCATTTATACAAGGTCGTACCGGTTGAAACCGATGTATCAGTAAACTGGACGGCCAGCGGGGCCTTTCCTGAGGTTGTGCCGGCACTGAACTGAGCTGCAGGGGGGCCTCCCGGTACTACGGGTGTTGCCGTCGGAGTCGGCGTTGGTGTTGCTGTCAGCGTTGGTGTTACGGTCGGTTGCCGGGTAGTTCCCAGCGTGATATAATTCGTTTTTGTGATGGTATCTGAGCCATACGCGTTGGTCACGGTCAGGGTCACGGTATAGGATGTTCCGGCATCTTCCCAGAATCTCCATACCGGGTTTTTCATTGAGTTCTCCGGAAGGTTCCCTTCCCCGTCGGAAAAGTCCCAGTGGTAGGTCATGGGTGCAGTTCCGGTTGATTGGTCGGTGAACTGAACGATCAACGGGGACTTGCCCTGCGTTGTATTGGATGTAAACTTAGCTGTGGGAGGCACTGACCCGGAAACTGCCGGTTCTTCGGTCGATGGTACGGTGGATGCAGCCCTGGTTGCGATCTCGATTGTTTTGGTTACCCGGGCGCCGAACCATCCG
>JBAZFZ010000063.1:0-5225 GCA_041653075.1 Methanoregula sp.
CCTTTGAAGGCGCCCCCGGGATCACGATTCTCCGGTGCCGGATTGCACTTCCGTTTTCCTGCGGGGAAATGCCACGTTTGGCCTTTTTATGATAAATGACGCATCCAGGTTTCCCACCATTTCTCTTACTACCACTGCGGGGATGCCTATTGCCATCATATCCGGGGGAAGAGTATGATTCTGGGTCGGGTCCTGCGGGCCCATGAATGCAGTGTTTTTCGGTGCTTTCTCCGTCATCCCGGCAGGGTAGGTGATGAACGTCGAGCATGACGGGCCCCATGGCACGATTACGGGTGTGAACGGGTCAGTCCGGTTGAAATGGACGAGCGCTGCCATGTTCCGTATCTGCTCAGCGGTTCCAAAACAACAGATGGACCGGATTTCAGGTTCCGGGTCGGGGAGTGCCTCGCATGCCTGGACGACGAGATATTTGCCTGGCGGTGTGACCTTCCCGAGCGCCCTGAAGCAGGCCTCGACAACCTCCGGCCCGGATTTCAGGTACTCCGCGGCCCCGCCCCGGACATCACTCTTCCCTGTTGAGACAAACCACTTGATGTCATCCGGCTCAGGGTGGAACCCGGTATGGGCAAGGCCGCCGATACAACAGCCTTCTTTTGAGTCCGGTCCCACATAGATCGCGGGAGACTCCCTCCGGGATGCCATCCGGTACAACGAAACCGCAAGGCACCGGTTTACCTCGGGAAGGTGGACAATGTCAGCTGGTATAGTCTCCGAGCCGTACACTGCAAGCGGCCGTGCTGCAAGGTGGAACGCAGTCGCGAGCCGCTGTCCCGCTTCTTTGATCGAGATTTCAGCCATATAATCACCCTTCCTGAATAATTCCCATCTGGTATTCCGGATAGCATCTATCTTTTGGCTGTTTCCGGTTACCTGCAGCCTCCTATGATCCCTGGAATTTCTTATCGTGAAGATTTTCTCCCGGGCAGGTATAATGAAAGTAATGCACGATGCAGCTGTTGCAAAAGGGATCATCTGCGGTATCCTGTTCAGTTGCATTGCCGGCATTGTGTACATCATACTGCTCCATGAACCGGGTTTCCTGTTTTACCCTTTCGCTGTTCTGTTTTTCCTCATCGGACCTCTCATCGCTGGTAGTACCGGTGCTGCTCGGTCCCGCGAAGACAAATACCGGGCATTTTTTATTTCCTTTGGCGCCGTATTCGCAGCAGCTCTTCTCCTGTTTTTCATTACCTACGCGGTCCTGCCTCACTTCGATCGCACGAGCGTGCAGCTGCCGGAGTCCTGCAACGGCTTTTCCGACAGCTCTCATCCGGCTCCTGAGCTTGCCTACGAGCTTCCGGGCAAAGGAACCGGCGTGCTGCTCGCCGGGAATGAACAGACCGCTGTGGTTGCGATGATAGATTATACGAACGCGCCGTACCCGGGCACCGTCTTTGTCGTGAACAGGAGCGACACCAGGATCCTCCGGCGCATGGACTTTGCCGACAATACCCTCATTGCGACCATCGACAGTGGCATTGTATACCTCTACCATGACAAGATGGGATATCTCATCAATGCCCGGACCGGTGCACCGGAAGAAACGTTCCTGAAAATCGACAACTATGGCGGCCTGAGCGGGAGCGACCGTCCGGTCCTTGCCGGCGCTTCCGAAGGGCGCAGGTATCTGGAAACTTCTTCGGTGATTTCATCATGGAGCACCGACGGGACGGTCCGGTCCCGCCCCCATCTCACGATGAACGGTATTGCTTACAACTGTTTAGTCAACGGCGAGACCGGAGAGATTGTGGAAATCTGATTCTTTAAATTTCTGGCCGGCATTCCGTATCGGCGGGGAGTGTTCGGGGCCGGAAGGAACGGGGGTGGGCGAGCGGGGTTCGCTCATAAAGGCAAGGCCGCCGTGAGGATTTCGTCTTAAGAACCATTCCTGCCAGAAACCTCCACGTCAAAAACACATCCCCTCCTTCCTTCGATTGATATAACATCGCCAAATACGACTGCATCCATTCCCGCCGGTATCCTGCTCAATATTTCAGCCCGGTTCCGCATTTTTCCGGATTATGACTTCAAAAAACAGAGAGTTGGGGGAAAAGAGGTACAACCAGACCCGCAACGGGCTCCGTTGTACCAGAATTCCTACGGGAGTTTTCTGGGGGGGCAATTAAAAATCATAGACTTATTATAAATATCTGGTGAAAAATAACAGGCAGTACTGACAAATTATCTATCGGTAACCGTTGTTCCCATAAAAGAAATAGTATGCCGGCGTCTGGAGGATTGCCATGGATGAAAAGAACGAGATCAAGGAAATTATTTCCTTAAGCGAAACCAACGGGGGTGCTTTCTGGTCAAGACACGATGGCGATATACACGCTCCAAACGGTTTTTCGACAATTGATGTACTAAATACCCTAGGGGAGATTGGAATCCATGCTTCCGATTCGGAAATGGTAAGTAAGGCGATCGATTTTCTTTTTACCTGTTATGATGGCAAAGGCAATTTCAAATATTCGCATAAAAGCGCGGCGTTGCCATGCATCACAGCCCGGATTTTGACAGCTCTTGGAAAGGTCGGGTACCAAAATGATCCCCGCATCGAAAATTGTTACGAGTTTTTTCTGGAGAGCCAGCAAAAAGACGGCGGATGGAGGTGTGCCACGGTCAAACGCGGGTTGGCCCCGGAAACGGATGCGAGCAATCCAGGCACAACACTCTATGTTCTGGATGCTTTCCGGTTCAGGAAAAATCCGGAATCGGACCAGATTCAATTGGACAAGGCCGTATCGTTCCTGCTAAGACACTGGGAGACCCGCCTTCCCCTCGGACCATGCAGATTCGGAATCGGTTCCCGTTTTCTCTCTATCGAATACCCGTTCCTGCGGTATAATCTGTTTTACTATGTCTATGTATTATCCAAATACGGAAAAGCCCTGAAGGACCGCAGATATCAGGAAGCCTTGTTGATATTACGCAAAAAAGCGGTGGATGATAAAATTTTTCCTGAAACCCCCCATAAGTCATGGAATAAATTCAGTTTTGCCCAAAAGAACCAGTATAGCGAAAAAGCTACCAGGAGATTTCTGGAAATAATGGAAATCCAGACGCGTTGACAAAAGGTCATACAGCGACGATCGGGACATCAATATTTCCGGTTTTTTATAACGGATACATGAATCGGGATGTCAATCATGATTTTTCTCTCTTCACGAAAAAATTTTCCGGAAAAAAGTCAAAAAATTTTCCGGTTTTCGTTCACACGAGCGTCTGTCCCGATCCCGGCACGAGCCGGTTCCCCCCGCGGTCGATCCCGGCCAGCGAGTCCGGTGTGACAAGGAAGAACCGCCACGTCCCGTGCTTCGACCGGAGCCAGAGCCCGGCCGTGATGGCCGCGTCCCTGGCAATGATACGGAGCTGGGCGACCTCTTCCTTGAAATCACTGGCAAGCTGCCGGGTGGTCGCGAGGATCTCCGGCGCGAACATGATCCGGGCGAACGCGACCGGGACCTTCGATACGATTCGATGTCGAAGAGACCCGTTCCGGCCCGCTCAGTGCCAGCTGGACGATGCCACGTGCCTTTGCGATGGGGATCGCTTCGGGCAATGCCCGGTGGGGACGGGGTCCGCGGGTCATGGGGGTTGCCTCGTTTTCATTCGGTTTTCCATTGGTTTTTTCATGATGTGTTACCTCCTTTTTACACAATGCGTCTCCGGGCCCTTTGACAAAGGAACATGGATCTGGATAGATAATGGGCTTTTATTATAAACCGGTTTGAGCGGAAAACGGTGAGATTTGCGAACGATTAGGGTCCATCCGGGGCAGATACTTTGGTTTTTTGAAGGAACAAAAATGTTCCTCCTGCAGTTTTTCCCTTCTCATTTTCCATGTCTATGGTTCAACAAACCTTATTATAGAAAACTATTAGGTAATTGTTCGTCAATGTCTGCATTGAAATAATGGAAATACCCGAAAAAAAGACATTAACTGAAAGGGACATCTGCTCCAAGTTCATCACTCCTGCAATAATTCACTCAGGCTGGACCCACGATCTTCAGATCCGCGAAGAGGTGAATGTTACCGATGGCCGGGTTCTTGTCAATGGAAACTCCGTGAGCCGGGCCAAGCCGCGAAGAGCCGATTATATTCTATACTATAAACAGAACCTTCCGATCGCTGTCATCGAGGCGAAAGACAATACCCACAGCATTGGTGCCGGCATGCAGCAGGCACTTGCCTACGCCGATATGATGGACATCCCGTTTGTCTTCAGTTCAAATGGCGACGGCTTCCTGCTTCATTATCGTTCGGGCTGCTATGAGCCGATGGAGAGCGAATTGTCGCTCATGGAATTTCCTCGTCCCACTGATCTCTGGACCCGGTACCGGAAATGGAAAGGGCTCGATGAGCGGAAAGAGCAGATCGTTACGCAGGGATACTATGTCGATGATGTCCGGAAAACTCCCCGGTATTACCAGCTGAACGCGATCAACCGGACGGTCGAGGCGATTGCCAACGGGAGGAACAGGGTCCTGCTTGTTATGGCGACCGGGACTGGCAAGACCTACACGGCATTCCAGATCATCTGGCGGTTGTGGAAGGCCGGGGTCAAGAAGCGTATCCTCTTCCTTGCCGACCGGAATATCCTTGTCGACCAGACCAAGACGAATGACTTCAAGCCGTTCGGGTCGGCGATGACCAAGATCACGAACCGGCAGGTGGACAAGAGTTACGAGATCTATCTCTCACTCTACCAGGCTGTGTCCGGTAACGAGGAGGAGCGCAATATCTACAAGCAGTTCTTCCGGGACTTCTTCGACCTGATCGTTGTCGATGAATGTCACCGGGGGAGTGCTGCGGACGATGCGATGTGGCGGGAGATCCTGGATTATTTCTCGTCCGCAACGCACATCGGGCTGACCGCGACCCCGAAGGAGACGAAGTACGTCTCCAATGTCCACTATTTCGGGGAGCCGGTGTACGTATATTCGCTGAAGCAGGGGATCGAGGACGGGTTCCTTGCCCCCTACCGGGTGTACCGGATCGATATGGACAAAGACTTACAGGGCTGGCGGCCGACCCGTGGACAGAAAGATAAATACGGAAACGAGATTGAGGACCGGATCTATAACCTGAAGGACTTCGACCGGAGCCTTGTCCTGGAGCACCGGACGGAACTGGTTGCCCGGAAAATTTCGGACTTCCTGAAGAATACCGGCAGGTACGATAAGACCATTGTCTTTTGCGA
>JBAZFZ010000064.1:0-5185 GCA_041653075.1 Methanoregula sp.
GGAACCCTGCAAGCCTCTCTATTTTCTTTGCATGACGGAACCGCGCCCGATCCGCGATCAATCCTCGTCTCCCGTTGACTCGTCGAAATTCTTGAGCGATGCCATCGACTCGTGGATGCGCTCGCACTCGATCAGCCACTCGTCAAAGAGGGTCGGCTGCTCGACATCGTCTTTCACGTATTTGCCGCAGCAGGCTGCGCCGTCGATCACCGCGGCTGCAATGTTGGCTGTAATTTCAAGGGCCTCTTCCATGTCCTTGTCGATTGCAGTCTTGCCTTTCTTGACAAGCGTCTTGATATCCTTGTCAAACTCACCCGAAAGATATCTCCGGGCGCCCGCAAACAGGGCAAGTTTCGGGAGCTGGAGGATCTCGACAACCTCTTCAAGCCCGCCTTCCGGTGCGGGAGCCATAACAATGCCTTCGATCTCCCGGATCTTGGCAAACGCTTCTTCCACGCTGAAACGCTTGTTCTGGTAGAGCTTGACCACCTTTAAGACTGCAAGCGTGATATCAACGGAAAATCCGTCGAGGATCCGGAACCCTTCGGGCAACTCTTCGCTCTTGGGATCGACTTCGAAACTCGATTCGGCCAGGGTTTTGAGCCAGTTATCCCAGCGTTCCTGGTTATAAAAAATATAGAACAGCTTGAGCAGTTCGGCTTCAGGTTTTTTACTCGCTTTCTTCGCCATTTCAGTACAGTATTCTCTCTCCTGATTAAAGGATTTCGTTGTCCGGGATGATTTTTAGTCAGGATCCGGGAAAAATCCGGATCGGAAAAGGCGGGTTTCCCGCGAACCGTTATCATCCTTAAACGACCATATTGACGGTAACATGCAGCAGGAAGCCACAGGAAAAAAGATTGTCATGGCTCGTTACGGGGAACTTTTCCTGAAAAGCGAACCGGTCAAACATCATTTCATCGGCCTGCTCAAACGCAACATTGGTAAAGCCCTGACGGCATCCGGCCTCGCCCATCATTTCGAGACGCCCCGGGGCCGGATCCTCATCTCCTGCACTGAACCGGATGCGGTTGCCGACATCGCATCCCGGACTTTTGGTGTGATCGATGTCAGTGTCTGCACGCTCACGACAACGGAAGCTGATGATCTCTGCTCTGCGGCAATCGCGCTTGCAGAACCAAAACTTCATGCCGACTGCACGTTTGCAGTCCGGGCAAAGCGCCAGCATAAGACCGGTCTGGACAGCCAGGAACTCGGGGCGCTCATCGGGTCGGCAATCTATGATCGGATCCCCGGTTTAACCGTCGATCTCAACAATCCCGGTTATGAGATTTTTGTCGAAGTGCGCGATTTTGGCGGCCTCGTTTATGACTCCCGTATCCCGGCCCCGGGCGGCCTGCCATGGGGAACGCAGGGGCGGCTCCTCTCCTTAATCTCGTCCGGCATCGATTCACCGGTCGCGTCCTGGCTTGCGATGAAACGCGGGTGCGAGATCACGCACCTCCACCTTGACGGGGGACGCTGGGCCGGCCCGGATGTAACAGCAGCAGCAATTGAGAACCACCGGCAGCTCTCCCGCTGGTGTGCCGGCAATCCGCTCTCGATGATCATAGCCAGCAGCGAGCCGCTCTATGACCGTATGCACGAACTTAAGATTCCACCCCGCTACCGTTGCGTGATCTGCAAGAGGTTCATGCTCGGCCTTGCAGCCCGGCTGATGGAGCATGAAGGAGCGCTTGGCATTGCCACCGGGGAAAGTCTCGGGCAGGTCGCATCCCAGACTCTTGCAAACCTCGCGGTGATCTCGGAAGCGGTCCCGGCACCGATCATACGACCACTCATAACCTATGATAAGGAAGAGACGATCACGCTCGCCCGGATGATCGGGACGTTCGTTGCACATCCGGGCGATCTTGCCTGCCGGGCCGTGCCGAAGATGCCGGCAACCGCGGCAGTCCTTGAAGAGATCAAAGCCGCTGAAGAAAAAATGGATATTACCTCCATCATTGACAAGGCAACAGAGAACCTGCGCTACGTGACGGCACTCAACGGCGGGATCCCGGAATAATTCCGAAGGGATGAAAAATCTATTCAGAGCAGGGAATCAATCCCGGATATAACGGATTTGATTGCCTTGACCCGGGCATACCACTTTTCATCGGATTCAATGACGGTCCAGGGGGCATACGAAGTATTTGTCCGGGCAAGCATATCGTTGACTGCGACATCGTAGAGATCCCATTTCTCCCGGTTGTGCCAGTCATCTTCGGTTATCTTGTACTGCTTGAGGGGATCTTCTTCGCGCTGCTGGAACCGCTTGAGCTGCACATCCTTATCGATATCGAGCCAGAACTTGACAATCCCCCCGCCGCTGCTTTCAACGTAATCCTGCTCCATCTCGTTGATCTCCCGGTAAGCCCGCTGCCAGTCGTATTCAGAACAGAGCCCGTCAACCCGCTCGACCAGGACCCGGCCGTACCAGCTCCGGTCGAAAATTGCTACATGGCCGGCCTTGGGGAAATACTGGATAAACCGCCGGAGATAGTGATGATCTTTTTCAAAACTGTTGGGGGCCATGACCGGAATCACATCATAGCCGAGCGGGTTCATATACCGGGCCAGCCGGATAATGTTGCCCCCTTTGCCGGATGCATCCCAGCCTTCGTACACGATAATGAACGGGATCTTACGCTTCAGGAGAAGATGATTGCGTTCAGTCATATCGGCCTGAAGGGACCGGAACAGGGTTTCGCACTCATCTTTGGAATAGGACTTCGATGCTGAAGTACGGCGTTTGACCGGGGAGAGATCCTGTTTTTCTGCTTTTTTTATCTTTTTTAATTTCTTGCTTTCATCTATTCCCGCACCAGATTCATCAAGGCGTTTCTCAATTTTTTTAATAAGCGTTGAATAGATTTTATGGATGGTATAATTCCGGTCCGTGGCTTCAACGATCTGCCACGGGGCTTCATCATTGTTGGTCTTTTCAATGAACTCGTCAATTAAGGAAAAATGGGTCTCGTAATGGTAGTGGAATTCCCAGATCCGGGGGGTCACGAGCCACGCGGTCAGCGGATTGCGTTCACGCTCCAGCAGTCGTCTCTTCTGTTCATCCTTGTCGATATGTAAAAAAAACTTGATGACAAGCGCCCCGTCATCGTTCAGCTGCCGTTCGAAGTTGTTGATGGAGTCAACAAGCTGCCGGAAATTCTTTTTCCAGCTGAAATTGTCAAACTCCTCGACCAGCGCCCGGCTGTACCAGCTCCGGGCAAAAAGGGCGATGCGGCCACGGTTCGGGGTCCGGACCCAGAAGCGCCAGAGAAACGGGCGGGCCCGCTCTCCTTCGGTGGGGCGATCGATTGAATGGAGGCTGAACCCCCGGGGATCGAGCGCCTGGATAACCTCGTTGACCGACATCGTGATGCCGGCTGCGTTCCATCCTTCAAGTACGACGATAACCGGAATACCGGCATCCCGGAGCGAGCGCTGGAGAACCCCGAGCTCGTCTTTGAGCTTGGGAAGACTGCTGCCGAACTCGTCATCGCTCATGGACTTATTCAGATCAACGTTGTCCAGCATTTCCCGTCACCACCCCAAAAAAACAAACCGCTCAACCCGGTGATGAACGAAACTTTAGGTATCCCGCTTAATAAATGCTCCTTTGGCAAGAGGAGGGGGTAGGAAAAAGTTTCGTGGACATTTAAAAGCCACTGGTTTTACGTTCCATTAAAAATGACAATATTTATAAGCACAAGAAAACGGTTTCCTTCCATTTTATTACCAAACAGATCCAATCGATCTGAATCCCAGAGATCAGCGTGCATCTCCTGTAAACTGCCCGTGTGGTGACGGGTTTAGCAAAAAAGCGGGGTTGCATGCCAGGAATTCTGACGGGGAAGAGCTTATGGTAGCGGATGCTGGATCTACAACAGCGTGGCTTATCACCGCAACGGCGCTGGTGATGCTGATGACGCCCGGCGTAGGATTTTTCTACGGCGGGCTTGTACGGAAGAAGAATTTTATTTCCACGATCTCCCTCTCGTTCATCGCGTTTGCGCTGGTGAGTATCCAGTGGATTTTTGTCGGGTACACGCTCTCGTTCGGGCCGGATCTTTCCGGGCTCATCGGGAACCTTGACAATCTCGGCCTTAACGGGGTCAGCATGAATGCCGGCAGTGCTGCGTATCCGCCGCTCCTCTTCATGCTCTTCCAGATGACCTTTGCCGCCGTCACGGTTGCTATCGTCACCTCCGGTCTTGCAGAGCGGGTCAAGCTCAGTTCGTTCATCCTGTTTTCACTGCTCTGGACAACGCTCGTCTATGACCCGGTAGCCCACTGGGTCTGGGGCGGAGGCTGGCTTGCGGCAATCGGCTGTATCGATTTTGCCGGAGGAATTGTCGTCCACATCACGGCCGGGTTTGCCGCACTTGCCATTGCCCTTGTGATCGGCAAACGGGCCGGCTATGGCCAGTATTCGATGGAACCGCACAACATCCCGATGACGCTCCTTGGTGCCGGCCTCCTCTGGTTCGGCTGGTTCGGGTTCAACGGGGGCAGTGCCCTTGCTGCTGACGGCATCGCAGTGAATGCAATTGTCGTTACCAACACGGCAGCAGCGGCGGGTGCATTATCCTGGCTCGCGGTCAGCTGGATCAAGGGCAAGCCGAGTTCACTGGGAATGGTAACCGGGGCTGTCGCGGGTCTTGGCACAATTACTCCGGCTGCGGGATATGTAACGCCGCTTGCTGCGATCCTTATCGGTGCCATTACCGGTGTAATCTGTTACAAGGCAATGCTCTGGCGGATCAAAAGCGGGATGGATGAGAGTCTCGATGCCTGGGCAGTCCACGGGGTCGGGGGATTTTTCGGCACCATCTGTGCCGGTATCTTTGCAACGACGGCCGTCAACAATTACTCGGGACTGCTTGAAGGTAATGTCCAGCAGTTTTTTGCCAATGTCACCGGGGCGGTCGTGGTTACGATCTATGCTTTCGTGGTGACCTATGTCCTGGCCTTTGCGATTGACCGGACCGTCGGGTTGCGGGTCACGGAAGAAGAAGAGTATGTCGGACTGGACCTTTCGCAGCATGGCGAAAGCTGCCGGTAATTTTTGAAATTATTTTTTTTTTTTACAGCGTGCGTTTTTAAAAAGAATAACTCACAGTTTATTGCTTTTCCTAGTGAAAGATTACCGGAACGGTAACCATGAATAGAACTGGCGTTT
>JBAZFZ010000065.1:0-5045 GCA_041653075.1 Methanoregula sp.
CCTCCGTCGGAGAAATACCGGCAGGTTCAGTACCGGTCCTGCCAGGGGGCTCCCGGGGGGATGCATTAATCTGGGGTCATTTCAGGCTCCGATTACCTGTTTTTCCGGCTCAAATGACACCGTTTTATAAAAAAATGACACCATTGTTGGAGGAAACGTCAGTTTCGACCTCTGATTGGCGGGAATCCGCCATCTCCCTGCCCGGATTTGGCGGGCTGCTGCACGCTTACAGCGGGGGATCGGCCGGGACACCAGAGTTCCCCCTTGTATGCGGGAACAAAATAATCCCGGTGATCGCTCATTCAATAATTTTAGTTGATTTTTTGGACATGTGAATAACAATTAATTAACTATATTAGGATATATGGCACATATGAGCGTTATGAAAAATATCCGGTATTCACTCATATTCACCGTACTGATTCTTTGTGCACTGCTTGCAGCCGGCTGTACTACCTCCCCGGCGACAGGAACACAGGGTACGCCCATCCCATCAGCCGTAAGCACGCCGGCACCCTCGCAAGATAGCCTGCTTGTCTATTCCGGTGCAGGACTCAAAAGTGCCATGGAGGACGTCGGGAAAGCCTTCACCGGTAAGTACGGGATAACTATCCAGTACAACTACGGGGGGAGCGGAACCCTCATCTCCCAGATGAACCTGACACGAAAAGGCGATGTCTTCATACCGGGTTCAACAACCGAATACGCGACGGCAAAAAGCCAGGGCCTTGTCGGAAATTACCAGATGGTCGCGTACCATGTCCCCGTGATTGCAGTACAGAAAGGAAACCCGAAGGGCATTACAGCCATCAAGGATTTTGCAAATCCCGGCCTGAAGATTGCCCTTGGTGACGCAAATGCTACCGCTATCGGCAAAGCCGGTGCAAAGATGTTCAAAAACCTGAACATCACCGCAGCAGTTGAGAAGAATGTCGTCACCCGCACGCCGACTATCAACGAACTTACCGTCATCATGAACACCGGGCAGGCAGATGTTTCGCTCCTCACCCTCGACCAGATCAACCCGGAGAAGATGAATGCCATTACCATCCCGGTTAAGGATAATGTCGTGCTGATCGTACCCGTCGGCGTAACAACATTTACGAAAAACCCGGAAAATGCACAGAAGTTTGCAGACTTCGTTGCATCGGATGAAGGAAAAGCAATCTTTGTCAAACACGGGTTCCCCGGCTATCCGGACGCGTCATATGCCGGTGTCAAACCGTAAGAAAAACAGCAGAAAAACACCAGGTTCACCATGACAGAATTTACACCAGTCGGCATAACCCATTCCCCGTTCAGTACTCCCGGGGCTCCCCCGTTCCAGAGCACCTTCTCGCAGGCAGAGGGAACAGTTGAAATCTTCCCGGAATACCAGGAAGGACTCAGGAGCATTGAGGGGTTCTCCCATCTCATCCTCCTCACATATTTCAATCGGGCCTCGCAACCGGCACTCGTCGAGAAACCTTTGATTGACGGCGAAGCCTCGCACGGCATCTTTGCGTGCCGCCACTTCAACCGCCCCAACCCGATCGGTATCTCCTATGTTGCGCTGAATCGTGTCGATAAGGGGATACTCCACGTCACCGGCCTGGATCTCCTGGACGGCACGCCGGTCCTGGATGTCAAACCCTATGTCCCGGCCTTCGACAGCATCCCGGATGCAGTCACCGGATGGGTATCTGCCCGCCATATTGAGACCATCCGCGAGACGAGCCTCCGCGCCGGGCAGGACTCTATCAGGACGCAGCATTCCCGGTAACTTTTGGAGGACAGCTGATGCGGAGATTCTCACTTGCTCTCACGTACCTGATCCTTATCTGCATCAGCGGGATTCTTCTCGGCCTGGTTTTTTATTCCCCGTTGCCGGCTCTCGCGGGAAGCCTTGCTAATCCCCAGATCCAGTTCGCGGTTATGCTCAGTCTTGTGACGAGCGTGACCTCAACCGTCATCTGCATCGCGATAGCCATCCCGGTCGCCTATGCTCTTGCCCGGTACGACTTCTTCGGAAAGCGGATCGCAACGCTTGCCCTGACCCTCCCGCTCACCCTTCCCCCGCTGGTTGCCGGTATCGCCCTCCTGCTCTTCTTTGGCACGAGTCCGTGGGGAAAGGCGCTGGACCAGGCCGGGTTTGCCGTGATTTTTACCCCGCTGGGCATCATTGTTGCCGAGGTCTTTGTCAATATTCCCTACATGATCCGTATCCTGCGGTCGGCATTTTCGACGGTGAACCCGCGCTATGAATACGTGGCAAAGACCCTCGGGTGCACAGATACCGGGGCATTTTTCCACGTCACCCTGCCGATGGCCCGCCATGGTCTCCTTGCCGGGTCGGTCATCACCTGGTCAAAAGCAATGGGAGAGTTCGGGGCGGTGCTGATGGTTGCCGGTGCCACGACCATGAGAACCGAGACACTGCCGATAGCCCTCTATCTGAACATCTCGACAGGAGACCTTGACCTTGCTGTTTCAGCAGCTACCATCCTGATCCTCATCTCGCTTGTCACCCTGTGCGCTGTGGAATACTTCGATAAGGACATACCGGTTTTTTAGGAAGTGACGACCCGTGCTGCGCATTGAATCCCTCACGATCACGCTCGGTGAATTCACCGTGCGGGACGTGTCGCTGGAGATACGGCCCGATGAATATTTCATCATTCTCGGCCCGACCGGGGCAGGAAAAACCGTCCTCCTGGAGACCATTGCCGGGATTCACGTACCTGATGCGGGGAAGATCTTCCTCGGGGATCGCGAGATCACGGCAACCGAACCGCGCCTGAGGAATATCGGGATGGTATACCAGGACTATATGCTCTTCCCTCACCTCACGGTCGAAGAGAATATCGCATTCGGGCTGAAATTGAGAAAAGTATCCCGCGAAGAACAGCATGCTCTTGTGAATGAAATGTATGCCCTGCTGGAGATCGGCCATCTTGCCAGAAGATACCCGGGCTCGCTGAGCGGGGGGGAACAACAACGGGTTGCACTGGCCCGGGCGCTTGTCCTCAAACCGGAGATCCTGCTTCTTGATGAACCGATGAGCGCACTTGACGGGCGGACGCGGGAGCGGATGCGCAGGGAGTTGTCCCGGATCAGGAAACTTACCGGCACGACCATTGTCCAGATCACGCACCACTTTGACGAGGTCTTTGCGCTTGCCGACCGTATCGCGATCATGCGGGAGGGGCAGATTATCCAGGTGGGGGAAACCACGGAGGTGTTCCTGCATCCTTCCAATACCTTTATTGCAGAGTTCCTCGGCATCGGCAACATTATCCGGGGGACTGCCACAAAAGCCGGGAATATTTTCCAGGTTATTCCAGAAAAAGGACCGGTATTTTTTACGGCATCCGGCATGGCCGGGGAAGTGGTTGCTACGCTGCATGCCGAAGATGTAATCCTGTCACAGGAACCCTTTGCCTCAAGCGCACGGAACTGTCTTGCCGGGACTGTTCTGGAACTTGTTCCTTCAGGGAGCACGGTCAGGGTAATTCTCGATGTTGGATTCCCTCTCATGGCGCTCCTTACCCGGGAGAGCTGCCGCGACCTGAATCTCCAACCGGGTTGCCGTATGTATGCTACCTTCAAGGCATCCGCAATGCATGTTATCCCTGTCAATTCGCAGGAATAAAGAGCGTGACTTGTAATAGTTCCCGCTTTCCTTCAGCCGTACCGGATTCGGTTTGATGGAGGGACAGACCTTCCCCGGAATTCTTCGTAAAGAGTATTATTCGATCCTTTAAATGATTTATGTGCATATGAGTAATTATCGTACGGTAACCGTACGATTGGTGAACACATGCCAGAAACTACCCAGCCATCATCAGGCACTGCAAAGAAATCCAATGACGAGACCGAATCCACTACCCTGCACACCTGCGCCTGCGGAGAGCAGCACGAAGAAATGCCGGGTTCACCCAGCCACCGGGATGAATGCACGTCCCCGAAGAAATTTGGCGATTCCTGTTGCTGCGGATCCGGCGAGGCTGCACAGGAAGCACGTCACCGCTGCGGTCACGGGCCCCGGTGCCATTAATCCAGCACCAGATCCGGCCCTGCCGGAAAATTCCTGAAAAACTGTCGCTACCATGACCAGCCATCCGAGGGTTGTGAAAAGGTATCTTGTCACAAGGCGGCCTCAGGCACGCAAGTGGGATCCTAAGCTCAGTGAGATATCATCCGCTCCCAGGGATATGCAGGTTGCTGGAAAAGGATAGACATTTGCTCCCCCGCCACTTCCCGGAAGATGCCCGGGTTTTTTCTTTATCCCGGAATCAGGCAGAAGGTCTATTTTTACTTTGTAGTAACGTCAACCGGATCGATATTCGCATCGATCAGGCAATCGAAGGTGATCGTATTCAGCCACCCGGCTTTCTCGAACATGTGCATAAAGCAGACCCCAATCACCGCTGCACCGGGATGCTTGTCAATAACCGCTTTTACCTGTTCAGCCTTGACCGGTACGTCCGGCATAGCGAGCCCGCCCATGATGACGATGGCTTTGGGTTTCAGCGTCACCGGCCCGAAACGTGCCTGCATCCCGACATCCTCGATATGACCGATCTTTTTTGCCCGGCTCTTATCCACGAAAGGAACAAAGACCTGTTCCAGCTCGAGCGAGCGGATAGCAAAGCCAAGCAGCTCGACAAAAGGCATGCAGGTACCCGGGACACCGTAATAGACGATCTGGTCGCCTTTTTTTAACCCCTTTTTTTCAATATATTCCCTGAATGGGCGCAGGATGCCCGGGACACTGTGGAAGACTTCCGTTGTGGCCATGATAGATCTACAGTCTTGCCGGGAGGTGATAAGAGTATCCGGTGCCCGGGTCCCGGAATCCGGAGGTTATTCTGAAGTATCACCAACACAATGAAATGAGATTATGCTATCACCTAGAACGAACCCGTTTTGGCCGGGATTGCGGATATATATAAAGGTTGTTCCGGCGCACGGAAGAAAGGCACCGCGATTTTGGGTTTTTTTGACGTAAATTGGATGAATAATATATACAGGTTCTTTACAGAGTACCATCTTAACGGGAGGGT
>JBAZFZ010000066.1:0-4988 GCA_041653075.1 Methanoregula sp.
GATGTCTTTTTTCCCGGTAAAACCCCGGGCAAGGCGTATTGCCGCCATGGTCGCTTCCGATCCGCTCGATACGAACCTGACCATATCCATTCCCGGGTGATCGCCGGTGATCTGGCGGGCAAAGGTCGGTTCGAGAGGTGAGGGGGTCCCATAAAGCCAGCCGTGTTCCATCTGGGCTGATACCGCTTTTCGGATATGGGGATGTGCGTGCCCGAGTATCAGGGGACCATAGGCCATGCAGCAGTCAAGGAGTGATGCCCCGTCGACCGTTTTCAACCGGCAGCCGCTTGCCGATACCGTGTAAAAGGGGTACGGCCGGATTGCACGGACCGGGCTGCTGACCCCGCCCGGCATCAGCGTCTGTGCTTCTTCAAAGAGGTTACTGCTTTTCATCGAGCCACCCGGCAACATCATGTGCAAAATACGTGATTATGAGATCAGCTCCCGCCCGCTTGATACAGGTCAGGGACTCGAGGATCACAGCTTTCTCGTCGATCCATCCATTCCCTGCTGCACTTTTAATCATCGAATATTCCCCGCTCACCTGGTATGCAGCAACCGGCAGGCCAAGCGTGGCTACTTCTGAAAGGATGTCAAGGTAAAATCCTGCGGGCTTGACCATGAGAATATCAGCCCCCTCATCCACATCCATCTGTGATTCGAGGAATGCTTCGCGGCGGTTTGCCGGGTTTATCTGGTAGGTCGTCCGGTCGCCAAAGGAAAAACCTGAACCTGCCGCTTCCCGGAACGGACCGTAGAGTGCGGATGAGAACTTGGTCGAGTACGACATGATCAGCACTTCTTCGTAACCCGCATTATCCAGGGCATCGCGAATCGAACCAACCATCCCGTCAAGCATACAGGAAGGCGCAACGATATCCGCCCCGGCTTCTGCGTGGCTGATTGCAATCCGGTTCATCAGTTCAAGCGAGGGATCGTTGAGGAGATCGGTTCCATTCCGGGTTTCACCGACTATCCCGCAGTGACCATGGGTCGTGTATTCACAGGCACAGACATCCGTGATAATTGCCATGCCTTTAACTTCAGCCTTGATACGCCGTATGGCCTGCTGCACGACACCTTCTTGATCATACGCAGATTCTGCTTCCGGATCCTTGTCTTTTGGGATACCAAAAAGAAGAATTGCATGAATGCCCCGGTTCCATAAATCCGATGCAACCGATGAAATATCCGAAATGGGATACCGGAACTGGCCGGGCATCGCATTAATCGGGAGGGGTTCTGAAATATTTTCATCAATGAAAACGGGTGCGATGAGATCCCGTTTTGAGAGCGTGATCTCCTTTAAGAGCGGCTGGATATTCCGGGACCGCGACCGTCTCATACGTCGTTTGGGAAACATGATACACTGCCAGTACCAGCACTCTGGATGTTAACAACTTTTTATGTCCATCATATTTATGGTATCTTATCGGCCGGTGAAGCCGGGAATTGACCTGTTTCGAACAGAAACTGCCGGTTTTTTAGGGATTCATGCAAATACTGATCATGCAGTATGCCCGGTATCTCATAGTCCTCATCCTGGGTGCAGCAATCCTCGCGGGGGGATGCACCCAGGATATCAATCCTTCAAAGACGAATATCACAACCACGATAACGACCGTTCCGGCATCGCTTGAGGCCTATGCCCTGACCCCTTCTGAAATTCCACCCGGTTTTATCCAGACGGAAAACCGGAAGAAAGATCCATCCGAAGTCAGCCAGCTTGCGCAGGATTTGGGATGGCAGGCCGGATATGTTGTTCAGTATTTCAATTCATCAGATAAGATAACCGACACCAATTCGATTATCCAGACAATTACCATTTACCCGGAAAAAAATATTCCGGATATAATTTCAGTATCGGAAAAGCAGGTGCGTACGGATCCGAATATGACCTACACGGTACTGCCGGTAACCGGATTTGGCGATACGGCAATAGCAATGAAGGGCACACCGATCAGCCAGCTGGTTGTACAACCGGAATCAGGACTTTTTACAGGAATTTCCAGTTTAAGTAATTCTGATACGACGGCAACCGCATCATTCCAAAGGGAGACACGGATCATCTTCTTTTCAAAAGGTGATGTCTTCGAAGTCCTCCAGGTAAAAGGATCGTCTATAAATCAAGAGACATTCCTGGCCCTGGCTGCAACCGCTTATGCAAAACTAACATAAATCCAACCTGTTTTTCCGGTTCACCACAAACCCGGTTTTCTGGTATCCTATGAGAAATCCTATGAAAATGTAAGAGATCGGATATTTCAGCGGCTGATACGGTCGCCCCGGGTGATGACATTCACCAAGGCCTCTGCTGATGAGAGATCCCCTTCTTCGGCACTTGCACGAACCGCAAATGTCGCGTCCATGAGCAGTTTCTTTGCAAGTACCCGGGACAGATCATCGATTACTTCTTTCATCTTTTCATCCGTGCAACCGAGACGGGCCAGTGCCCGGTCACGCTCACGAATCCTGACGGCTTCTGCCCAGGTATGCATGGATGCAAGAACCTCGTCAGCAGCTTTCCGGTTGAGGTGGCGAAGAAATATCTCCAGTTCTTCATCCACGAATGTCCTGGCCCGATCCGCTTCGGCCTTGCGGGAACTCATAGTCTGTTCATTGATGGTGCGGAGGTTGTCTATTGTAAAGAGATGAATGCCATCCACATCCTTTGCTCCTTCTTCTACATCCCTTGGCTGGGCAATATCGATCAGGATGAGCGGCCGGGGATGACCTTCGACGGGCCAGCACCGGTCCTTCATCGCAACCGCCAGGTCTTTTTTATGGATGACCGGATGAGGTGCCGAGGTACAGGAAATTACAACATCGGATAACGTGATGTAGTGATACAGTTCGGTAAGGCGTACAGCTTTCCCCCCGATTTTTTCCGAAAGCTTGACGGCACGGCCATAGGTCCGGTTGGCTACGTACATTGCCGTCAGTTTTTTTGCAGCCAGGGCCTGTGCGACAAGGAGGCCCATTTCACCGCTGCCAACAACAAGGATGTGTTTTCCTTCAAGACTTCCGATAAGGGATTCAGCCAGCAGCACGGCAGCAGAACCTATGGAGACCGAACCACGGTTGATGAGCGTGCGTTTTCTTACTTCAATACCGACATGAATTGCCTTGTTGGTACAGTGTTCGAGAAAAGGACTGGCTGTTCCTGCTTCGTGGGCATCAGCAAGGGTTTTTTTAAGTTGCCCTATGATCTGATCTTCGCCGACAATCATCGATTCGATACCCGAAGCAAGCGAGAAGAGGTGCCGCAGTGCATCTTTTCCTTCGCAGATAAAAAAATCCTCCCGGCCCTTGTCTGCAAGGAAGGCACGCAGGGATTCTGCATCCCCTTCGACGATGATCTCGACCCGGTTGCAGGTCTGGAGGAGGAGAACTCCCCGGAACCGTTCCCCGGCTTCTGCAAGAAGGGCAGGTTCATCACTGAACCGGAACGCTTCGAGTGCGGACACATTTGACGTATGATGACTGACACCGGCAATTGTCAGGGGGATTGATGAAGGATCAGTCATGCAGGTACCTCGCGGATACCAGGTTCCGGGCCCGGGCCGGATCCGTTGTTATGATATCCCAGATCTCTTTATCCTCAAGAACTTTATTCAGGATTATCGTTCTCTCTCCCTGAGTTGTTTTGCCGTTTTTCAATTGCTCCCGCAAAAAATTCTGGAGTTCGATCATGTCATCGAGACCGGGATAGGTTTTTTCAATATGCGTTCGGATAAACCGTGATATGGCAGGGCTGCTTCCCTTCGTACTGAAGGCAAACGTGTACTGTTTTCCCTGGCTGATTGCCGGGATCATGACATCTCCCGTTTCTCCATCTGCGTTATTGAAGAGAATCCCGTCTTCCTGACAGATATTTTTGATCCGGTTATTCTGGGCGGTATCGGATAGTGCCCCAATGACAAGAAATGATCCGGCTAGAATCTCCCGGAGGGTGGCATCCGACGCCGGGGTCAGCTCAAGGGTCTGGCGGGCTACGGGGTGGTTCGAACATTTTTCTGAAAATGATCTGCTCACCATCACGACATCCGCCTCGCCGGCAAAGTACGCAGCTTTTCGTGCTGCCACGTCTCCTCCGCCAAAGATGACGATGCGCTTTTTTGAACAATCCACAAAAAGAGGGATCATCTGTAATGTAATTGAGTGATTGCGTTACTTTAAGATGTTGGATTTGGATTGCCGGGACTAAAAACCGGATGAGAAAACCCATGCCTGTCAGGTGATTCTTTGAGGGTCCGGGAAAAACGGATGCGTTACATACGGACCTTAATACCCGGCTCAATCTCATCCCTCAAGTTCGATATGCTTAAATTGTTTGAATGCTCACATTGTAGAGCACACTGCGCCGATAGTGTAGTGGTTATCACTAGGCGTTGCCAACGCCTAAACCCGGGTTCGAGTCCCGGTCGGCGCATCGTTTTTCTAAAATTTTTACTCTGGAGAAATCCAGATTCCCATACATTCACCGGAACATTTTCTTTTCAATCAGAATTTTACCAGGGGCCAAGAAATTTAAAATTTTTACCTCACAACAGTACTGGCCGGAAAAATAATTGTCGCGATAATGACTGGCCCGTAAACTTTTCCTGCTGCACTGCCACAAGAGAACATCACGATTCAGCAAAATGTAAAGATTCCACCCCCCCAAAAACCCCCATAATCTACCATCCCACCTACATCTCCCCATCCGCACAACGATCCGCCCTCCAAAAGCGGCTATTAGCGTCCACGTTTGGAGCCCGTCTGATACCGAACCGGGCCAATCGGGGTCCGATACGCACGATTCCAAAAACAATAGTCCCACATTTTCGCGAATTTGTCCCACTTTTTCATCCGGGAGGGTAAATCGGAGCCCGCAGAGGGCCCGGATGAGATTGGGGGGTAACAAGGGTGTGATATATCCTGGATACAGGTAAGAGTTCACATTTCATCCTGATCAGCGTGTTCCCGGCTTTCCGGCACCGACCCCC
>JBAZFZ010000067.1:0-4805 GCA_041653075.1 Methanoregula sp.
GAGCGGTTCCGAGCTCTTCCGGAACAGTTTTTCCACCGACATGAAAGAGCGGGACGTCATCTTTGGCGGCGAGAAAAAACTTGCCCTCTGCATCGATGAAATTGTTGCAAAATATCATCCCCCGGCCATGTTCGTGTATGCGACCTGCGTCACCGGCATGATCGGCGATGACATCATTGCAGTCTGCAAAGCCGCAACGGAACGTCACGCCATCGATATTATCCCGGTTGAGTCGAGCGGGTTCATATCAGGAAACAAAGTTGTCGGGTACCGGGCAGCAGCAGAAGCACTGCTCAAACTCATCCGCCCAAAAGAGGGCGAGACCATCGTACCGACCCGGAAACTCAACTTCCTTGGCGAGTACAACCTCGGCGGTGAAAAATGGCTGGTCGAGCGGTACCTGCACGAGATCGGCATCGAAATCAATGTTGCCTTCACCGGCGACTCGACCGTTGCAAACCTGAAAAAAGCGCCGGGTGCGTGCCTGAACCTTGTCCAGTGCACCGGTTCCATGCACTGGGTTGCATCGAGCCTTGAAAAAGAATACGGCACCCCCTACATGGACGTGAACTTTTTCGGGGCTGCAAACACTGCCGAGAGCCTGCGGAAGATCGCCCGGTTCTACGGGGACGAGACAATTATCCGCAAGACCGAAGCCCTCATAGAGCGGGAGATGGCCCGCATTGCGCCGACCCTCCAGAAATACCGGAAAAAACTGACCGGCAAACGGGCCGCCATCTATGTCGGCGGGGCGTTCAAAGCAGTCGCCATCATCCGACAGTTCCGCGAACTCGGCATGGAGATCGTACTGACCGGCACCCAGACCGGCAAAAAAGAAGAGTATGACAACCTCAGCACCCTCCTTGACCCGGGCACGGTTATCATCGACGATGCAAACCCGGCCGAGATTGAAAAATTCCTCCTTGAAAAACAGGTGGATGTCATGGCCGGCGGGGTAAAAGAGCGGGTTCTTGCCTACAAACTGGGCATCGGGTTTGTCGATCACAACCATGACCGGAAAGACTGTCTCGCAGGTTTTGAGGGTGCAGAGAGATTCGCCCGCGAGATCTACGTCACGACCTGTTCCCCGGTCTGGAAACATCTCAAAGAAAGCCTTGCCGTGGAGGTACTCCCATGAATGCAGTCCTGGAAAAACCGGCCGAATCGGTCCGGCAGGTCAACGAGAACCAGTGCCAGATGTGTATGCCGCTTGGCGGGGTCACCGTCTTCAAAGGCATCGCCAACGCGATGGTGCTTGTCCATGGCTCGCAGGGATGCAGCACGTACATGCGGCTGACCAATGTCGAACATTACAACGAGCCGGTCGATATTGCCTCCACCTCCCTCAATGAAAAACAGACCATCTACGGCGGGGAAGCCAACTTAAGAAAAGCGCTCGACAACGTGCTGCGGGTTTACCAGCCCAAAGTGATCGGGGTTCTTACCACCTGCCTCGCTGAGACGATGGGCGAAGACCTCGACCGGATGATCGATACGTACCGGAAAGATCGGGCATTACAGGACATCGATATCATCCCGGTCGCAACACCCAGCTACGGGGGCAGCCACACCGAAGGATTCTGGGCTTCAACCCGTCAGGTGATCGCGTACTATGCCCGGCCAACAGAACTGCACCGGAAGATCAATGTAATCATTCCGCACATCAGTCCGGCCGACATCCGGGAGATCCGGCGCATATTCGATCTCATGGGGTTATCGTATACGCTCATCCCGGATTATTCAATGACCCTGGACCGGCCCTATGGGGGACGGTATCAGAAAATCCCGCCGGGGGGTACTTCCACGGAAGATATTGCCCGCATGCCCGGGGCACCGGTGACCATCCAGTTCGGCATTACCTGTCCCGACAGCCTGTCACCGGGCCTCTTCCTCCAGCAGGAGTATGGCGTTCCCCTGATCAACCTGCCGCTCCCGGTCGGATTGAAAAACACGGATCTCCTCATTGAGACCCTGGTCAAACTGAGCAACCGGTCCGTGCCTGATATCCTTGCCATGGAGCGGGGATGGCTGCTCGATGGCATGGCAGATTCCCATAAATACAACGCAGACGGCCGGCCGGTCGTATACGGTGAGCCTGAACTTGTCTACGCATTTTCAACACTCTGCGCCGAAAACGGAGCGGCTCCTGCAGTGATTGCAAGCGGGGCAAAAAACAGCCGGCTCGCAGAGTTGCTTGCGCCGGTTCTTGCAGATGCTGACGACACGCCGATCCTTTTAGAGGAGACAGACTTTGCAGCCATCGAAGAAGCAGTATTGAAAATGCAGGTCAACATCGCAATCGGCCATTCGGGCGGAAAATTCTTCACCGAACGGCACGGGATACCGGTCGTCCGGGTCGGGTTCCCGATCCATGACCGGGTCGGCGGCCAGCGGGTACTCTCGGCCGGATATACCGGGACGCTTGCGTTCCTCGACCGGTTTACCAATGCCCTGCTCGAACAGAAATACGGTTCCTACCGGCAACTCAGGAAAGAAGAAATGAAAATCAAAGAAGGTGCATGATGCAAAAACCACGACAACACATATTCGTCTGCTCAAGCTCCCGGCCCAATGGCCAGCAGAAAGGATTCTGCCACTCGAAAGAGGGCGTTGAGATCATGATGAAATTTTTAGAAGAGATAGAAGAGCGCGATCTCGGCGGCGAGGTCTTCATCAACAATACCGGGTGCTTCGGCATCTGCGACAAGGGACCCATTGTCGTCGTCTACCCGGACAATGTCTGGTACGGTTCAGTATCCGTTGACGATGTCCCCGAGATCCTGACCGAACATATCGAGGGCGGCAACGTTGTCGAACGACTGGTAATCTAGAGCTATGTGCCAGAAATGTTCAGGGACAATCGGACCGGAGATTGCCGCAATCCTTGATTCCGGTGGCATGAGCAACACCCTTTCCGAACCGGGAACCATTGTCGTGTACCGGAAGAAGGGATGTTCATGGGAAGCAGACCGGAACTTCGCGTTTGCCCTCGACCAGACCAAGGGACTGCGCGAGTTGCGGGTCAAGATGGCCGAACTGCTCACGTTCCTTGGCGGGTGCCGGATCTTTGTTGCAAAATCCGCAAGCGATGCCCTGTACTTCGAGCTTGAAAAAGCCGGGTGCAGCATCTGGGAGATCTCGGGCCGGCCCGAAGATTTCCTGGACATTGTCCTTGACGATGAAGAAAAGGAACGGGTAGCAGCACAGGTCTCATCCGTGACTGCAATTCCTGCCCCGTGCGAGAGATCACCGGGCAACTTCTCTATCTCAATCCGGGAAGTCCAGGGAAAATCGCCTTCGATCAGCAGCAAGCAGGTGCTCCAGCAGTTCATCCGCGACGGGAAGTTCAGGACGCTCGAAATCCTCTGCGATCACGTCCCGCCCTGGATCGAAGTGGAAGCCGAGAACCGGGGATTCACGCTCGAATCCACAACGCTTGGCAAGAACGAGATCCAGGTAATCCTGAAACAGAAAACCTGATCGATGCGGTAAAATCATCCCGGAAGACCGGGAGGAATATCTGACGACGACCATGCAAACCACACAGAACCAGGAACCCGGGGGCATGAGGGCAGAAAGTACCGGAACGGTTTCCCTTCCAGGAAAGATCGGGATATATCCCCGGCCGGAATCCCCCGGTATCCGGGCCGGTTTACCGGTAAGTCCGGGTTCCCTGCCACCGGTACCTGCTGATGCAGCGACCGATCCCGTTCTTCCTGAGCCGGGCGTAAACCAGGAGGGTATACCGCCGGTAACCTATGCGACTAATGCCGGGGAATCCTGGATACCTTCGTTTATCGTCAGCAATGACATGGAAAACTGTATCTGCTGCACCGCCTGCTATGTGGTCTGCGGCCGGGATGTTTTTGACTTTGTAGTCCGGCCCGACCAGAACAACGGGTGCGGGCCCAAGGCCATGATGATAGCCCGGCCGGGGAACTGTGTCGGATGCGGGGCCTGTGAGCGTACCTGTCCCCGGCACAACATCGTCTGCAAACCAAAGCCGGCCCAGGCCAACATCGATCGGGAGGAACCGGATAACAAACAATGTGTTACAGCACAGGAGGAACCGCAATAAAAACAGAGGCCGACTGCAAGGACACGGGAATCACCTCTCGCCGGTCCGATTCATGAATTCCATTGGTCACTCTACCATCTCATAGGGATACACCACAAGACCGTACATTTACGGGGCTTTGATCCCTGCCAGTTTTTTTATAATTTTTACATCCGGATAATTGCGCAAACAACGACTCCGGCATGAAGAAAATCACCCGGTATACCGGAATTTCTCTTTTGGAACAAGGATCTCAAACCGCACGCCATGCCCCGGTTCACCCGTCTCCCGGATGGAGATCCCGGTGGTTGCAAGGATCTCCCGGATCAGGAAAAGCCCGAGCCCGGTATTTTTCCCATACCCTTTTAAAAATATATTCTCCTTGTCCTCATCGGAAATACCGGGGCCGTTGTCCTCGTACAGGATGGTAAGGCCGACATCATCTCCTTTGCAGGAGATATGGATCTCTGTGGAGGCATCAACATGACGGAGGGAATTTTCCATCAGGTTATAAAACACTTTTTCCAGCAGCGGGTCTGCATAGATCTCGACATTTGAGCATCCTGAGCTGATCTCCAGGGATGCAAGCTTAAGGGGCAGCCGTGCAACCTGAAGCGTGGTACCAAGCTGATGCCACTTCGGGGATTCGACCCCGATCTCCTGGTAGTCCCGGGCAAACATGATCTGGGCGCTGATGGCATCGACGGCTTGTTCGCTTAAAAAAAGATACCGCTGGACAATCGGGTTC
>JBAZFZ010000068.1:0-4628 GCA_041653075.1 Methanoregula sp.
CCAATAATCCCAAATTGGGAGAAAGCCAAATATATTATTATTTTTCAGAATGAAAATGGTTAAAAAACGATGAAAGCCTAAGGCGAGATTCGAACTCGCGACTTCCTCCTTACCAAGGAGGTACTCTACCGGGCTGAGTCACTTAGGCTCTGTTGCTTTGGCTCATTTGCGAGTGCAGGAATTCTCGGAGATTTGTCATCATCTTAAACATACTCTACCGACTTACTCCACACGCAGATTGCTTACAAACATTGTAGGTTTTCCTTATAAAAGATTGCGGAAGGCAAGGTTAAATGTCCCGGTTTTTATATTCAGAAAGCCCCGCGAGGAAACCCCAAAAAAACGGCATTCAGAGCTTTGATTTCAAATCCGCCAAGGGAAATTACGGGATGCCCTTGCATAAAACCTGAAGCATTATATGCAGGGTCACTAAACGACGCGGAAAAAAAGAGACGAGGAAGGGGATTACTTCTTGAGCCGGACTTCGAGCTGGTTGAATGGGATTTCGATACCTTCCTGTTCAAATCTTTCAGCAATCCGCATGTTGATGGAATCCTTGACCTCATCGGGGAGATTGTAGGCTTTCGCCCAGACATAGATAACAAAATTCAGGCTTGAATCCCCGAACTCTTTAAAGAAAACCTTCGGGGCGGGTTCATCAGCAAAATAATCGGTGTGCTTCCGCGCATCCTCCACGGACTCCAGAATCACCTTCTTGACCTTTCGGATGTCGCTCCCGTATGCAGCAGTCACCGGCAGGGTAAACCTCAACTTCGGATCGGGCTCGGAATAGTTAACCACGCTGTTTGATGTGATGTTGCTGTTAGGAATGATGACTAACTTCCCGTCAAGAGTCCGGATCCGGGTGCTTCGGGTGCCAATCGCGAGTACATCCCCATAATAGGTACCAATTTCGATCCGATCGCCGATCTTAAACGGTTTATCAACGGTAATGACGATGCCGCCAAAGAAGTTCGAGAGAAAGTCCTGTGCTGCGAGGGCAAGGGCTGCACCGGCAATGCCTGCGCCAGCAAGGAACGGGGTGATATTGATATCGAGGTTGACAAACACGAGCATGATGCCCGCGAACCACACAACATACCGGGTAGCAAGCTCCAGGAGATCTACCAGCCGGTCATCCGCATCACCATCAGTTTTTGCGGCAAACTCATGGCCATAGATCCGAATGATGTCATGCAGCAGCGAAGAGATGATCCACGTCCCGAGCAGTATATAGATAGAGTTGAGAATATCATCAGAGAGAATCCAGGAATAATCCGTGGGCAAAAAGTCGTAATTTTTGAGGGCGATGTAAACCGATATCGCAATGATACCGACCTGAACCGGGGTACCTATTGCGGCGATAACGATATCATCAAGTTTTGTCTCTGTGGTTTCAGCAAAGTTTCTTAGCCACCGGACGATGATCCGCGCTATCCCCGCTACAATACAACCAGCAATAATGATGATGATCGGCAACAGCAGGTTATCACTCATATACGTAACCTTATGTTTCTAAAACCGTAAATAAATAGTAGAGATCATGGCGACGGGAAAGGAAATTGCTGATACGCTTCGCGGTCTTGTCGACCGGGATATGACTTTTATGCATATATGCGGGACTCACGAGGCGGCCATTGCCCGGACGGGCCTGCGGAGTATCCTTCCCCCGCAGCTTAAGATTGTCATGGGCCCAGGGTGCCCGGTCTGCATCACGCCGCAGGGGGAGATTGATGCAGCCCTTGATCTTGTAGAAAAAGACTGTATTATTGCAACCTACGGTGACCTCCTGCGTGTGCCCGGTTCGAAAGGCTCATTGGAATCCTCCGGTGGCGATGTACGGGTGGTTCAGGGAATCCACAAGGTAGTTGAGATTGCCCGGAAGACTCACAAGGAAGTGGTTTTTATATCGGTGGGATTTGAGACGACTGCCCCGACGGTTGCAGCAGCAATCCTGTCAAACCCGCCAAAGAATTTCTCAATTCTCTCATGTCACCGGGTCGTTCCCCCGGCGATGAAGTGGCTGCTTACGCAGGGTGAGGCAAACCTTAACGGGTTTATGCTCCCGGGCCATGTCTGTGCGGTCATGGGATACGAGGAATATGAACAGTTTGCTGTCCCGCAGGTTGTTGCCGGGTTCGAGGCTGAGGACATCCTGCTGGGACTTTTGATGCTTGTCAAACAGGTCAGGGAAGGGAAGCACCGGGTCGATAATGCATATCCCCGTGTTGTGACAAGGGAAGGCAATGTCAAGGCAAAGGAGATCATGTACGAGGTCTTTGAACCGGCCGATGTCGAGTGGCGCGGTTTCCCGGTTATCCCGGGTTCCGGGTTAAAACTCAAAAAAGAATTCGAGCAGTACGATGCACAGAAAAAATTTAATCTTGTCTACCGGAAAGTGAGCAAGAACTCGGCCTGCATCTGCGACAAGGTCCTGCGCGGCATTGCCCAACCGACCGACTGCACACTGTTTGGGAAGGTCTGTACTCCACGGACACCGGTTGGACCCTGCATGGTAAGTCACGAAGGTGCCTGCAAGATCTGGCACCTGTATCAGGTCAAGACTCTTTGATCCGGTTCCGGGAACCTTCCCCTTTATATGGATGGAGACGAGATTAAGTAAGGTAAAATCTGCCTCGGTAGGGTAGTGGACATCCTAGAAGCCTCCGGAGCTTTTGACCCGGGTTCAAGTCCCGGCCGAGGCGTGTTTGTTTCCGGATTTTCAACTCTGTTTTGGATTTTTGTTTTCTTTGTACTCGTCCGGTTTTACAGTGATTACTTGTGCGAACCGTTCACTCCCAAAGAAATTTATTGATTGTTGTCCTCAATGCGCGTCATAGTCATTCTTTTGGGGTTCTTTGGGAAACAAGGATAAATTTCCCCCCGCACATGTAAAGTTTAAATTACAATAAGTCGTACGGATATTACACATTACCCGGCGTTGTGCGTGGAGTAAAATCTGACAGGCCCGGGACAATCAGGAATCGTGACCCGCCATGTGCGAATCCGTAAAGTGGCAGCGAAATTATTGTAAAGCACCCGTACTGCTTTGTGGGGGCATGTCCGACGTTGTCGGTTTCCCGGACATATCCATGACAACCCTGATTGTAAGATTGACCGTTTTTTCCTGATTTTTAAATATGACCGACAATGGTTTGTTTAATAAAATGTCCTGGAGTATTTCATGAAGACAAAATTCGGGATTTTATGTATAACCCTGCTGTGCCTTATGGCCCCGCTTGCCTTTGCGGCCACGAGTGATTCAAGCAGCGCAACGACATCCGGCAGTAGTACATCATCGACTACCAGCGATGAGATCGATGATTCAGCTCTTGTGTATGTATCGAATGTGACTATGGAACCTGAAGTGTTTTTTCCCTATGAGGAGGGAACAATAACGGTCACGTTGACCAATTCCGGGGATTCTGCAATCGGGTTGTCCGGCCCCAATATCATCAGTACCAAGGTGCATATCAAGGATCAGCTCGATTGGGGGACGCTGACATATATTGGTGCCGGGTCAACGGTGAGCTATTCGTTTATCGTGACTGTTGACCCACCGGACGGGACCGATTATGCCCTGTTTACGGTCGGGACAAAATCCGGCAGTGCGGCTCATTATCCGTTGAAGGTAAAAGTGGATTCCGATCCGCTAACGGCAGGGATTGCCGATAAACCTGACAGCTTCGCCCTTGACGGTACCGATAATGTTACTCTGCGCCTCATCAACACCCGGGGAGGGGCAGTCAAAAATATTGTTGTAAAGGCGGATGGGGATGGAATTGAAGTCAGTCCCAAGCAGGCATATCTTTCGACACTTAATGCAGACTCTTCAAGTGACCTTACATTCACGGTTACCACGCATGAAGCGACCAACCTCACGTTTGATGTCGGTTACCAGAATGGCGACAATGATCACATGACAACCGTTGTCCTCCCGGTTGTCTTGGGCAGCGACAAGACTATCGCAGTCCCGGTATTAAACAACGTGGAGCTGACATCAAAAGGTTCATACTATGATATCACCGGTGATATCACTAATGCCGGGATATCAGATGCAAAAGGTGTCGTGGTCACGGTAGATTCACCTGCCGTTGCAACCGGTACCTATCCGGAATATGCAATCGGGAGTATTGCAGCCGATGATTCCGGAAGTTTTGAGGTGACATTTTCAGCACGTGACCTCTCCGCTATCCCGGTCATTATTACCTGGAAAGACTCGAACGGAAACAACTACAAGATTACAAAGACCGTAGATCTCTCCTCCTCATTTGGAGCTTCAATTTCATCCGGTGATAGTACCGGTACAAGCACCGGGTCTTCTGTCAGGAGCGCCAGTGGCGGACAGTCATACGGCGGCTTTAATGGAGGCAGCCCTGGTGGAATGAACGGTCCGGGCGGGAGTCGTTCCAGTACCAGTAGTACCTCGCTTTTCACCAGCAAGGGCAGTGGCTTAAGTTCATTCACCCTGCCGATAGCCGCGGGGATCATAGCAATCGTGTGTATTGTCCTGTATACCAAACGGAAATGGATCCTTTCAAAAGTGAGAAAGCAGCAGTGAGGGGCGCGGTATGACCCAAACCCCACCATTGATCCAGCTTGCCGATGTGACCAAGACGTATCACCTT
>JBAZFZ010000069.1:0-3972 GCA_041653075.1 Methanoregula sp.
GGGGATGCCGATTGCGTTCACCGGCGCCGCGGATTTCTCAGGAATGGATGGCACAAAGAACCTGTTCATCAGTGATGTTATCCATCAGGCATTTGTCGATGTAAACGAGGAGGGCACCGAGGCTGCGGCCGCAACAGCAGTCGTGATAAAACTGGCTGCGGCACCGGCAAACCCGGAACCTGTCCCGGTATTCAGGGCGGACCACCCGTTCATATTCTTTATCCAAGATAACGAAACCGGCTCGATACTTTTCATGGGACGGGTTGTCAACCCGACAGGCGCGTAATGGGAGATGCAGAAAAGAGTGCAGCATATCCCGTTCTGCTCTTTTTAAAAAGGGAAGTCCGGATGAACTAAAAAATTCACACACCGTGGTCTCAGCGGATGTCTGCGAGCCGCTGTCGTACGAGTCCGATGAGATCTTCGAGCGTTGTGCATTGGTTGATCTCATCGGTGCTGGCAACCAGTGACAGGTCTTTTCCTGATTGGACAAGAATGGCGGGAAATGTGGTGAGACCTGTGCCAAATTCCGATAAAAATTCATTCCTGTTCATGAACCGGGCCGGTATATCAAGATCCTTGATGAAACGCTTCCACTCTTTTTTCATACCGACAGGGCTGCTTGTTTTGGCGTACAGCATGCAGTGATCAGTCACGGAGGCAGATTCAAAACCGGTATACCCTTTGATCGTTGGCAATACCCCGCTATCGAGGTTATAGACAATAACAAGAGTTTTCCCAACCGGCATATATGTCCCACTCTCCTTTTCATGACATATACTTTGGGATTGTACGTGGTGGGAAGAGGGAAAAAAGGAAATCCCGGTCTTGTTATCAGCTGCACCCGGTCCAGCCGCAGTGCTTGCAGATCCCCTTGTTACATCCTTCCCCGAAATCAAGCGGTTCGTGACATTCAGGACAGAGATGTTTATCATCAGCCTGTTTTATCGACCAGTCTTTTAATGTCGTGACACTCTGGTTCTTTGCCGAGAGTTCGATGCAGCGGCCCACGACATCGGCACACGAGTTGCCTTCCGATGACGGGTTCTTGATTGCCGATATACAGTTCACTTTCCGGAACTGTTTGACGAATTTCTGGTACGGTACGCCATTCTGGAGACCGGTACTGATTGCCCGGCCGAGAGCGCCGCTGTTTGCATCGCATCCCCCGCTGCCGACCGTCCTGATGAAGACCTCCATTGGTTTTCCGTCAAGAAGGTTGACGGTGACATACAGGCTGCAACACCCGGACCGGCAGAGATAGGTCCTGCCCGAAAGCTCCTTGGGCCGATCTATCGAAAGGGTCGGGAGACTTTCAGGTCTCCGTTCGGGAACCGATGCCGGGATCAGGGCTGGTGCTGCTTCTTTGAGCGAGAGAACAACATCTTCCCTGCTGCCGGTCCGGTAGATGGTAATACCCTTGAGCCCCAGCTCCCAGGCCATAAGAAGCGCCTCGGCACAATCGTCTTTTGTAGCGGAGGAAGGCATATTGATCGTCTTGCTGATGGATGCATGGACGTGCTTCTGGAAGGTTGCCTGCATCTTTATGTGGTCCCGCCACGGGATATCGAGAGCGGTCTTGAAGAGTGCCCGGAATTCCTCCGGGAGCCAGTGCAAATCCTGGATCGTCCCGGTCTCATGGACATGGGTGATGACCTCTTCCTTGCGTTTTTCGAGATCCTTACCAGACATGCCGGTGCCGGCAAGGGTTCTTTCAAGCGCTGAACAGAACACCGGGTTAACGATAACAAATGTTTTGCCGACCGTGTTTTTGCGGGTATAGGCAAAGGAGAAGATCGGCTCGATACCGCTCGAACAGCCGGCAAGCAGGGATATCGTACCGGTGGGGGCGATGGTTGTCATGGCCGCATTCCGTACCGGGTACTCTTTCCAGATACTTCCCTGCCATGCCGGGAACGGTCCTTTTACCTGTGCAAGTCGCCGCGATTCGGCAACCGCTATCCGGGTCACCTGCTGCATGACCCGTTCACACCAGGCTCTTCCCTCTTCGGAATCATAGGCAAGCCCGGCCATGAGCAGGGCATCGTGGACACCCATGAGACCAAGACCAATCTTCCTTGTTTTCCGTGTCGCTTCTGCGATCTCCGGGATCGGGAAGGTATTTTTGTCGATGACGTGGTCAAGGAACCGGACTGCCATTGCAGCCGCCACTTCCACCTCTTTTTCATCGAGAACCCCGTTGTGCACGCATGCCGCGAGGTTGATACTGCCAAGGACACAGCTTTCGTACGGCAGCAGGGGCTGTTCGCCGCAGGGATTGGTGGTATCGATCTCCCCCAGCTGCGGAGTCGGGTTGTGCCGGTTTATCTCATCGTAAAAGAGAATGCCCGGTTCGCCATTCTTCCAGATCCCGTCCACGATCCCTGACCAGATCTGTCCGACCGTGACGGTTTCACCCGTGTGCGGGTGGGTGAGCCAGATCTCGTCGAACATCTTCCGGGATACAAGCTTCATGAACTTGTCATTAACCAAGACGGAAATATTGAAGTTGGAAAACTCTCCTTCCTTGGTTTTTGCCGCGATGAACGCAAGGATGTCGGGGTGCCAGGCGTTGAGGATGCCCATGTTTGCCCCCCGACGCCTGCCGCCCTGCTTAATCACTTCGGTTGCGGCATTGAAGACCCGCATGAAGGAGATCGGGCCGGATGCGACACCGTCAGTAGACTGGACCGGGGAGCCCTCCGGTCGGAGGTGCGAGAAATTATACCCGGTTCCCCCACCGGTCTTGTGGATGATTGCACCCTGTTTCATGGCATCGAAGATCCCGCCGATGGAATCCGGTACCGGAAGGGTGAAACAAGCCGAGAGCTGGCCGAGCTCGGTCCCGGCATTCATAAGCGTCGGTGAATTGGGAAGGAACTTAAGGCTCACCATCGCGTCATAAAAACGGGCGTTCTCGGCGTCGTCATCGGCAAGGGCCGCGGCTACCCGGCGACAGATGTCCTCAAATGATTTTTCCCCTTTTCTGAGGTATCGGGCCGACAGGATACTGTCGACAACAGTTGATGAATTCATGGTTATTCCTGATCTTTTCATTATTGCATGGAGAGGGTTACGGTTGCTGAATGATGGAGATACTATACCGGGAATATATTACACGAGAGAATGGATAATGATAATTGCCATTGGTTATTCTGAGGTGTCCGTACCGGGATCGGGATCAATTTGTCCGGTACCTGCCCGGATAAAATCCCATTCTTTTTTTATTTATCATACAGCCGAATATCTCCTGCGGATTTTTGTGGAGGAGGATTTTATAAAAAAATACGGGATTGGTTAAAGCGGGCAGACACGGATGCACATACCACACCGCAGGCCGCCAAGCGTTGAGAACATGTAATCCCGGCATGCCTGAGGCCGAATGGTCCCGTCAGCAGAGATTGCACCAACCGGGCAGACCTTCACACATTTCTGACATTCTGCGCACTCAGGCCGGATTAAGGATGGTTCCAGGGGATGATCTGATTCCAGCGGGGCATCCGTCAGGATTGCGGTCATCCGGATCCGAGGTCCGGTTTCACGGGTGATGAGCAGCTGGTTGAGTCCATATGCACCAAGGCCTGCAAGCCATGCGGCGTACTTGAGGGAGAGATCTGCCCTGAGAGTCTCCTTGTCTGCGTACCATGTCCCGAACTCACTTCCCTCCGAGGGAACAAGGGCTGCCTCGTACCCCTGTTTTTCAAGATCCCGGGCCAGACGGAATGCAATCACCCGTAACGTCGCCGTTCCCGCCATCAGGGTATTCGTGTACTCTGCTCTGCCCTTGGGAAGGGGCTGGACGCACCCCTTTGGAATAACAACGCCGATCACGATCACCGATCGAATACCCGGCATGAAATCCTGTGGCTTGTTCCCGGTATAATCAGGATTCAGGAAACCTGCTGCATCAGCAATTCCGACAAAATCAGCACCAAGCCCACGGGCCTGCTCTTTAAATTCTGCGGCATCCAG
>JBAZFZ010000069.1:3982-4596 GCA_041653075.1 Methanoregula sp.
CTGCAAAAATCATGAAAGGTTGGATCAGATACCCAGATTCTGCAAAAACCGTTCATGCAGGCGGGTATCTCCCCCGAGCTCGGGGTGGAATGCAAACGCCATGTGCTTTCCCTGCTCCACTGCCACGATTCCCTGTGGGGTCCGGGCAAGTACATGAACACCATTACCAACATCGGTCACGACCGGTGCCCGGATAAAAACCGAGTGGAACGATCCGCCCTCGATGCCATCCATTGCGAGATCGGCTTCGAACGATTCCCGCTGGCGCCCGAATGCGTTCCGGTCCACGGTCATGTCGATGAGGTCAAGCGTATGAACCCGGGGATCATCCACGTGCTTTGCCATCAGCACCATGCCGGCGCAGGTCGCAAAGATACCGCCGGGAAACGTCCGGATCGTATCGTAAAGGTTGTTCTTATCGATAAGACGGGAGATCGTTGTCGACTCCCCACCGGGAATTGCAATGGCTGTGCAACCCGAAATCTCATCCGCCCGCCTGACCGGGAAAACAGAAAATGAGGTATGCCCGATCTTTTTGAGGGCAATACCAAAAGCTTCGACATGCTCGCTCACATCACCCTGAAGAGCGAGAACCCCGATCTTAACGTCCACGG
>JBAZFZ010000070.1:0-4148 GCA_041653075.1 Methanoregula sp.
ATCCTCATCGGCGAGCCCTACTGGGCGCAGTTACCCCCGACAGAAGACGTTGCCAGGGGATGCGATGCCAGTTCTGTCTCCGACTTTCTCATGCTCCCGGAACTTCTCGCGTCTTTTAGCGACCTCAACTACGATGTTGTGGAAATGGTTCTGGCTGAACAAAAAGGCTGGGACCGGTACGAAGCGGCCAAGTGGCTCACCATGCGCCGATGGCTCGAAGCGAATCCCGACGACGACTTCGTAAAAGAGGTCAGGGCCAAACTGACGGTGGAACCAAAACGCTACGCCGCGTACACGCGTGAATATCTTGGATGGGGTGTCTTCGCGCTGATGGCGCGATGATGTGAGGCAGCGGGGATATTTTGGCGGATTGTCAACGGCTGGGGCGGCTGAGCTGCACCCGGCGGCTCGTCAACGGGTGAGTTCATGGTTAATTACAGAAACACCCATGCAACACATCGAAATGTTGAGGCTATTGGGGGACATATAAAACTCTAATCTGGTACAGCCCCTGAAATGAATACTCGCTTTTGGCTCGTCTTGTATACTCCTTATTTCCGGATTAGAGGAAAATGTGCTCACATCGTATTCGTTCTTTAACCTACGTTTCATGGTAATACATCAGTACCGGCGCTCCTGAGTGCCCTTTTGTTCCAGCACCTGACGACGGGTTCGGTACTAAACGGGTTCCGGGTCCGCCAATAAAAGAGAGGCTGGATCCCGCACACCATCCCTTATGCCAAACCGAGAAAGCGTACGGTGTTATATCCACCTGCGAACGCCTTTTTTATACTCCCGGTACGATTCCCCAAATATTTTTTCCATCTTCCGCTCTTCGCCCGGAATAATAAAAAAATTGATCAACACAATGAAAATGACGGGAAATGCAAGGGTGACCAGTGTTCCTGATAATACTGCGACACCCAAGAGGATTGATGCCATTCCCAGATATATCGGGTTACGGCTGATGCGATACGGGCCTGAGGTCACGAGTGACGTGGGTTCTTCAGACGGCTGCAGGGTTGTTGCATTTTTAAGAAATAATGAACGGCTCTTAAAAGCCAGAACAAGACCAAAGCCGATGATGAGAAACCCGAAATACGTGAAGGGAGGGGAAAGGAACACCAGAACAGGGAATATGAAATTCAGCAGTACCGACAGGACGAGCAGAATTAAAAAATAATCTTGTCCGTCTGCCATAGATCCCACCGGTAATTTTTGTATTTTTTAGTATAGGGCGGTTAAACCCCATGAAGGTAATCTCTTCATTTCGTTTTCTTACAATCAGTCTCGCGGTCAGTACCAGATATTGACGACATCCGGTACTAAACCGGTCCCGGGTCCATCAATATTTGAGAGGACAGGGCCGCCCCGCACTCAGCCATCAACACCCATCCCGGATAATTCCCCCTCCCGTACGCAAATATTAACATAAATGTTAACATTAATGTATCTAAGGGGGAACACTGGAGAATGACAATTGAGATCCTGAAGTCCATGGCAAAAGAGAACCAGATCTTCTCGTTTGACCAGCTCTACCAAAAGACGCACATCGATAAAGGGATGCTCAGGGTCATCCTCTTCCGGATGGAAGAGAAAGGGTTCATCGAGCGGATTGACAAAGGCAAGTACCTGATCATCCCGCTCGGGAGCGAGAAAGGAAAATATACGCTCCATGAATTCGTCATCGCATCCTATCTTGTGGACCCGTACGCGATCTCCTACTGGAGTGCCCTCCACCACTACGGGCTCACCGAACAGATCCCGACTACCGTCTTTGTCCAGACACCTGCCCGCAAGAGTAAAAGCACGATGGAGATTTTCGGGGTGAACTACCAGATCGTCCGGGTGAAAAAAGAGAAGTTCTTCGGCATCCGCAAGGAATGGATCGAGGAGACTTCTGTCGGCATCACCGACAAGGAAAAAACGATCATCGACTGTCTTGACAAGCCCCAGTATGCCGGTGGCATCATTGAAGTCGCAAAAGCGCTCAAAAGCCGTTCGCTGAATCATGACCGGCTCACAAAATACGCGCTTCAGATCGATAACTTCGCCGTAGTCAGGAGACTCGGGTACCTGTGCGAGAAGATGGGCGTATCAATCAATCTCCCAGCGCCACGTTCGAAAAAATACCTGCTGCTGGATCCCATCCTGCCGGCAGAAGGAAAAAACGATCCGAAATGGCGGCTTGTGATCAATCACGACGCTGTGCTGCCGGAGTCGCTTGAATGATTACGGCCCTTGAGATCAAGGAACGCGCCCGGGAATCCGGCGTGCCCACCTCCACCATCGAACGGGACTATGCGCAGAACTGGCTCCTGTCAGCCCTTTCCCCAATCAACATGGCATTCAAGGGAGGGACCGGCATCCGGAAAGTCTTCGTCGAAAACTACCGGTTCTCCGATGACCTCGATTTTACTCTTCTTGAGCCGTTCGATGCCAATGCTTTGCAGGCTGTGGTGAGCGATGCAGTTGTCCGGGTCCGGGAGGAGAGCGGCATCCTGTTCGAAGACGACTTCGGCTTCCGGGTAACCAAAACCGGTTTTAAGGCAACGACCCGGTTCCGTATCCTGAACCGGGGTTCGGCATCCCCGGTAAAAATCGATCTTGACCTGACCGGTCCGGACCAGGAGGTTGTCCTGCTCCCGGTCCGCGAACGCCCGGTCTTCCACCCATATTCCGACGGGCTCTCAGTAGCCGTGACCTCGTATGCGCTCGGAGAGATCATGGCAGAGAAGATCCGGTCGCTCTTCCAGCGGAGCCGTTCACGCGATCTCTATGATCTCGTGCAACTGGCGGACCAAGTGAACCGCCGGGATGTGAAGTCGATTCTCCGCCGGAAATGCGATTCCAAAAGTGTTGTCGTTAACAAGGCGGTGCTCGCAGGAAAGCGCGAGCACTTCAAAGCGCTGTGGCAGATCTCGTTAGGCCACCAGATGAGCAGGGTTACGGATTTCGATGAGTCGTTTGAGAAAATGCTGGAGGAGATTGAAAGGTATTCGGAGAAATAATCCATTCTCCGCTGGTATTTTTCTCATGAGTTCCCATCGCGGCATGAACGCGGCACATTACGGTATAACACGAACTTGTTATTTGTGTTATCTACCGGCGTTGCTCATTGTCTCAGTCCTATCAATTGACGACAGCCACCACAACATCCGGTCCCGGGTCCGTAAATCAAAAATAGTCCGGGTCCACCCCACACGCATGCTCATGAATCCCTACCGTTGCGGCAGGGATCCCATCAGGGCATAGAAATATTCGGGCTGCCGGGTGGTGAAAAGTCCGTGCCAGGCTTCGAGCGTTGCAGGTGCCATGACATCAAGACTCCGGAATACATGGTACGCGAACTCTACCGGTGCAAGTCCGCTTGCGGTGATGAGATTGTCGTCAGTCACTGCGGGTTCGTTCACGTAATGATTCTCGCCCCGGTAGTTCGGGCAGAACATTTTCAGGACGGCAGGATCATTGCTGGTGTGCGGGCGTTTGTCCAGCAGGCCGGCGTTCGCGAGACCAAGCGTCGCACCGCAGATAGCGGCAACAAGAATTCCTTCATCAAGCAACCGGCCTGCCACATGGAGTGCAGGCGCCTGTGCCGGATCATGCCAGGTATCTGCTCCCGGCAGCACGAGCACGTCGCCGGGGACGGGGCGGATATCCTTAATGAGGACTTCCGGCGTCAAATGCAGCCCGCCCATGGTGGTGACGGGGTCTAAGGAATTACCGCATAGTACAACGGAATACCGGAGTGCCGGATCTTTCAGGTACCGTCCGGATCGGAGCTCGGCCAGGACATGGCCCGGCTCCCAGTCGGACAGGGTATCGAGGATAGAGAGATAGAGTGTTCGCATGATTCACCGTTATAGATAATAGGGCGGGATTGAGATATCCCTACTCTTTTTGTTTCATTCTCCATGCACTTCAATGCCTTTTATTTCGGCAATTGACAGCGGCCCCATCCCAATCCGGTTCCAGGTCCGTCCCATCATCAATTGTCGAGGTGGATCGCGTCCAAGCCCCAAAAAGCCCTTTTTGACCCCGCGACCGTGCTATCCCACAGCCCCTTTTCAGTTTTGCCTCCCAATAGCATCTATTAGCGTTTGTCTATCCCCCGTACAACGCCCCGGTTGCCGTATATATCCCTAAAA
>JBAZFZ010000070.1:4158-4456 GCA_041653075.1 Methanoregula sp.
CCGGTTCCAGGTCCGCACTATCACAAGTAACCGGGGTGGATCGCGCCCAAGCCCCAAAACAGCCATTTTTGGCCCCGCAACCGTGCCACCCCACAGCCCCCTTTCCGTTTTGCCTCCCAATAGCGTACATTAGCGTTTTAAAGCGCCACGAAAGATACCCCGTTTGACCTGAATAACAAGGAAATTGCTTATTTCAAAAAAATGTGTAAAAGTGTACCCGTTTTTGCAGAAGTTGAGGCTCTGTTGAAACCCTAAGCAACCGGTAGAGCTAAGAACAAGTTGCTCCCTGTAAAAGTTA
>JBAZFZ010000071.1:0-4424 GCA_041653075.1 Methanoregula sp.
GCCCCCTGACAACACCGTACCACCACCCGTCCGGCGTTTTGTCCCAACGGAACACCTGCCCGCACCCCAGCGTCCGGTCAAGGGAAAAGGGCTGGTCGGCGTGGAGAACGAGCGTGGACATGGGATTTTCCTTATGGGTAAACTAAGCTTGGGTCACCGGGTCTCTTAAGGATATATTTGCAGGACAAAATCCCGGGGCCGGGAATACAAGAGCCGGGCGATGAAACCACAACAGCCGGTTGGAGGATGAACCCGGAACGAATAGCATTTTAATATATAAATCCATAGTTCTGTTCATGGAATTGACGGAAACCCTCAAAACATTTATTGAAGAAGGCCAGGACTGGGAACGCAAACAAACCTCGGTAAAGGGCGTCTCCATTATCCGGCTTCCCGCAACAAAAAACCGTGCAGCGTCCCTGGCCATCGATATCAACCCGATCGGGGATGCAGGTCTCCCGATGAAAAAGAAAGGTATCATGATCATGAACCGGGCTGAACTGGCGGCATTCCGCACAACGTTCTCCAACGAAAAGGTCGATGCCCTGATAACGGCGCTTGAAGATGTCCTCCCGGAGCGCAAGGTGGCGGGGAAATCTGCAAAGGCTGACGTTCTCCAGATCTGAACCGGCGGGCAGGAATACGGGTGGCAGTACGTAAAAAAAACGGAGGGATGATCATAAAAAAATGGATGTTCCTGTGTCTTTTTATTATCGCGGCAATCGTCCTGTCTGCCGGGTGTATCACGACAAGAATACCCGCAGTATCAAAACCGGTGCCGCCGGCAGTCTTTGTTGACTACCACCGGACCGGCGGGATCGCGGGCCTTGACGAACGGCTGGTGGTATTCGATAACGGGATGGCGGTGATCTCAGGCAAATCGGGCAGCAGCGAACTCGAGCTCAACGCAACCGATCTTGCACGCATAACCGCATTGTTTGACAAGGCGGAGTTCTCAGGGCTCCAGACCAATTACCCGGCACCGCGTGGCAGTGCCGACCTGATCGGGTACTCCGTGAGTTATCATGGCAAGACCGTTACGACGGAAGATACGGCAATTCCCCCGGGGCTTCAACCGGTACTTTCTGCGTTGAACCATATCCTTGACAATACCGCGATTCCCGTTACAGAATATCCGACACTCAACATCAGAACTTAAAATTTTTTTTCCTCTTTTTGCCCGGAACAGTTTTCCTGATTTTACGGTGGGGGCAGCCCGCAAATACAAAATTTATAAAAATGGTCGCATGACTAACATTTTGGCACCGCAACTTACATTATCCGGTCGGTAGATGTTGAGTAGCGATACGTTATGCGGTCTGCACCTGATGATTTAATCCCCGAGTCTTTTGTACTCCCCATCATAACGTTTGTGACAATTGCTGCTATAGGACTCACGCTCGTTTGTTTTCTGCTGGGCATAAACACCGTCTTCATGCACCTCTACTACCTGCCCATTATCCTGATCGCCTATTTTTACTCCCGGCGCGGAATTCCGTATTTCACCGGCCTTGCAATTCTCTACCTTGCCCTCGCGATGTTTTTTTTGTACTCTTCAACCATTGAGATCGAGGCGGCGATACTTCGCACCGGCATGTTCATCCTGATTGGCCTTGTGGTTGCGGAACTATCGGAGCGGCTGGTAAAAAAGAAAGAGAGTTACCGGATTGCCCACGAATACGAAAAAAGCATCATCGACAATGCCAATGTCTGGCTGATGGTGCTTGATTCCAACGGGCAGGTCCTTGGATGGAACCGGGCAGCAGAGAAGATCAGCGGATATCCGGCAGCGGAGGTGATCGGCGATACCGGGATATGGAAACGTCTCTACCCGGAGAAAATGTACCGGCGTGAGATCACCCGGAAGATTACGGAGATCATACAAAAGGACAATTATCTCGAAAACATGCAGACCACCATTGTCAGCAAAAACGGGACAAAGAAAACCATTGTCTGGAATACCCGGGGTTTGCCTGACGATGGTGTCGTTGGCAGTTATATCGCAATCGGGGTCGATATCACCGATCGCGAAAATATCGGGCAGATATCCCGGGAATATGCGGACTGGTACTCAACCCTTCTCCGGACCACGCAGGACGGTTACCATCTTGTCGATGCCAGTGGCAGGCTGATCGAAGTAAATGACAATTACTGCAGGATGACCGGGTTTTCCCGCGAGGAACTGCTGGGGAAATCCATTTCCGAACTGGATGCGGATGAAAACAACACCGTCGCTCTGGCGCACCTGCAGAAAATTCTCGCCACCGGTTCAGACCGGTTTGATGCCCGGCACCGTACAAAAAGCGGCGGGACGATTGATGTTGAAATAAGCGCAGTCCTCCAGTCGCAAAAAAAGCAGTTTATCGTTTTTATCCGGGACATCACCGGACGAAAACGTGCTGAAAAGGCGCTTTTGGAAAGTGAAGAGAAATTCCGGGCGTTCTTTACGACATCGCAGGACTGTGTTTTTATCACGTCGGCAGATGGGCACTGGATTGATTCCAATACCTCAGCGGCTGAGTTTTTCGGGTTCGAGAGCCGGGAAGAACTGATGCGGGGTAACATTGCCGATCTCTATGCACATCCCGATGACCGGATTGCGCACCTGAAAATTATTACGGAACTGGGATTCTCAAAGGAATTTCCGGTTGACCTGCGCAAAAAGGACGGGACAATTATCCATGCTCTCGTTACTACTGCTGTGCGAAAAGATCAAAACGGCAATCTTATCGGATTCCAGGGGACAATACGGGACATTACCGAACTGAAACGGGCAGAGGCAAAACTCCAGGAACTTGCTTCCGTCGTCCGGTACTCCGGCGAGCTTATCGGTATTGTAACCCTTGATAAAAAGATTTCTTTCCTCAACGATGCGGGAGCCCGGATGCTGGGCATCCTGCCGGCAGATGCCATTGGTGAGGATTTCTTCCGGTATGTCTCCGATCATCTCAAAGAGAAAATCCAGAACGAAATCCTGCCGTCACTTATCGAACATGGCACATGGAGCGGCGATCTCCAGTATAAAAATCAAAAAACCGGTAAGCCGGTTGACGTGCATGCCATGACGTTCACCATCGCCGACCCTGCCACCGGAAAACCGCAGTTCATGGCAAACATCTCGCTGGACATCACGGATCGCAAACGGGCAGAAGAGGCACTGAGGTCAAGCCAGATCCAGCTCACCGACGCAATGAACCTCGCACTCATAGCGCACTGGGAGTATGATGTCCTGACGGGCATCTTCACGTTCAATGACCGGTTCTATGCCCTGTTCGCCACAACGGCGGAGCGGGAAGGCGGGTACCAGATGCCGGCAGAAGTATATTCACGGGAATTCGTTCACCCGGATGATGCAAACGTTGTCTTTGATGAAGTGCAAAAGGCAATAGCTGCCCCTGACCCGGACTATACGACGCAGATCGAGCACCGGATCATCCGCAGGGATGGCGAGGTGCGCCATATTATCGTGCGGTTCAGGATTACCAAAGATGCTGAGGGCAGGACGGTTAAAACCCACGGTGCCAACCAGGATATCACGGAACGCAAGCGGATGGAAGAGGCGCTCTACAACTCGCAGCAGATCCTCAGGAGTGTGCTGGACACGATTCCGGTACGGGTTTTCTGGAAAGATCGCAACCTTAAATTCCTGGGATGTAATGAGCCGTTTGCCCGGGATGCAGGATTCCATAAACCGGAGGAACTGATCGGAAAAGACGATTACCAGATGGGGTGGCGTGATCAGGCAAAATTATACCGGGCCGACGATCAACTGGTGATAGATACCGGTAAAACCAAAATACTCAGCGAGGAACCGCAGACAACTCCCGATGGCAGGACTATCTGGCTGCTTACCAGCAAAACACCGCTGCGAAATTCATCAGGCGGGATCAACGGGGTGCTGGGCGCTTACGTGGATATCTCGGAACGCAAGCGGATGGAGGATGCGTTGCGGCAGGTGAACAAACAGTTAAACATTCTCTCAAGTATTACCCGGCACGACATCCTCAACCAGCTGATGGGGCTCAAAGGATATCTCTTCCTCTCGCACGAGGTGATTAACAATCCCGCGATCCTTGCCGGCTATATCGAAAAAGAGGAGCAGGTGGCGAATGCCATCGAGCACCAGATTACGTTCACGCGGGATTACCAGGAACTGGGTACCGCGTCGCCTGAATGGCAGAACGTGAACGCCAACATCGAAAAGGCCGTGCTGGGGCTGCCGATGCGGGATGTCCGTGTTGAGGTCGATCCCAAAAACCCGGAGATCTTTGCCGACCGGCTTTTCGAGAAAGTTTTTTACAACCTGATCGACAATGCGCTCAACTACGGCGGGGCAGGAATGAAGACGATCCGGGTTTCTTCACAGGAGATCGAGGGGAGTCTCCTGATTGTCTGCGAGGATGACGGTGTCGGAATTTCCGCAG
>JBAZFZ010000072.1:0-4411 GCA_041653075.1 Methanoregula sp.
CATAGTCTATGGGGTATTATCCCCAGTTTCCCGGGGTTATCCCCCTCCTTAGGGTAGGTTGTCCACGTGTTACTGAGCAGTATGCCGAGGTCTTACACCTCTCGACTCGCATGGCTTAATCGAACTCTGATAGCAGTGGCCTCTGGCAGGATCAACCAGAATTCTAAATTGTACACTTGTACGCACACTAAATATCTGAACCTTATATTCGAGGAATTAGCGGTTACTAAACAAATTTCCGCATTGCCAGTATCAACGTCAGAACCAACTCCGGTCAAGCCGGGTCGCGTTGGATCCCCATCAAAGAAAATTCTTGTAATCGTTCGTCGTGTTTTTCACTTAAACACGGGCTAATAACATATGATTCAAGGATATTTATACCTTGTTACTTGCTGATTTTCCCATCAGAACCAGAACCGTAAAACCGGTTTTCCTGGTTCTTCATCGAGGGTCGCTTTATGTGAACTTCGTCGTGTTTTTACACGCATTCACGGGCTTACAATGTAGGTTCCGGTATTATTTATACCTTGTTGCCTGCACTGTTTTACCTCGAAACCGACACCAGTCCCGTGGACTGTTTTCGTCGGTTTGTCATCAGAAATTGTGGATCTACATATAGCATAGTCAACCATTTAAACATTGTCCATGATGCAAAGCCCATTTCTCCCCTGTATTTTATTATCCGGAAACTATTTTTCCGCATCATAAAGACAGAACTGGTTCAGAATACGGTTTCTGCCCCGGATTCTGGTTGTATGCATCATTTTTGCCGTACTGCGCGAACCGGCCCGGAAACCTTTCGGACTCATTCTTTTTTGTGCCGGAGTGGTATGAGCGCATTTTGGGGATTACCTGCATTTACGTCATGGATGCGGTGATCTGCAAAAAATCCGTCCGGATGCTTGCCGCAATCGCGCATTGCCGGAATACTCCGGAACCGTACGTCCCGGCTAACGTTGGTGTAACGATGTAGGGTCGGGTCCTTGCTTTTGTGCACGATCTTCCGGGCTGGGACATGCGAAAGGAGAATGAGGCAGCACAGTCCTACCTGCACTTCATTTGTACCCATGCGACCCCCTCCAACAAATCTGTCCATCAGAATTACCATTATTTTACAAAGTAAACGTCGTAATTGTTCATCATTTTCCATGAAAAATCGGGCTAAATGCTCAGGGTGTCTGGGGGGGTCGCATGGGTACAAATGAGATTTGGGCAACCTGTCGCGCCTGCAAAAATCCTGAAAACAACCGGGACTGACAATTATTTTCATGACGGAGATTTTTAAAAATACCTGAGCGAAACGACATCCCAGGGGCAGCGTGTTATAATAAAAAATGTACCTGCCCGACCCCATCCCTTCGCCCTTCGGGCTAACCACCAAGGATTTATCGACCCCCCGCATTCTTCCTTATCATACCGGATACCTGCCTCCATCTCCCTTGTATATAGTATAAGAGATGAGACCGGGCAGGAACAACGGCCACAAAGACCGATGCAGATACTCAAATAGAGATTCACCATGACACAATTTCGCCAGAGAGAGGGGACAAAAAGTTCTGTCCTCCAGCTGAAAAAACCATTTCCGGAGATCAGGGCATTTACCGCGGTTGTCCGGTCATTCATCCTGAAAAACCCGCTTGGCTGCACCTCGTACCGGAGTGCGACAAAGAACCATCTCCCTGTTCTGCGAGTGCGGGAACTGTATACGGCAAAATTCGTGTATGAGAACGCTGCTGGCAAACGGGTGGGAAGCGCGTCCGAGGTATACGACTCGGTGGAAGGCTACGAAACGGGCATTGCTGCCGTGATCTCGAACATGGCAAATATCGCCTCCCACCGGGGGAAAGTAAAACATCTTCCAGCTGCCGACCTCTTCTCCATTACGCTGAAATGCCATGACCCAAACGGAGAGGTGTACTTTCTGAGTATTGCACGGGACCGGATGACACTCTCATCCTATAGTGATGATACGATCCGGCTCAGGGCCGAAGCCTGGGCTGACAGGGTGTTGGGGACACGGGTATAGGCGACACCAAAACCGGTGTAATAATAGTAATGAGGATCGGCAGGATTCCGGCAGACCGTAAAAAACGGTTACCGGTGATACAATTCCTATATACAAAAATTGATGTGCCTTCCTCATGAAGAGCGGTGATTTTATTTAAGTGTCCACCCGGCAGATCTGCACGTAAATATCCCCAAAGAACTCTTCCTGCCGCAGCGAACACCTCCCATCCAGCGCAAGGAACAGGAGCGGGATGTAGACTTCGGGGATGCCCCACCCCATCTTCCCGCATAACTCAGTGAGCGTCATCTCCGCGTCGATATCCAGCCCTTCAAGATACTCTTCCAGCCGGATCAACGATGATTCCTGGTACCCCTCGTCATGGGCGATGCTGACAACATCATCCGCATCCGGCTCGTATGAATCCGCCGGGGGAAGCCGCCGGCGGCGACGCTCCTCTTTCTCGATATTCTTGAGTTCGATGATCAGTTCAAAGAGCGTGAAGGGGCGCTTACGCATATTCTTCCGGTCAAGCCGGCGCTGGATCTCCCGTTCGAGCCGCTCGATGGGGCCAAGCCGTCCCTCGCCGGTAAAATCCTCATCTCCCAGACCGTCGTAATCGTCACCGGAGAAACCCTCATCGTCGCCATCATCGCTCCCATCAGCGGAGAGCAGCTCAAGATGCTCGGATTTCATGCGCAGGAGCGTTGCCGCAAAAAACAGTGTCCGCCCGGAGATCCTGAGGTTGAGCTGCCGGCGTCGGTCCAGTTCCCGGAGGAAGCGATCCGTCACTTCCATAATATCGATGTTCCACGGGTCGATCTCCCCGCGTTCGGCCATGCCGACCAGAATTTCAACCGGATCTTCCATCTCACCGGATAGGGCCGGACCATCTGCTGCACTACCCTCCCGGGCAGGGGGGGTTTCCCCGGGTGCCATCAACCCGTTTTCCTCGCGGAGCAGGCTCCCCGTATCGGTACCTTCCGGGCTCTCCGTAGGAACAATACGGGGGTCAGGCGCCGGTGCCTTATCCTTGCCAGCCGGCACTTTAGTCATGCGCCTTTACCCCGGTAACAAGTGTGGTCTTATCCGGACGCAGGGTCACACCCATAATCCGCTGTGCTTCATCGATCATCGGCTTACGCAACGACACAATCACAAACTGCGACGTATCGGAAAGCTCTTTTATCATCGCTGCGATGCGCTCCACGTTCGATCCGTCAAGGGACATGTCCACTTCGTCAAACGCGTAGAACGGTGCCGGGATATGGTGCTGGATCGAGAAGATAAATGCAAGCGTTGTCAGGGACTTTTCCCCGCCCGAAAGGGACGAGAGCAGGTGGACTTTTTTGTCCCGGGGCTGGACGGCAAACGTCATCCCGCCGGTAAAGGGGTCTTCCTCGTTTTCAAGGACCAAATGGCCGCTCCCGCTCGTCAGCCGGGCAAAGATCTGGCGGAAGTTTGCATCGATTGCTTTAAACGCCGTGGTGAATGCCTCGAACTTCATCTGTTCAAACTGTTCGATGCGTTCGATCAGGTTTGCCCGCTCGTTGCTCAGCGTCTCCTTTCGCCCGGTGCGTTCCTCAACCTGCCGCTGCACTTTATCGTATTCCTCAATGGCGAGCATGTTCACCGCACCGATCTTCCGGATCATGCCATCGGCTTCTGCGATCTTTCCTTCAATCTCGGTGATGCCAAGGTCGGTTGTTGTTTCACCCACCAGCTCCTTGAGCTGCTCCACTTCACTGCCAAGGGCAGTTGCCCGGTCCCCGAATGCATTTATCTGGATCGTAAGGCGTTCCTTGTCAGAATCAAACTTCATCAGTTTTGATTCTGAATCGTGGATGCCCTGTGATATGAGCCCGCGCTTGCCCCGCAGCTCATCGAGTTCCCCGGAGAATTCCTTTTGTTTCTCTTCAAGCTCGCCAATCCGGGTTTTATTGACCGCGATCTGGTCATTTGCTGCGGCAATATCCGCGTCAATCTCCCTGGTGCGGTCGTCTTTGGTAGTGCGTTCTTTCCCGAGCTCTTCGATCCGCAGGTTAAAGTGCTGGCGTTCACGGGAGCTGTCGTTGATATCGGCTTCCTTGTTGCGCAGGCGCCGTTCCGACTCCTCGATCTCCTTTTTCTTCTTCTCCATCTGCACGGTAAGAGCGGGGATGTTGGTATCGTCAAGGCGTTTTTTGATCTCATCGATCCGGGCTGTGATGGCACCGATCTCTTCGGTGGTCTTGTCAAGCCGGCCTTCAAGTTCTGAGAGTTCTGCCGCACCCTTGCCGGTCTCTTCTTTCTGGCGCACAACCGCTGCTTCGATGGTCTGTTTTTCAACGGTGATCGCGTCGAAACGGCGGGTATACTCTTCGGTGAACACGCCATACCGGGCAATATTCTGGTCGATCTCGCTGC
>JBAZFZ010000073.1:0-3926 GCA_041653075.1 Methanoregula sp.
CCCGCGGCGGCTCTTCAACCTGTTTCTCCTGACTTGACTTTCTTAGTTTCGATAAAATTGATATTACAAAACGCTCAGGTACTTTGCAGCTTCTGAGATCTTAGCCGATCTTGTGACACAACCAAAAAATTGGAAATCTGTTTGGCAGAATTTTTTATTTCAGCTCCAGCGCTTTCTTTTTCCTGAGAAGCCGGTTATACGTAATCGCAAACCGATGGGCTTCGTCCCGGATCTCTTCGATGAACCTGAGTGCGATACTTTTCCGGTCGAGCCGAAGCGGGAGGGTGTCTCCCGGGAGGTATAGTTCTTCCTCGCGTTTTGCAATTGCGGCTACCGGCTGGTCTTTGATCCCCAGTGATTCGAGCGCCTCGCACGCGGCAGAGAGCTGGCCCTTGCCGCCATCGATGAGGATGAGATCCGGGAATGCGGTATTTTCATCGAGCAGCCGTTTGTAACGCCGTTTTACCACTTCAGCGATCGAGGCATAATCATCGATCCCTTCCACCGTCTTGATCCGGAACCGGCGGTAGTTTGATTTATCCGGTTTCCCGTCCCGGAATTGTACCATCGAGCCGACCATCGCGGTGCCGGACAGGTGGGAGATATCGAAGCATTCGACAACAAACGGCGGCCGGGTAAGTCCGAGAGCTGTCCCAAGTTCAGAGCATTTAAGCGTGTCACGGAAGAATGCGATCTCAAGGTTCTTTTTTGCCAGTTCGAGCAACTGGCGTTTCTCGCCCCGCTGCGGGGCAACAATATCGACATGCTTCCCCTTTTTTGCCGAAAGGAATTCCGCAAGCGCCGGGTCGGTTTCGTTCCCGATAATCAGCTCGGCCGGGGGTTCGTGGTCGGAATAGTACTGGACGAGGAACTCTTCAAAAAAGTCGTCACCGGCTTCAAACGAGAATTCCTCCTTGTTTGCAAGCGATCCGTGTTCAACATTGAATGCGGTAAGGTAGACCTTCCCGTCCGTCACCTGGTACGCGATCACATCCTGATCGTACTCACGTTTATGCTCCACGTGCTGTCTGTCGGTAAGGTGAGAGATCGCCCGGATCTCGTTTCTTATGATAAGCGCCCTCTCGAAATCCTGCGTCGCAGATCGCGCCTCCATTTCGCTTTTAAGCATCCCGAGAAGTTCCCGGGATTTTCCTTTGAGGAGCAGCCCGGCTTTTTTGACGTTCTCGTTGTACTCCTCCAGGCTCACAGTCCCGGTACAGGGAGCGCTGCACGATTGCATATGCCGGCGCAGGCAGGGGCGTTTGGGGAGTTTTTTGCAGGTCCGAAGATGGAAAACTTTCTTTGCAACACGGAGGACGTAGTCACGCTCTGTTGCCGAGACAAACGGGCCAAAGAAGGTTCCGTCTCCCATGGTGCGGCGGGCGATAACAAGTCTTGGGAATTCCTCTCTGGTGAGTTCTATCCACGCGTAACGCTTCGCGTCCTTTAAGTCGATGTTATATTTCGGCTGGTGTTTTTTTATCAGCGTATTTTCAAGAAGGAACGCCTCGGTCTCGGTGTCGGTAATAACGAAATCGACCGATGCGATGTGGGCGACAAGGCTTTTTGTTTTTGGGTCATGATCTTTTTTGGAAAAATAGCATGATACCCGCTTTTTGAGGTTTTTTGCTTTCCCGACATAGATGATCCGTCCGTCCGCATCGGAATAGAGATAGCAGCCGGGGTTTTCGGGAATGCTTGCGGTATCGATCATGGATGATGAAAATATCCGGGTGCCGGGTTCTTAAACACTTGCGATGCGGTAAAAAAAACGTGATTTATTCTGCCGGGACGGTCATCCCGTTATCGTCCCGGGAATTCCCATAGGCCTGGATAACATCGAGAAATGCCGGGCCGTACTTTTTCTGTTTGACCGGTCCGACCCCGGGAATTGTGGCAAACTGCCCGCTGTCGCAGGGACAGTGCCGTGACATTTCCCGAAGGCTGCTGTCGGGAAAGACAAAATAGGGTGGGACGCCGGATTTTTTGGCAAGGGATGTCCTGAGCTCCTTTAAGCGCAGGAAAAGCCCGTTGTCATATGGGGCCATGACATGAGAAGCAGGCATGGTCTTTGTCCTGCACGATAATTTCGGTACTGGAAGTTCCTCACTTCCGGTATCCGGAAGCTGGACCGGGCAGGTCCCGGACAGGATCCCGGAACTTTTTGTAGAGATTGAAATTACCGGGTACTTGTCCCCGGCCCGGAGCAGGAATCCCTGCCGGACAAGGTCCTGGATCCAGGTCCGGTACTGCTCTTTTGAATAGCAGGCACCGGATCCAAACGACGGGAGCTGATCGAAGTGATATGCCTGGATTCGGGAGTTTGTTTTTCCCCGCAGGACATCGGAGATAAGCTCAATCCCAAAATGCCCGGGCAGCCCGCCGATGCACGCGACAATCAGCCGGGCCGGTTCCGAACCATCAATGGTTGCTGCCGGGTGAGCGCAGTTGTCGCACGACCCGCAGTTTTCTTCTGCCTGTTTCTCGCCAAAATACGCGAGCAGGAATTTTTTCCGGCATCCGGTCGTCTCGCAGTACTCGGTCATATCGTTGAGTTTCTTTAACGAGAGTCTTACGGAACGTTCGCTTCCTCCGTCATGCTCGAGCATGGACCGGACCCGGGCAGAATCCCCTCTGCTGTACAGGAGGACGCATTCGGCAGGCTTCCCGTCCCGGCCGGCCCTTCCGGTTTCCTGATAATAGGACTCAACGGACTTGGGAAGATCGTAGTGGATGACAAAACGCACATCGGGCTTGTCAATTCCCATACCGAATGCAACGGTAGCACAGATGATCTGCACGGAATTTTTGAGGAATGCATCCTGCACGTTTTCCCGGACCGGCCGGGAAAAACCGGCATGATACGCGCGCGCCTTAAAGCCGCGTTTCTTGAGGTCGAGTGCAATCTGCTCGGTCTCTTTTTTGCTCATGCAGTAGACGATACCGGATTCGTTTTTGTGCCGGCAGAGGATCTCGGCGAGCTGAACCTTTGGGTTTTTCTTTATGACAACGTGGTACTCCAGGTTCTCGCGGTTGAAACTGCCCACGAACTCCTGGACATTTTCAAGCCCGAGCTGCTGGCAGATGTCTTTCCTGACTGTCGGGACTGCGGTTGCCGTGAGCGCGATGACCGGCACTGTGGGAAAAACTTTCCGCAGCCGTGCAAGGTCGCGGTACTCGGGCCGGAAATCATGGCCCCATTCCGAGATGCAGTGCGCTTCATCGATGGCGATCAGCCGGACCGGAAATTTCATGAGCGATTCAAGAAATCCGGGCTGCATACATTTCTCTGGTGAGATAAAGAGGAGACGGAGCCTTCCTTCCCGCATATCAGTTTCGATCCGGCTGCGACCGGAGGAATCGAGCATGCTGTTCCACGCGGCAGCCGAAATTCCGCGTGCGTTGAGATTGTCCACCTGGTCTTTCATGAGTGCAAGGAGCGGGGAGACAACAAGTGTCAGGCCGCCAAGATACACTGCTGGCAGCTGGTAGCAGACCGACTTCCCGCTGCCGGTCGCCATGATCGCCAGGGTATCGTTCCCGCCAATGATGGACGTGATGATCGCTTCCTGATGCGGGCGGAATGCAGGATAGTTCCAGTATTTTCTGAGCAGGGAAAGTGGGGTAGGCGGGTGTCCGGAATTGGTTGTAGAGGAAGAAATCTGCGGTGTGTTCATGAAAATCCTCGCGGGCCGGGTTTATCCGGACCGGGTGTAACGATGATTGTGTGATGAGACATGTGGCAGAACGGTATAAGAACAGCCGGGTGCGGAGGGTGAAACTGAAAAGGGAGTTAAGCGAGTAGGCGGTATAATTGAGATGCAGCGGAAAAAAACACCTATGAGACCTGCGGTCACAGGCCTTACGTATGAAAATCAACAAGAGGGATAAACGCTTTTTTGAAACATGGGCAGAGCAGGCTGTTT
>JBAZFZ010000074.1:0-3715 GCA_041653075.1 Methanoregula sp.
TTTCTTTTTTACCAGAATTTATAAGAATTTTTTTTAGGCACGTAAGGCACCAGATTTTTAAAAAATCACCCCGTCCTGAAATAACGAGCAGTCAGATTCGGATTTGCTATATAATGTGCCTGCCCATACTCATGTATACGAAATGAACTACACCGTCATCTCGCCGGGTATCTACACTTATGGCGCCATGCTTATTGCCGGGACGATCCGGCACAGCGGCAAACCTGTTGCGCTCCATAAGGATCTCGTGGCAGAGCGTGGAGACACGGTATACCTAAGCCTCTATTCTACGCTCCACCTCCTCGATCCGGCCATTCGTGATTTTGTCGGGAGGGTCCGAAAGACCGGTGGGATTTGTTATGTAGGCGGGCCGGTTTCGGCATACCCTGAGATCGTGCTCGGGGAATTGAACCCGGATGCGGTCATTCTTGGCGAGGGGGAAGTGACGGTCCGGCACCTGGTTGCAGGTGCAAAAATCCACAATACGGAAGGAGTGGCATACCGGTCCGGGCAAAAGATCGTGATCCGGAAACGCGATCCGCCGGAATCCATCGAACACCCGCTTCCCCTGATCCCTGCCGATATCGGCACCCAGAGTATCAGGGGTGCGAGTGCTTATATCGAATCGCATCGCGGATGCTCGGGAGCCTGCACGTTCTGCCAAGTCCCGCGGTTTTTCGGCCATGCCATACGGAGCCGGGAGATCCCTGCGATTGTGGCAGAGGTAGAGGCTTTTAAAAAGGCAGGTGCACGCCGTATCGCCATCAGCGGGGGAACGGGGTCCCTGTACCAGGCTGACAACGGCAGGATCAACCCGGATGCATTTGTCGCACTCCTTTCAGGGCTTTCCGGGGTGATGGGTAGCGCCAATGTGTCTTCACCGGATATCCGGGTAGACTGCATCACCGACGAGATTCTGGATGCAATAAAAAAGTACACCATCGGATGGGTATTTTTTGGGATCGAATCCGGCAGCGACGCGGTCCTCACCAAAATGGGGAAAGGTGTTTCTGTCGCGCAGGTGACCGATGCAATCCGCCGCTGCCGTGAACACGGGTTAAAGGTTGCCGGAAGTTTCATTGTGGGGTATCCCACGGAGACCGCCGCGGATTACGAGAAGACCAAGGAGTTTATCGCCGAACAAGAGCTCGATGATATTTTCATCAGCATTGCCGAACCCATCCCCTCGACTCCGCTCGCGGCACTGGTCCTAAAGACATCACGGGATCAAAATCCCGTGTTTATCCCGACAACAGGGGAATACAAGCCGCTCGGGCTCACCGAGGCGGAGGCCCGCTGCTTCGATCTCATGCTGCACGCCGATCTCTGCAAACCGGTACTCCATGTCACCACCGATGCCCTTTACGATACCTACCTTGCAGAAGCAAAAAAACAGGGCAGGGAAATCCGGGCAGTGACCGAGCTGTTGTTCAGGTACAAGACGGAAGATCCTCATTTACCTGAAGAGGTATCCGGAGACACAGTAAAATAAGCCCGATTTAAGCGTATTTTTCGATTTTCGTATATTTCCCGATCCAGAAAAGACTCGTATTTTCCCCCTTTCGGGTTCCTGTGGAAAATACGCTCAATTTATGGTTGGATCGTAAAAATACGGTGTTTCAACCCCCTTTTAAACGGCCACCCTGCCCTTTTGGCAGCCCCGGTTTTTGCCATGTATTTTCGCCCATCCGGGCACCGGAAAAGCCGCGGGTACGGTGATATGGGCGTCATTTTTTTGGAAGGGGATATACCTTTGCCAGCAGCGCTGATTTTAAGTATTTTGGCGCATATGAGTAACAATAGGAGACACGCATGAAGATCTGTATCACGGCACAGGGGCCGGCACTCGACAGTCCCTTCGAGCACCATTTCGCCCGGGCCCCGTATTTCATCTTCTACGATACCAAAACCGGTAAAAAAGATGCGGTCCGGAACGGTTTTATCGTCAGCGATTCTGGACTGGGCAGGAACGCAGTCGAACTTTTAAAACAAAACGGGCTTGAGGCGGTGATCACCGGTGAAATCGGAGATCCAGCAAAAAGCCTTCTGGACGGGGCAGGGATCCGGATCTACCGGTCCGAGGGGACGGGAACGATCAGGAAGGCTCTTGAAGCAATTCCCAAAAAAGATCGCACTACCTGAACCATTCGTCCAATTTGAACATCGATGCATTGGTAAGGGTTTTATCGAGCCAGCCTGGCTTTGCATCGCTGTAGACATCGAACCCGGGAATGTAGGGCCAGATATCGAGAACCGGGTCCTGACGAGAAGGACCACATCCTCAATCTCCACACGTGTGTTTACGAAAAAAGGACATATTACCGCTTCAGGCCCGTACTGACGAGCACCCGACTCACTTCGGTGAGCGCGTTTACAAACGGCGACGGCGGAACCGGGGAAAGCAGCGGTCTCACATCCGGTTCACATTCCAAGAGCAGGTCATCGTAAGGAAGAATAAACTGATCGGTGAACAATTGTTCGGACCCGGCAATGAGCGACCGGACTTTTTTCCTGTCGTTCTCTGATCGGACCCGGTTGACGACCAGGTGCCGGTGGGGGATCCCTATCTCCTCTGCCAGCCGTGCGGCGTGCATGGCGACCTGGACCGCGTTGAACGTCGGGTCAGTGACAAGGACTGCCTGGTCAAAGCCCTGCGCAAGTGCGCGGCCGAAATGTTCGACGCCGGCCTGGGTATCCATGAGGATCACCTCGCGCTCCCGCAGGTTGATGTAGCGAACGATGGCTTCAAGCAGGGCATTTTCCGGGCAGAGGCAACCGGTCGCCGGTCGGACAACCGTTCCCATCACAAGGATGTTGATCCCGTCGGGCCCGCGGATCCCAAAGCGCTCCACCACATCGGAGACATCCGGGTTTAACTTGAGAAGCGCTCCCCAGCCGGCCCCCGGCCGGGCCCCGGTCTTCTCCTCCACGTAATCGAGGTTTCTGGTGAGCGGGACGACCGCGTCGCTCTCTTCTTTTGGCACCCCGATCGCGTATGGCAGGTTCATCTGTGGGTCTTCATCGACCGCAAGGAGGGTGTACCCGTCCCGGGAAAGGAGATGGGAAAGCAGCGCCGTGATCGTGGTCTTCCCGACTCCGCCCTTGCCGGTGATGATGACCCGAAAGCCGCTCTCCTGTACCTTGCGCGTGTTGTTCTCAAGGGCATGGGCGGCACTCAGGATCTTGTCCTTTTCCGCGCGGCTTTCAGGCATGGGGATCGCCTCCGGTCGCCGCGAGGATCTCCCGGCGTGCAAGCTCCTTTGAGCGGCAGGCCGGGCAGAGGCCGGCGAGATCATCGCGGAGCTGCGGATCGATCCTGGCAAGCACGGCTTTTTCAAGCCCCGCAGGCGCAAAATACGTCCCGCACGCAGCGCACCGCGACAACGGAACTTTTGTCCCACTCCACGACTGCATGATCCGGTACCCCCCGGCATCCTCGATTCTTACCGCATGGGTCGGGCAGACCGCGGCGCAGGCCCCGCAGCCAAGACAGTCTTTGCTCGGCTCGCCGTACGGTGTATTTACCACGGTATACGGGCCGCGGTTGATGAAGTTGATCGCACCGGCGCCCATGATCTCGTTGCAGGCCCGCACGCACAGGCCGCAGAGGACACAGGAACCACCCAGCGGATCGTCCGTGTCGATCTTTTTCAAAAACCGCGTTTTTGTCACGTGGTACCGGGCCGCCATCTCTTTTATTGTCTTTGATTTCGGC
>JBAZFZ010000075.1:0-3476 GCA_041653075.1 Methanoregula sp.
ACCGTGGGAACGCTTGACGAATCGTTTGTTGTCGGGTGGGTTTACACCGGGGCAGTCTTCATAACCAAGGGACAGCTCTGGCGCGTACTCGAGATTGCGGACGGAAGACTGACGGTTGAACCGGCAAAGAAAGCGCTCGGGGAATTGCCCTCATGGGAAGGCGAACAGATCCCGGTTCCGTTCTCAATTGCGCAGGAAGCCGGTGAAATACGAAGGACCCGTGACCTTTCCGGATATACCCGGGAACCCGACAATCTCGCGTATGCTGCCGGGTTCCTTTCCGAAATGGACAAGAACCGGTCACTTATTCCGACCGATACGCTGGTCACGCTGGAGAATACAGATGACGGGGTGGTCTGCAATGTCTGTGCCGGGCACAAGGCAAACGAGGCATTGGGCCGGGTCATCTCGATTCTTATCTCAGCCCGGTACGGGACAACGGTGGGGCTCGAACTGGATGCGTACCGCATGCTCCTGCGATTACCGTCTGCGATCCGTGCTGCGGATGTGCGGGATGTTCTCCTCTCGCTCCAGACCGATCATATGGGTGGCATCCTTCGCCTCGCTCTCAAACGGACTGCGCTTTTTAAGTGGAAACTGGTCCAGATCGCAAAAAAATTCGGTGCAATAGATCCGGATGCCGACTATGAGAAGATCAGTATTCACCGGCTGCTGGATTTCTTTGATAATACTGTTGTCCAGCAGGAAGCCTACCTCGAGCTCCTCACCGACTACATGGATATCGATGCGGCTGCCGGCATTGTCGGCCGGATCAACCGGGGCGAGATCAGCGTAGCACTCGGGCCGCACTCCCTGATCGGTGCCGGCGGGCTCTTATCGTCCCGGGACCAGATCCCACCCCCGACGGCAGACCAGGCCGTTCTTGCAACCCTGAAGCGCCGGCTGGATCAGGATGATGTCATTCTGGCGTGTATGAACTGCCGGGATTACAAGAGCCGCACGGTTGTCTCCCGGGTCCCGGATCACCCGCAGTGCCCAAAATGCGGGGCCCGGCTGATCGCGGCCCTCAAACCATACGAAGAAGAACAGTATGCGCTGGTGAAGAAACCGAAAAAGAATGCTGAAGAGCGGGCAATCGAGCAGCGGCTCATGAAAAATGCCAACATCGTGCTCTCAAGCGGTAAAAAAGCAATTATCGCGCTCTCCGCACGGGGCGTCGGACCGGAGAATGCTTCACGGATCCTTGCGACCCTGACGGAAGGGGATGCGTTTTATCGCGAGATCCTCAAATCTGAACGAAATTTCATCCAGACCCACCGGTACTGGGCGTGAATTAAAAAAAAAGCATTTGGATTTTTATGGTTACATTATATTTTCGAGTTTCTGCTCGAGGAAGTCCAGGCCTTTCTTGATATCGTCCAGGTTCTTTCCTCCCGTGAGAATAATTTTTCCCGATGAGAAAAGAAGTGCGACGATCTTGGGATCCTTGATACGGTATACAAGGCCCGGGAACTGTTCGGGTTCGTACTCGATATTTTCAAGGTTTAAGGTGATGACGACCTTGTTGAGGTTGATATATTTCCCGATATCATAGGAACAGACGATATTGGTGATTGCAACTCTCGGCTCTTCATACGTATCGACACCTGCTTCCTTGAGCGATTTAATAATGAGCCCGAGACCCACGGTGAGAGCGTTCTTGTCACGGATACCCGTGAGAACCACTTTTCCCGAAGAAAAAATCAGGGATGCAATCTTCGGGTTTTCAATCCGGTAGACCGCCCCGGGAAATCTCTTCGTATTGAGTTCGCAGCTCTCGATTTTTTTTGAAACGTCGACAAGATCAATGGAATCGGCAATTGCGCCGGATGCTACGATGTTCTCAATTTTTAATGAATCGTACTTCTTATTAGCCATCCACTATACTATGATCCGCCCTGAATCATAATACTAATGGACAACCTTTATGACCTCGCCATCCGCCCTTTTCCGTCGGGAAATCTTACCGTGATATGGATCTGTTTTTCTCTTGTAATTGCGATCCCGGCCGTCCCGCTCGTTACCCGAACAAAAAGGATCATATTGAAAAGGTTCAAATTAAAAATATTTTCCTGATTCTATGGGTTCTACGGGTGATACCAGGGAAACGTACGATGAGATGTGCCGTCGTTTTTCAATTGACGTCCCGGAATATTTTAACTTCGGGTTCGATGTGATCGATGCCTGGGCAAAAAAAGACCGGAACAAACTTGCCATGATCTGGGTTGGCCAGGATGGCGAAGAGAAAAAATACAGTTTTCTCGATATTGCAAACCTTTCAAACCAGGCCGCAAATATCCTCCTGAAATACGGTATCAACAAAGGTGACCGGGTTCTCGTTATGCTCCCGCGTATTCCGGAATGGTGGATCTTTGCCATTGCATTGATCAAACTGGGAGCGGTTTTTGCTCCCTGCCCGACCATGCTCACGCCCCGCGATCTCAAGTACCGGATCAACATGGGGGGATTCCGTATGATCATCACGGATCTCGAAAATACCGGGAAAGTTGAGGAGATCTGCGATGAATGCCCGACCCTGACCTGCCGGTTTGTGGCAGACGGGGAACGAAATGGCTGGGCAGGTTACCCGTACGAACTGCTCTACCCGGCCCCGGTATCGCACCGTTCGGTCAGTATTCCTGATACCAATCACACGCGAAGCACGGATCCAATGCTGATCTATTTTACTTCAGGGACAACGGGTGAACCCAAAATGGTGCTCCACAATCATGGCTACCCGCTCGGTCACATGGTTACCGCTCAGCTCTGGCAGGATGTGCGGTATAACGATCTCCATTTCACCGTTGCCGATACCGGGTGGGCTAAGTGTGCATGGGGTAAGATCTTCGGCCAGTGGATTGAAGGTGCCTGTCTCTTTGTGTACCATTTCAGCGGGAAGTTCCATGCAACCGAGGTATTGCCGCTCCTTGAAAAGTACCAGATCACAACGTTCTGTTGCCCGCCGACGATTTACCGGATGCTGATCTTAGCGGACCTTGAAAAGTTCGACCTCTCCTCGCTGCGCCATTGCACAAGTGCCGGGGAACCCCTGAACCCTGAGGTCATCCGGGTCTGGAAAGAAGGGACCGGACTTACGATCTGCGAAGGATACGGCCAGACTGAAACCGCTTGTTGCGTTGCCTCATTCCCAAATATCGAAAACAAGCCAGGGTCGATGGGAAAGCCCTCCCCCGGCTGGACGATTGAGGTTCATGACGATAATGGAAATCCGGTTGACCCGATGGATGAGGGCCGGCTTGCCATCAGCTGCAACCCGCGCCCTCCGGGCCTGGTTGTCGAATACCTTGACAATCCGGAGGAAAACAAGAAATCGTTTGTCAATGGCTGGTACTATACCGGGGATAAAGTATACCGCGACGAAGACGGGTACTTCTGGTTCGTTGGCCGTGACGATGATGTGATCAAGAGTTCCGGGTACCGGATCGGTCCGTTTGAAGTAGAGAGTGCTCCTCTCG
>JBAZFZ010000076.1:0-3411 GCA_041653075.1 Methanoregula sp.
CATCGCGTTTACCCTGATGAAACCACCAAAACCAATAACCTGATTTTACGCATCGGGTCACCGTCATAGTACCCGAATGATTGCAGCGTGAGCTTTTCCCTTGAGTGTGCATGAAAACGAGAGCCCCCCGGTCATGTTCGCTCGACCTCGTTCAGCATCGCAGTACTCCGCCCTCCTCACCTTGACACTCACAACCAGCACCTCGAAAAACCACCGGCATAGACGCTGAACCCTTCAAAACGACAAGCACAATCTCCTTCATCAATCCCGATGGTCAGCCCCGCAACGATACCGGCAATGAGGCGATCGGGCGGGTTGGATTCGGAGAGGGGAAGGTCCGGCAGGGGGATTTTACGCTATTTCCTGTGCTCCTTCTTCCTGCCGTGCGGGCAGATATACAGGCACATCCCACAAACGGCAACCCGCCCTTTCTGTTCAAGACTTTTAAAATACCGGTCGCATGCCGCCGCATCAAACCGGGCTTCCCTCGGCTCGTCCGGCTGAAAAGCCCGACCGGTAAACCCCCCGACCGGGCAAACCCTGACACATTCGTCGCACTCCCCGCAGCGGGACGGCATGGGTGTGCCGGTCGGTTCAAGCGGGGCATCGGTCAGCACCGTGATCCAGCGGACGCGGGGACCGTGGTCCGGTGTGATAAGAAGGCAGCTCTTCCCGATCCAGCCGAGACCGGCAAGATGCGCCGCGAGTTTGTGGGAAACCGGGGCGGCAATCTCCTCATCGCTGGTCCGTTTCGACGCCGGGATCGGGAGTGCCCGGTAGCCTTCCCGCTGGATCGCGTTTGCAACCTGCAACGCAACCAGGTCCAGTGCCTGGTTGACCACGTCATAACAATGATGCCGGTACAGAGTGGCAGCAGCATTATCCTCCCGGTCCGGGAGCAGATCGACCAGCGTGTCCAAGAGGGCGATCCCGATCACCACTGCCCGGGGGTACTGCCCGACCACCTCTCCACCGTATCCGCGGAGGAAGTCCCGGGCGACGGCAAGGTCAGCAACGCCATAGTAATCAGCCCCGTGGGATTCCGCAAGAGACTGTATACGGTTATTCAAGAAAACTAACTTAGCTATTCATCCTACCCACTACCTTGAACAAAGTAACTTTCATCGTCGACAATTGGAAAAATGTGTTTTGATAATTTAATTTCCTAAAATTGGAGAAGAGCCTAATTTATATTACAAAACGCTAAGGTTCTCTGCAGTTATTGAGATCTTTGACGATCTTGTGATACGACCAGTTTATTAAGAGACAATGAAAAAATTCCGGGGGAAGTATGATACGAACGACCAGCGTGGCAGCAGGAATACTGATTCTTCTCTGCATCATGTGTATCGTTCCGGTCCTTGCGGCAGGATCTTCGGGTTACTGGAACCCGTGGGTTACTAAAACCAACACCACTTCAGCCACCATCAACTGGTGGCAGGAGTCTGCCGGCAAAGACTGGACAGTAAAATATGCCAATGGCAGTTATTACGACAATCATGGGGTTTTTGATCATACCATGCCAGACCCTGATCCTGACCTTGTCAACTTCCACCATGTCCTCATCACCGGTCTCGCCCCCAACACCACGTACAAGTACCTGGTCGAACCCTCGGACAATAGTAATATATTCGCAGTCCGCAAATTCCAGACCTTTCCGGTCAGCGGGCCGTTTACCTTCATAGTGATCTCTGATTCCCATGCCAGCGAGAAGCGGTTCAAATACGTGGGCGATGCCCTCAACAACGAACAGGGGGTGCTCTTTGTCCTTCATGGCGGGGACTATGCCAATAATGATAATGCAACGGAATGGACAGACTTTTTTAATTATGGCGACGGGATGCTGGCAAATTATTCCATCTTTACCAACATCGGAAACCATGAATATCATAACATTACCCATGACCATTCATCGACAGATGCATATGAGTACCGATACGCGTTTGACAACCCCCTGAACTATTCCTTTGACTGTGCCGGCATCAGGTTCGTTGTACTTGATTCTCCGGACCCGGACAGCACAGATGACCAGAACCCGACCCTTGCCCACACGGAGAGCCAGGAATCGTGGCTGAAAGAGCAGCTGGATAACAAAATGTCAGGGACCTTTGTCATAGATCATCATCCCATCTGGACATACGGCCGTGCCTCCCCGGAATCGGCCCTCCTCCCCTGGGAGACCCTGTTCCATACATACCCCATCAGTGCGGATTTCTCCGGTCATATCCACACTTACCAGCGGTTCTCGGTGAATGGCATCCCCTATTTTATCGTAGCAAATGGAGGGGGTAAATTTGTAAGCATCAATGACGGCAAACCGTACCCTTCTTCGTACGTATACGGGGCGACCAAGAACCTGGGGTATCTCAGGGTCATGGTGGATCCGTCGAATAATTCCGCAACCGCGAACGAATACTTTGTAGCTTGGGTCGAGGATTATAATACTACAACCGCGACCGTCATCAGCCCGCCCCTTCTTGCCGACAACATTACGTTCCCCCTCAGGGCAATCCGATTGACCCCAACCCCGCTCGGGAATTCCGGCGGCGAATCCGATACTGTGGAATCTGGAAGGGGAAGTTCGTATGGAATAACGTCCCCCGGGGGCCCGGCTGGCAGTACCGTGACTGTTGCCCTCAACCAGGCCGTTACCGCAAATGCGCCCGGGGCTGATCCTTCCGGTACCCCGCCAATCCCGGTATACATGCTGGTGGCTGGTGCCGCAGGGACCGCTGTTGTCGTGTGCGGCGGGTTCTTTGTCCGGCGCTGGTGGATCCGTAGAAAGGACCCGACGCGGTTCAAAAAATACGATTAACCTTTTTCCTGTTCTGGCACCTTGGCAGGGGACATCCCTGTACCGCCGTGCCAGGAGGGTTTCGGAGGGGGGAGCACATCCGGGGCTATTTCAGCCTCCAATGACCCCATGCGGAGCCCAATCCGACAGTGTTTTTGCAAAAAACGCCATAGTAGAGACCGTTGCCTAACTAACAAAAAGAGTAATTCGGGTTAATGAAATATTCCGGGAATGAAATTTTTCCCAGAAAAGATCCATCAAGCCGGAAAAAGATCCTGACCCCTTACAAAAAGTAATATTTTTCGTCGTCATTATAGTAAATAACGCAACTTCTTTACATTGGAAATCAAATTTCTTGGAATTTTTGGCTCTATCTAAATTTCAAGTGATAATATGCGTAAAATGTACAATTACAAGTTATGGTTGGATTTGTAAATTCGACCATATTGAAACCTAATTTGTAAAAACTCTGAAATTTAGTCTTTATTTAAATTGACAAACTCAAATCACCGGTACTTGATACCCCAAAAATCACTTACTTTTTAGACAGAGCCGAATTTGTCCCTGTACTGGTTCTTTTTGAATGCCAGCGGATCGTCAAGGGATAAACGTAATTC
>JBAZFZ010000077.1:0-3294 GCA_041653075.1 Methanoregula sp.
CCTATTTCCGTTACCGAATCCGGTTTTTTCGTGAAAGGGATATTCTGCGAAGTACCGCCGATCATTTCATTTCTCAGAATTAATTCACGCAAAATTCCGATCATAATCCCGCCGCACTCAATGCCGTCGTTAATTCTGCGTTGACCTCCGGGTGCCGGGCAAGAACCCGCATGAGGATCGACCATTCCGGTGAGGTCACGAGGCTCGGAGTTCCGACATTGACTTGCACGGCAGTGCTCGGTGAAAATTGCCCTAAAAGTTTTGCCTGTGTTTCTATCAGCCCGCGGGCTTCTCGTACCGCCGCGAGTGCGTTCTTTCGATCGCCATCTGATAAACAGGCTGCCAAAATGTTACAGGTCTGTTGGTTCAGATCTTTTACCTGATCGAGCGTGTTATCTGCGATCCTTACGAGCCGGTTATCTTCTGCCCGTTCCACCGCACAAAGTACGCCGGGCTTCAAATGGTTCTCTTTGTGCCGCAATAGTGAAGATTTCGGTATTTTGAACATCTTTTGAATGTCCCTCAGACTTACCCCATTTACTGTCCCGCTTGTCCCGCTTGAAAGGAGCATTTTTTCAATTTGATCGCGATTTTTATGATCACAAACCCGGCATTTTTGCATAGAGAACCTCCAAAAAATGACATTTACAGATCAGGCTCTGTTTGGAAATCGTAACCATGAGTAACCTTGAAATGTTAAATCTGGTACCTTCGAATGATTTTTCTCGTGAGAGAGGTACCGGAAATGACATTCTATGGTTACTCATGGTTACGTTTTGGAAATGGGGCATAATTTAAGCACTTCCTTGTTTTGCGAAATTTTGCTGTTTTTCTGCCAAATTTTTGAGCCGGATCCCAGTGTATTCCTTGCGTTTAGTGTCCCGATTCCTGTCCCGTTTGAAATTGCGATCGTTCATTTCAAAGCCAAAAGCGCGGGGACTTTTAACTTTCTCTTCCGGCGCCTGCAACATCCAGAGTTTATAACCATTGTACAGATCAGTTGCTCCGACAGTTGCACCAGCTTCGACAACACACACATCTTCAAGGAAATCTGCGAGGCTGTCCTGATCTTCGCGATATTGCTGAGTTGCGTATTTCACTTCTTCCGGTTCGGATAACCCGATCTTATAATATTCACGGAGTCCCGCTATCATCCAGTTCATGATCCCCTGCGATTCTTTCAGAAGTTTCTCGAACAGGTGTTTATCGCGTTTTTTCTCTTCGATTACAATAGAGAACGGAATGAGTTTCACTCGCGACCAAATGCTGTCAGTGCTATCGGTGATCCGTGGTGCGGAATTGAACGCCCACCAGATTTTACATTCCGGTTTGAATTCGAAAAACTCTTGAAACAAGAACCGAGCCCGGACCATATCGGTGCCGCCGGTCAACTGTTTGATAATATCTTCGTCAAGCCGTTTCCCTTTCGCCGCTTCCGTCGAGCTAACGAACCGAGATCCTTTTAATGCTGCGAGGTCGTTTCTTACGGGCTCGTTTCGGCTTATACAAAATGTGGACGATTCCACCGGCTTACCATAATCGCCCATCAGTGAGAGTAAGGTGTTAAGGAACGTGCTTTTTCCATTTGCGCCGGAGCCATGACATAGGAACATTGCCCGTTCCCCGGTATGTCCGGTGAGTGAGTATCCGGCTGCCCGTTGTAGGAACTTAATCAGTTCGTTCTCTTTTTCGTCCTTAGCCATGATGGTGTTCAGGAACAGATCCCATTTCGGGCATGTTGCCGTCGGATCATATGAGCATCCCACCGTTTTAGTGATTAGGTCATCCCGTCGGGGTTCGGAAAATTCGAAAGTAAGAAGGTTTAACGTCCCGTTTTGGAAGTTTAGAAGGTCTGGGTTTGTATCAAGTTGATCCGGGGTGACCGATACTGAGCTCCGTGACAGGTCGATCAAGCCATCGATCCTATTCCGCGCTTGTGAAGAGCCCGCCCATTTGAATAGCTCGCTCTGTTCGGTTGCGCCATTAGATATCCCGGCTTCATCTGCGATTCTGAGAACGGTATCTTTTGCCAGTTCGCGTATGTGTCCCCGATCATCACGTTTCCATCGGTGTGTATCCCACACAAACCACGATTTAAAAGCGTGACAATACCGAGAATTTAAACCGTGTCGCAATACGAAGCGCTGACTGTTTCCCAGATCTGTACGGGGATATTCACGACAAATATTATTCATTTGTTCCTGTCGGATCTCTTCCTCCGGCGATAAAATTAACCGACGTGTGATCGGTTCGTGCTCCCAAAGATCTGTTATTTCCGGTGCCGGTGCTTTCGTCGGTGCTCTTGCCAGAGATCTTGCCGGATTTCCCCGGACAAAGTCGCACTGTCTCCGGACAATATCAGCAATTTTGCCATCGTCGTATGGCGGGCTACATCGGGTTCTGTTGACTTCTCGCAGAGCTGCCAGAACCGCAACATCTCCGATATTTTTATTTGCCAGCGAGGTTGCCAACTGAACAAAGGTATCGTCGCGTACCCCTTCAGGAATCGCCTCAGGTGCGGCGTATGAGGACTGCGTTTTTTTGGTTCCCGGTTTCCCTGGTGGACTGATAAGCAGCGCCTCCAGCCATTCCGGCATATCGACCAAAGTAACGTCGTTAATTATTTCGTACCGGCGACCGGACAGATGAAGCGAGCCCGGACCTACAGTATACCCGCCTTCGCCTTTGGTGTCAAGTCCTGGGTATTCATCACCGAGCGCGTTCGATATTGATTTGATTTTCGGTCCCGTCCACCGGGAGAAATAAAAATGAAATCCCCCGCCGCCGGTTCGTACCGTGAACGTGCTCGGAAGTTTGCCGTACTTCAGTTCAAGATTTTTAAGGCTTTTATCGCCGTCGTGCCGGGGGTCAACGTCAAGCACGCAGATATGGTTTATTTTTCCGGTGCATACCCCGATATTGGCATTGCTCCACCGGGTCCACCACTGCCGGATCTGGTCGGGTGAAGAGCTGGAATTGAGAAACCCGTTTGCGGTGCGAGGATGCTTACCGGCGTTGTTCCCGCATTTTGGATTCCCACAGGTGCACAACCCGTTAGCGGGATTCGGTGTATGCAGTGGGAATATCTGCCATTTTCGGACCTGTATAAGCGAAAGCGCACAATCCAGCATTGCCGTGTTGTCTGGGTGCGGCGCTGCCATATCTGTCGGGGAGATCCGTTCTGCTTGTATTGCATCGTCGGTCAAGAGCGATCCTCCCTCCGATATATCCTACCGCAAGATGGTTCTTCGATCATTGCCGGCACCTCGCGCAAATACCGGGACAGTCAAGTTC
>JBAZFZ010000078.1:0-3242 GCA_041653075.1 Methanoregula sp.
TCCCGCCCTCTTCCTCACCGGGATTGGTGCAGCAGTGGGCATAGCAACCATCAATTCGGTCGGGAATCTCGGAGGGTTCATCGGACCGTCCATGATGGGGCTCCTGACGCAGGTGACCGGCTCCATGAATGCCGGACTTATTGCTATCGGTGCCTGCCTCATGCTCTCCGGGCTTCTCGCAATCGCGATCCGGGAAAAGACCGGTGCGAGATTATACTAAGCCGGTTACCCGAGGAACCTGCGCACCTGTGCTGCCCGGAGGATATTTTCCGGGAGATCCTTGTCCCGGCCTTCCCGTATTGTCTCCAGGATACAATCCGTGATCTCCTTATGCTCATCATCCGGCGCACAGCCGGAGATGCGTTCAACAGCCGAAGCCATTGAGGGAGACAGGTAGGGCGAATCGGGATTGAGGTACCTTACTGCATCCGCAAGATCCTGATCGAAATTCACATATACGTCCCGCACAAAGGTAAGATCATCCGCGTCCAGCGCAGAAAGCCCGAGAATCTCCGGCGGGAGGCCGAGCGAATACAGGGCGGCAGTAAACGTGATGGCCCGGGGGAGTTTGATTCCGCCGGTGCTCCGGGAATACCCGAACAGGCCGATATGCAGTTTCCTCTTCCGGCGCGAAGGGACATAGGCAGAGATACGGTTGATGATCTCGGACACGGGGGCAAGCTCCCGTATGTAACCCTCTGTGTATTTTGCGATGATATCCTGGCATCGGTTCTCGTCAAAAACCGGAGGGGGCGATGCAGTCCGGTCTTCCAGCGCCCGGACTGCCGACCGCACATCATCCAGCGGGTAATCGTACTTGAATGCAGACTGGATCGTGAAGGTGTGGACGCTCGGGTATTCCGTAGTTGCACGGTCAACCGTGTCGGGACGCAGGTTTCCCCGGAACGGGGCTGATCCAACCCCGATTATCGGGAACAGGGGGGTTGTAATTCTCTCCTGCAACAGGGCAAGACGACGGAGCGCGATCTTGTTTAAAAGCACCGCACTCACGAGACCATAGTTCATCGCCGGATCGGACCGGGCCAGAAAGACCCTCTGGTATGGCAGTTCCTTTTCGAGAAGATACCGGTGGATGGAGGTGTGCGCATTCAGCATACTCCCCTTGTCTTCAAACAGGGGAATGACGTTGATCCGTTTTGGGGAAAATGTGCCGATCCATTCAGCGATCGTGGTATCGCGCCCGCCGAGCCGCTTGTACTGTTTCCCCACGACAAAATCCGAATAGTACTGGTAGATATTATCGATCGGGACATGCCCGGTCGTCATGGGGAGGATCACTTCAAAGATGGGAGCAATCTCATTTTTGGAAAACACATTGGCGATATCGAATGACCGGGGAATACTCTCAAGAGTTTCAAGCAGGATCTTTGCCTCGGCCTGCTCCACCTGCGGGTTTGGGACCCGGAGCGTGAGAAAGATATCCCGGCCCAGTTTTTTTTCAGAGAAAAAAGTCGGGTAATTGGATAACAGTTTCTTGACAACAAAATTATCCACTTCCTTACCTTCGCAGTCCCACATCTGCTCCCGACAGCCGAGGTGAGAGTAAATATAGTAGGCTTCCCTGACTTCGTCTTCTCCGCTGAGGGTCGAGCCCCCGGCAAAGAAGGGGATATGGACATTATCAGGGTGCTGGGTGCTCATGCACCGGGGAATTTTCGGCAGATCATCCATAGGATCAACAACTCCCGGCTATCTTCCGGGGGACAATTAAGTAACCGGATAGGATTTGTCGTCAACCTAAATTATTTTTGAGGTTGACGAACTTTTTGTATTTGCCGGGAGTTATATCTTCGATTGTCTCCATTGTTCCCATTTCATTACATTTTTCCATCAGTTTTTTTAAAAACTCCGTTTATAATTACATACACGTGCAAAATCTTGACCTTATTCTCACGGTGACCGGAGGCTTTGCGGCAGCATTGTTTTTTGGCTATCTTACTCACCGTATCGGACTTTCACCGATAGTCGGTTATCTGCTGGCCGGCATCATGGTCAGCCCGCATACGCCGGGTTTTGTTGCGAACACGGTCCTTGCTGAACAACTGGCAGATATCGGCGTTATCCTGCTCATGTTTGGTGTCGGCCTGCAGTTTCATTTCCGGGAACTTCTTGCAGTCAAGCGTATTGCCCTGCCCGGGGCACTCATCCAGAGCCTGGTGACTGCGACACTGGGTGCAGTTGTGATGCATGCACTTGGCTGGGACTGGAGAGCGGGAATCGTCTTTGGTCTTGCCATATCAGTCGCAAGTACGGTCGTCCTGACCCGTATTCTCTCGGACAATAATGAGATTCATACCCAGACCGGGCATATTGCCCTGGGCTGGCTGATAGTAGAAGACCTCTTTACGGTATTTGTACTCGTGCTGCTCCCGGTCTTATTCGGATCAGAGGTCGTCGGGACAACCGGAGTTATTACGGCCTTTGGCTTTACCGCTATAAAAATCGTCGTGCTGGTTGTATTCACCTTCGCAGTCGGAGGGTGGATTATTCCCCGGGTACTCACCAATATTGCCGATACCGGTTCCCGTGAGCTGTTTACCCTTGCAGTACTGGCAATTGCCCTGAGTATTGCCGTGGGATCGGCCTATATGTTTGAGGTATCAATGGCACTGGGGGCATTCCTTGCCGGGATGGTCGTAGGACAGTCGGACTTCAGCCTGCGGGCAGCAACAGAAGCACTTCCCCTGCGCGATGCGTTTGCCGTGCTCTTCTTTGTCTCCGTCGGGATGCTCTTTGACTGGAACAGTCTCGTTAATTCCCCGGCCCTCGTGCTGGCCACCCTTGCAATTATCCTGCTGGGTAAACCGCTGGTGGCATTTCTCATCGTTGTCCTGATGCGATACCCGCTCCGGGTGGCACTCTCCGTTGCCCTGGTTCTCTCTCAGATTGGGGAGTTTTCGTTCATACTTGCAACGATGGGAACAGGCCTGAATATTCTCCCGGCAAATGCCCAGAATATTCTCGTTGCAGCAGCAATTATATCGATTACACTCAACCCGCTCCTGTACCGGGCCGCAGGGAAGATTGAAGGCTGGATGGACCGGTGCACACCGGGACTCACCGGTTGTATCCATGCCCGGTGTGCTCCTGCACCGGATACAAACGGACAGGGAGAGAATCTGCCCGGACAATACCGGGCCATTGTAATCGGCTACGGACCCGTTGGCCAGACCGTCGTGCGGTTGCTCCAGGAGAACAATATCTGCCCGGCAATTATAGAA
>JBAZFZ010000079.1:0-3199 GCA_041653075.1 Methanoregula sp.
TGACCCCATCAGTGCAACGACTTCCTTTCCTGCGTCGAGTTTGACACCAAACCGGTTCTGGTACCAGCCGGCTACTGCGCTCCGGTATGCAGGCATCCCCACGTAAGAAGGGTAGTGGTGGTTATCGGGATTCTTTGCGGCTTCACAAAGCGAGGCTACAATGTGTTCCGGTGTGGGAAGATCGGGATCTCCGACACCGAGATCGATAATGTCAACACCTTTTTTTTGTTGTTCGGCTTTCATCTCGTCGATCCGTGCGAAAAGGTACGGCGGGAGATTGCTCATGCGTGCTGCGTACATAGCTACTATTCGTTGGCTTCAACAGCTATAGTATTTAACGATCCCACACGATCTTTAGACTACCAGCACCACATTCCTGTATGACGGTACCGGCCCGATACCATTCCCGGCGTCCGGCAATGCAGGGAGGGGAGATACTCAAATGACCACCTCAAGGGATATTGTCGTGATCTATTCGACGGTACCGGCAGCAGAATCAGAAAAAATTGCCCGTCACCTGGTTGACCGGCGGATCGTTGCGTGTGTCAATGTTTTTCCCGTCCGGTCTTATTACCGGTGGGAATGGGAATTCTGTGATGAGCCGGAGCAGCTTATGATCATCAAAACCGCACGGGAAAAAACGCAGGAGGTTATTGCCGAGATAAAAAAAATCCATCCCTACGAACTTCCCGAGATCATCGTACTTCCGGTGATTGCCGGCTACCCTCCCTATATAAGCTGGGTTCGTAAAGAGACCAAAGAATCATGCTGAGCCACCACCACGGCATCCAGGTCATTGTCGGAAAACCGCAGGAGATCGAGGATGCGGTCGTAGTTGAAGACCGGTTCCATCTCCTCTTAAATGATCGCCCGGTGACGGATATGATCGCAAGCCGTGACCAGCTCCGGGAACTGGGTGCCGGCTTTGTTGTCAGCGAGGGACTTGTTCGGAATGTCAGCAAGGTAACCGTCGAAGGTGATAGTATCTTTGTCTGTTCGGATTCAGATTTCAGGGCAGATGCCTTGCCAAATGAGATCGGGTCCTCAGGAGGGATGAGTTTTTCCCGCATACCGACACTCATCGTATCTGACATACAGATAACTCCTGAAGATGTTGTTGCAATTACCCGGGAGATCGAGACAGAAATGTGGCGGAAAACCGGCGGAGTTCATTGCTCCGTGCTGTTCTCAAACGGAACCTGTGTTGTCAGGAGCAGCGATGTGGGGCGTCACAACACGGTCGACAAGGTGATTGGCCACGCGATCCTGAACGGGATCGATCTCTCCCGGTGCGTGATCGGTTGCACCGGCCGGCAACCGGCGGGTATGGTCAGGAAAAGCGCCCATGCAGGTATCCCTGTTGTGATCTCCCGGGCTGCTTCGACCGACAAGGGCATTGCGACTGCTGAGTCTGCCGGAATCACGCTTGTCTGTTTCTCCCGGGGAGACCGCTTCACGGTCTACACCCATCCGGAGAGGATCGCTGGCATTATGGACAAATGATCCTGGTGGCAGATACACAGGATTATTGCCTCTGCAACAGAGTAATTGTACGAAAGAGGGGGAACTTTAATCGTGGCTGGTGAAACTGCGGATCAGGAAAAAACAGCTCTTCTGGTTCTCGGGTGCCCGCAGGTGCCTGTCCAGACAAGTATTGCATTATACCTGCTGAACCGGCTTAAAAAAGCCGGGATTGTTCCGGTGATTGCCGGCAATAAGGCAGCAAACACGCTTCTCGTTGTTGCTGATCCTGACCGGTATTACCTCGGGGAAGTCATGGATCTTGATCATGCAATTGCCCTGATATCGGAAAAGAAACGGGATTTTGACCTGTGTTTCGTTTTTATCCACAACGATGCCGGCGTGACCTATGCTGCGACGATGAATGCCATCTCGCATGCGAAACTTTACACGATTGTTTACGGGGAACACTACGATGATTTTGCCAGGCAGACAGAGTTTGCCTCCACGACCATTGCGGTAAAAGCCGTACACAATCCGCTCCCGTTAAAAAAAGCGATTGATGAGGTAGCACCATGGGCTGCGTAGAATCGATGAATTACGAGATTCTCTTAAAGAACGGATCCTTCAAAGAATGCCGTGACTATGTCCTCCAGAATTTTAAGGAACATCTCGATGTGCAGCCCGGGTTCCGTTTGTTTGACATGCATATCATCGGTGTTCCCCCGATAGCAATTGGTCTTGAAGCGGACTTCATAATCTTTCCCTTCACCAAACCCTGTCACGGGACATTCCTGCTCCGGGTTGAGGATACGGCCGAAGCGGCCCGGTTACGCACTTTGAAAAAGTAAGGTGTAACAGCCAACCGGACCGGGAATTGGCAGGAACCATTACGGGATTTCTGTATCGTGCGGAATTTTCTTTTGGATATACTATATACCCAACGGGAAACAAATACTTGTGTAAATATAAAGGGTGTCTGATGGCTGCCAATGGCAAAATACTTCTTATGGACGATGAGCAGATTATCCTTGATGTCACGAATGAAGTACTGAAATTCCTTGGTTATGAAGTCATGTTTGCAAGGGACGGTGCCGAAGCAATCGATCTTTACCAGCAGGAAAAGGCAGCCGGTGCCCCTTTCGATCTTGTTATCCTGGACCTCTCGGTCCCTGACGGGATGGGAGGAAAAGAGGCTATTACCCGGCTTAAAACACTTGATCCAAACGTGAAAGCTATTGTTTCAAGCGGATACTCAAACGATACCGTGGTCGAGGATTTTGTAAAACATGGTTTTAGCGGAAAACTTGCCAAACCTTACAAGATAAATGATATGAAACTCGTTCTTGAACAACAGATACAGAAATAAGTGAAATGTCGGGAAATCCTGGCCGACCCCGGCTTAATGATCCGGGTTTTTTATACGGATTTTTTTGATCGCTTCTTCTACCGCCCTCCGCACATATTCATCTTTGTCATCTTTCATCCTCAGGAAATGATCGAGGGCCCGGATATTGCCGATGTTTCCGAGGGCATCTGCCGCACCCCAGCGGACATACCAGTCCGAATCACTGAGTGATTTAATGAGCGTATCGACCGGGGCATCGCTTCCCATCTTTCCAAGTGCCCATGTTGCAGGAACCTGCACGAACGAATCAGATTCCTTGAGAGCTTTCTCAAGACAGATTGCCGCCCGCTTGTCCCCGATCTTCCCAAGGGCATCAGCAGCGCTCCAGCG
>JBAZFZ010000080.1:0-3181 GCA_041653075.1 Methanoregula sp.
CCGGAAAACCTTAAGATTTGTCGACGGGAATAACTGAGGTCATATTTAGCAGTGTTTGGATTGCAAAAGTCAGGGTAGGTATGATGTTTAGGACTTTGGGGTTCTGGCCTGAGGCAGGATCTGAGGTTTTGATTTCGGTTCCGGCGATTGACGACGGGTCCGTCACTCAAAGAGAGGACGGGTTCCCCCGGGTCTTGCGATTTTACGTTTTCATGCAGATTTGCTGATAGAATTCTCACACACGATACGGCGACACATGTTCAATAAATTAAATTATAAAACAAATCTCTATATATACCACATTTTATAATTTAATCTGATTAAGTATGGGTGATCTACTGTATAACGAAAAAGACGGGCTCGCGGTATCCGGCTATGCCGGGGACCGGACTGTGCTGCTTGCCTTCGACCTGCCGGAGAAGAAGACAAAGGATCTCGCAGGATTCTCCATCGGAGTCTCGAAGCCCGGTAAGGAACCTGACCCGAAGCACCGGTACTTCCTCGAGAACCGGCTGAGCTTCGACAAAACCGTCACGAAAAAGACCGCATACGATGCAGCAATCTGGACGCCATCAGACAAGGCGCCGTTCCAGGCCTTCCACTGGGCGCACTATCCTGCGCTCGGTTTCGGCAGGTACACGTATACGGTCTTTGCGAACTACTTCGATGGCGATTCCATCAGGCCAGGACCTTCTGTTGACCTGGCCGTCAATCTTGCGCCGCCGGCAAAGGGGATTGTAAACATCGGGTTTGCAAGGACCATGGTTTCGTCCCAGGCCTACGTCAAGAAGTTCAAGAACGCCCCCCTTTATCCATCGCCACAGTCTATCGAACCATATCCCGCTGAGTACACCCCCCGGCATATCTGGCTCGGTGCCCATGCCCGGGAGCTGGTCATGGGATTCCTGAACAACTGTATACACGATCCCGGCGCCACGCTCGATGCCTTCACGTTCGACCTGGACGAGTCGGCGGTGATCGATGCCTTCTGCCGGCTTGGCCCCCGCGCCCGGGTCTACCAGGACAACTCGAAATCCCACTGCCGGGTCAGTACGGACGTAGCCGGGATGCAGCACAAGGATGCCCCGAAAAAGGAGCTGGCACACGAGACCGAAGCCGTGAGAGCAATGAAGGCAGAGCACGTCGCTGTGAAGACCGGGCATTTTACAAGCCTCTCGCACAACAAAGTCTTTATCCGGAGACGGGACGGCGTGGCGGAATCGGTCCTGACCGGTTCGGCGAATTTCACGATCCGCGGGCTCTACGTACAGGCCAACAGCGTGATGGTCTTCGATGACCCCCGGGTTGCAGGGCTCTATGCACAGGCATTCGATCAGGCATGGGCCGGTTCCACGGCAGAGTTCAAGAAATCGGAGATAGCAAAAGACTGGCACGAGATTAATATCGGAGATTCCCGGTACCTGTTCTCCTTTGCCCCGCACGGCACAGCATACCCGCTGAAAGCCATCAGCGACGCAATCAACGGATCGAAGCGATCGGTCCTCTTTGCGATGATGCAGGTCGCAACCTCAACCGGAGTCGCGGTTGATGCGATTAAAAAACTGCCTGAACGCGAAGATCTCTATTCGATGGGGGTGATCCAGAACGAGGGCGAGATCAACTCCTTCAAGCCCGATGTCGGAGGAAAGAATTTTACCACTACCTCGCCCTCGTACCTTGCGAAGAACACGCCCCCGCCGTTCGACACGGAGATTTCCGGGGGAAAGGGAAAAGTAATCCACCATAAACTCGTTGTCTGCGACTTCAACGGAGACAACCCGGTAGTTTTCTGCGGGTCGTCCAATCTCGCAGCCGGCGGTGAGACAGGAAACAGTGACAACCTGATGGCGATCTACGACCGCAACGTTGCCGTGATGTTCGCGGTGGAGACGATCCGCCAGTACCAGCACTTCCGGTTCCGGAGCAAGCAGGAGAAGGCCACGGAGAAAAAACCCCTGAAGCTGGATACGACCGATGCGTGGACCCTGCCGTTCTATGAGACGGGGAACATCTACGAGCGCGAGCGACAGGCTTTGATGTACGAGAAGAAAAAGAAATAAATGATCATTCCGAGGAAAGATACCTGCTCTTTTTTTCCGGCCTGCAATGATTTCCCGGTTGCTGCACGAACATTTTGTGCAGGTCCGGACCAATCCGGTGCATGACCGCACCGGAAAACTGTTTCATCAGGATCGATTCTGGTGCACCGGGGCTGTCCAGATCAGGATCGGTTCCGGATCTGTCAATAAAAGAGAGGAAGGTTACTGCTTATGCCGCACAAAGAAAGCATACGGAATTATATCCACCTCCGGACGCTTTTTTTATACTCCCGGTACGGTTCTCCAAATAATTTTTCCAGCATCCGCTCTTCGCCCGGAATGATAAAAAATTCGATCACCATAACGAAAAGGATGGGAAATGCAAGGGTGATCAGAGTTCCCAGCACTACTGCGACACCTAAGAGGACTGATGCCATTCCCAGGTATACCGGGTTACGGCTCAGGCGAAACGGACCTGAGGTCACGAGCACCGTGGGTTCTTCAGACAGCTGCAGGGTTGTTGCATTTTTCAGGAATAATGAACGGCTCCAGAGCGCCAGAACAAGACCAAAGCCGACGATGAGAAAACCGAAATACGTGGAGGGAGGGGAAAGGAACGCCGGAACAGGGAATACGAAATTCAGCAGTACCGACAGGACGAGCAGGATGATAAAATAATCTTGTCCGTCTGCCATAGATCCCTCGCTATTTTTTATATGGAAGGTATAGTGCGGTTAAACCGCATGAAGGTAATCTCTTCATCAGGTTTTCCTGGTATCCGTCTCGCTGTCTGTACCGGAGAGTGACGACGGGGCCCTGCCGGATCCGGTTACCGGGTCCGGCAATCAAACGAGAGGACGGGTCCGCTCCACCACACGCAGTCATAATGGGAGAGAATAACCAGCCTCCCCCAAGAAAACATGGTGTAGCCGGTGAAAGCAGATTGTTAGTTTCACTCCGCACACCACGTTTTTATAATTCCCGGGTTGGAGAAAAATAGATCCAAGGAATTTTTTTATGCTGCCAAAAGTCATTCTCCATACCGCTACAAGTCTCGATGGTCGTATAACGGGATTTCCGGCTGACCTTGAACTCTATTATGCGATAGCTGCACAATGGAACCCCGATGCCATTCTTTTCGG
>JBAZFZ010000081.1:0-3176 GCA_041653075.1 Methanoregula sp.
TACCGGTTTTTTTAGTGTGAGATCGCAGGACAGAAACCTGACTTCATCCACTCCTATTCTCCCACATTACCCGGCAGCGTGAAGCACACTATCGTCCCTCTCTCAAGCCTTTCGACTCCACCCGGCACTTCCCACCGTGCGCCCCGATGATGCGCTTTTGCGGGGGCAAGCCCGATGCCGGTGCTTCGCGATATTAAGGCCGGGCCTTTCACCAGTGATTCGGGTTAGATCAAAATTATCGGGAAGGTCCACGGCACGCATCAGGAGATCAGCATACCCCCAAAGGGATTTAGTTTGATTATAATCAAATTAAAGAAAGATTTTTGTTTGATTACGATCAATTGAAATCTATGCCCGGCATCCTTGAAGCCCTCATACGGCTGAACCCCTGGTGGTATGGCGAATCTGTTCCGGCAGGGATACCCCGCGACAGATATCTTTTTAAGATACAACAATACGCAACTACCGGTGAGATAATTGTCATTGCCGGTGTCCGACGCGCCGGAAAGACCACGTTACTTTACCAGACGATCGATCATTTCATCCGGAATGAGAGGATTCCTGCAAAAAGAATTCTCTTCGTCAATTTTGACGAGCCGGATTTTTCTACGCTTGACGATCCCTTTACAGATATTCTGTCAGTATACCGTGCCGAGATCTGTGGAGAGGATGAGGTTTACCTGATATTTGACGAGATCCAGGGTATCCCGGGATGGGAGCGGCATATCAAGGCACTGTACGATCGCGGGAGTGTTAAGCTGATAATCTCCGGTTCGTCATCTTCGCTTATCGAGGGATCCCTTGCAACGCTTCTTGCCGGGCGGTACTTTGCTGTCATGATATACCCCTTAGACTTTGCCGAGTACCTTCTCTTTCACCGGTTCAATGTCCCGACCGATCATCTCGCACTTGCCGCACAAAAATTCAAGATAATGAACCATTTAGCCCAATATCTCCGGACCGGTGGTTTTCCCCGCGTTGTGCTCCAAAAAGATCAGACCCTCATGAACGAGTATCTCCGCTCGTACTATGACAGTATTGTATATCGCGACATCATCCTCACGAATCGCGTGCGGCATGTAAGGGCGTTAAAAGATCTCTTGGTATACCTGTTTTCAAATATCACCCGCCCGTACTCATACCAGCAGCTGCAAAAACAATCCGGGCTCGATTTTGCCACTCTTAAAGAATATATCGGCTATGCGGGTGCTGCTGGGATCTTGTATGAAGTCCCGTTCTTCTCGTACTCGTTAAAGACCCAAAGCCGGAATAACCGGAAGATCTTCTGTATCGACAACGGCCTGAGAAACGCAGTCTCGTTCACCTTCTCGCCAGATGCCGGACTGCTTGCCGAGAACCTTGTTTTTATCCGGCTTCTTAAACAAGGTGCCAACCCGTATTACTGGATTGGAAAGCATGAGGTGGATTTCGTCATAAAAAACCTGGATGATACCCTCGATGCCATCAACGTCTCGTATACCGACATGCCGGATGAGCGGGAGTATTCCGGGCTTAAGGAATTTTTATCCGAATACAAGGAAAAAGTCCGGTCACGGGTGCTGATCACACGGGATCTGGAGGAGGAAACGGAGGGGATCCGCTGCATTCCCCTCTGGAAGTGGCTGCTCATGAACGAACCCTGATCAGGACTGGTCGGGAACCGTGGTTCATCCGGCACGCATGGCGGTGTAAACCGGAATGGGGAACCCCCCCGCCTTTTTAACTCCTTCCGGATCTTCCCTCGTGTGTCTCAATGATCCGCTTCACAATTGCATTAACCGAGAACGGTGCCCTTATTGATACCATCCCGCTTGTAAAACGGGTTTAGATACATTCGAAATACCGGTGTTCAATTCCGATGTCAGACGTGCTGAACAAAAATGATCAGGGCTCCCCCATCAGCCCTTCTTCCGGTGAACTTTTTCAGTATGCCACATTCCCTTTGGCACCGTAATCTCAAACCGGGCGCCTTTCCCCGTTTCACCAATTTCACGGATCAGAATCCCCGTGATAGAAAGGATCTCACGGGCAAGGAACAGGCCAAGACCGGTATTCTGCCCGTACCCGCGGCCGAAGATCTTCTCTTTTTGATCGGCAGGGATCCCGACCCCGTCATCTTCGCAGGTAATGATGTAATCCCCGCTCTTTTCCTCCCCAGAGAACCGGATGGTGGTGATCTTTTTTCCGTACCGCACTGCGTTATCCATCAGGTTGGAAAAGACCTTGACGATGAGCGGATCAGAAAAGATCTTCTTTCCGCAGGGAAGCTCGTTTTCCAGCCGCACCGAGCCGGAAAGATCATGTGCTGCTATTTCCACAAGCGTCCTTACATCCCGGCAGATGGGGGCATTTACGCCAATCTCCTCGTACGTCTTCATGAACTGGATCAAATCGGAAATATGCTGTGATGCCTCCGTGACCTTCCTGATCGCTTCATCGGATTCACCATCCGGTTGGTCTTCACGGAGCATGGCAAGATATCCCAGCATCACCGTTAAGTGGTTGTTCATATCGTGCCGGGTGATGCTGGACAGCAGGTTGAGTTTCCGGTTGGCGGTCTGGAACGCATTCGATAGCAGCAGGAGTTTTCCCGCCTCCTTTTTCAGCGCGTCCTCGAGGATCTTCCGTTCGGTGATATCGGTGAGCAGGATGAGGATCGCAGGTCTGCCATGGTACTGGATCTGTGTGCCCTGCGAAATCACGGATATACGGGAACCCTTTACCGTGAGGATCTCGATCTCATGCGGAGTGATCGTGTCTCCAGAAAAGAGGGCAGTAATTTTTTTTGTAACCTTTTCATGGTATTTTTCCGGTATATACGCAAGCACCGGTGTACCGGCAATCCGGTGAGCGTCTTGTCCCAGCTGCTGTTCTGTTGCCGGGTTCACGTACAGGACCTTTAAGTCCGGCCCGCACACCACGACATAATCAGGCAGGTTTTCAACCAGGCTCCGGTTGAACTCCTCGCTCTCCAAAATCTCCTGCTCGGCCTCTTTACGTTCGGTGATATTCCGGACATAGATCCGGACAACCTGCAACCCGTTGTCCAGCGTGATACTTTCCGCAAACGTCTCGTTATTAAGAGTAATTTCCCGGTAGATCTGGGGTGCAGAGCCGGTCCTGAGCATTCGGAGGATCTCTGTTTTGTCCTCCGGAATGAAGAGTGACGGGTCATT
>JBAZFZ010000082.1:0-2840 GCA_041653075.1 Methanoregula sp.
CCCGAACCAGTCCCGGCGTGGAACCGGCGTGAAAAAATGACAACTATTGAACCTGGTAAAAAAATGAGAACAGGAAAAAATTCAGAAATCGAAATGACGGTTGACGATCTTGATTGCGCAGTAGTCGCCGCACATCGTGCAGCCGTCGGTATCTGCGGGCATCCGTTCATCCCGGATTGCTTTTGCCCGGGCCGGGTTCATGGCAACGGCAAACTGGCGGTCCCAGTCAAGGTCGCGGCGGGCATGGCCCATTTCGAGATCGGCCTCCCGCGTCTTTTTCAGTTTGATCATGTCCCCGACATGGGCTGCAATGCGGGAGCTGATGACGCCTTCGTAGACCTCTTCGGGTGTCGGGAGCGCGAGGTGTTCTGCCGGGGTTACGTAGCAGATGAAATCTGCGCCAAGGGATGAGGAGATGGAAGCCCCGATTGCGGCAACCCGGTCATCATATCCCGGGGCAATATCGGTTACAATTGGTCCGAGCATATAGAACGGCTTGTTGTTGGTGACCCGCTTCATCAGGGTAACATTTGCGGCAATCTCATCGATGGGGACGTGGCCCGGTCCTTCGACAATGACCGGGACATTTTCATTGTGCGCCTTGTCGGCGAGTTCGGCGTTGATGAGAAGTTCCTGGATTGCTGCACGGTCGGTTGCATCGTGGATTGCGCCGGCTCTCATGCCGTTGCCCATCGAAAGGGTAACCTCGTGCTCCTTCATGATCTCAAGAAGGTAGTCAAATTCACTGTAGAGCGGGTTTTCCTTTTCATTGTGGAGCATCCATGCAGTCATGAACGCACCGCCACGCGATACGAGACCCCCGTGACGGCCCTGGTTTTTCAGCCGCTTTACGGTCTCCCAGTTGATGCCGGTATGGATGGCCATGAAGTTGGTGCCGAGTTTTGCCTGTTCGGCCGTGATCCGGAACAGGTCATCCTCTTTCATGTGGACGACCGCTCCGTCTTTCACCGCGGCTTCGATGAACGCCTGGTAGAGGGGAACGCAGCCCACCGAGAGGGTGGTATTTGCGATGACCTGTTTCCGGATCTCGACAAAATCGCCCCCGGTCGAGAGCTCCATCAGGGTGTCGGCACCGGCACGTTCTGCCTGTTTTGCCTTCTCGACTTCCATGCCGATATCGACAATATCGGTGGAGGTTCCGATGGATGCATTCACTTTTGTGCGCAGACCCTCGCCGATACCGCAGATCTTCACTTTGCGGTAAGGGGAGACCGGTATAACAATATGTCCGCCTGCAACACCTCTCCGGACAAAATCTTCGGTAACTCCTTCCTGTGCTGCAACGATCTTCATCTCTTCGGTGACGATGCCCCGCTTGGCATCTGCGACAATACTCATAACACATCCATTGCACAAAAGACAAGATAAAGGCTCGGATTTTCAATTCTGGACTAAATCTGGCTTGTTAACTAAACAAGTAAAGTTGATTTTGACTAATTCAGTTTTTTTTGCTTTTGGATAATCCCGTGTAATCTCCGGATCTTCTGTTTTATGACAGAGAGACTTCGGAAAAATACGCGCAATATTTATATACTTTTGAACGCTAACTTATGGTAAACCTTAAAGATACGAGGTGTTTTACGATGACAGAGTCAGAGTTTATTGAAGTAACCATCAAAGAAGCAGCGCACGACGATGCCGGCCGTGGTATCGCCCGGGTCAGTATCGAGGTCATGAAAAAACTCGGTCTGGTATCCGGCGATGTAATTGAGATCCAGGGCAAGAGGAAGGCAGCAGCAATCGTGTGGCCCGGGTTTGCACAGGATACCGGGTTTGCAATCCTGCGGGTCGATGGGAACATACGGGGAAATGCCGGTACCGGTATTGACGAGAAAGTCAAGATCCGAAAATCCGAGGCCGAGTACGCAAAGAAGGTGGTGATCCAGCCAACCCAGTCGATACGTCTTGTCGGGGGTGAACAATACCTTTCCCGGGTATTGCGCGGCCGGTCGGTGATCGAAGGACAGACTGTCCGCGTGGATGTGATCGGGAATTCAATTACCCTCGTCATTGCAAAAGTCCTGCCGAAAGGAATTGCGATTGTCACTGATGATACCGAGATCGAACTCAAAGAGGAGCCGTACAAGGTCGAGGAAGGAAAGCCGGAAGCATCCGATATCCATTACGAGGATATCGGGGGACTCGGCCGGGAACTCCAGCTTGTCCGGGAGATGATCGAGCTTCCGCTCCGGCACCCGGAGATCTTCGAGCGGCTCGGCATCCAGCCCCCCAAGGGTGTCCTGCTCTACGGGCCCCCGGGAACCGGCAAGACCCTGATTGCAAAAGCCGTCGCAAACGAGGTGGACGCTCATTTCATCACGCTCTCCGGTCCTGAGATCATGAGCAAGTATTACGGGGAGAGCGAGAAAGGGCTCCGCGAGAAGTTTGAGGAAGCCGAGCAGAATGCCCCGGCTATCATCTTCATCGATGAGATCGATGCGATTGCTCCCAAGCGTGCCGAGGTACAGGGAGAAGTAGAGCGGCGTGTTGTCGCCCAGCTCCTTGCACTCATGGACGGCCTGAAAGGGCGCGGACAGGTCATCGTCATCGCTGCAACCAACCTGCCGGACTCAATCGACCCGGCACTCCGTCGCGGAGGGCGGTTCGACCGGGAGATCGAGATCGGTATCCCGGACAAAAAAGGAAGGTTCGAGATCTTCCAGGTCCACTCACGCGGTGTTCCGCTGGCAGACGATGTCAAAATCGAAGAATTTGCCAATACAACGCATGGCTTTGTCGGTGCCGACATCGCGCTCCTGGTAAAAGAAGCGGCAATGCATGCACTGCGCAAGGTCATCCCGCAGATTAAGATTGACGAG
>JBAZFZ010000083.1:0-2677 GCA_041653075.1 Methanoregula sp.
GGTTGCATTCGTGTAAGTATAAACGGACTGGCTTTTTGCCGCATCGGAAAGCGAAGGGTAGGATTTCTGCTGCGGTGGAATTGCCCGGACTTTCACATACGGAAATGTGCCATCAATCCGGACTGCATAGATCATGTTCTGTGTCGGCAGTTTTTCAGACATTTCAGATGAGAACTCCGAGAAGTTCATGGCACGGGAAGTCGTTTCGGTAAAGTCGCGATCGAAATATGTCACAGTTGCAAATGGAACCATCTGGGTATCCTGCGCAGGGATGATCGTCCCGTCCGATCGTGCATGGTAGTATTTGCCGTCCAGCACGATCATCTCCCCGTCAAGCGAATCGAATGTACCGATGCCGAAATCCCCGTGTTTTTTGAGTTCTGAAACCGGCTGAATCCCCTCATATACACCTTGCATCAGGGCGTCGATGGTTGAAACCTGGTACAATGTCTCGCGATCAGCTGAGGAGTCGGATATTTTGGAAAATCCTGTATACAGCGCGGTAAAAAAAATACGAAGACAATTGCGAGCCCGATACCTAAAAAAAAATTTCGTTTTTCCATGATTTTATCCGAAAAGAAGATGGGTGTTTATTTCTTACCGGTGACTTTGATGATATGCCAGCCGAACTGGGTTTTGATCGGTCCGATGAGCTTTCCGACCTCATTTTCAAATGCGGCCTTTTCGAACTCGGGAACCATCATGCCCTTGCCGAACCAGCCGAGATCGCCGCCACTTTTCCCGGATGGGCAACCGGAGAAGCGCTTTGCGACTGCGGCAAAGTCCTCCCCGTCGTTAAGGCGCTTCATGATCCGGTTCGCATCATCTTCGGTTTTTACCAGTATATGGGATGCACGTGCCTGTGCTGTCATGTATAGAAATGGGAAGTTGAAGAGATAAAAGGGTTGATGAAGGGTATTCCGGGTTGGATCTCAATGTTTTTCCCCAGCCCCGCTCCAGTAATCGTATGGTAAAAGGAAATTTCTGGCTCGGAGCCGGCATTGGGTTCGTCATTATGGTCCTTCTGGGCAGTGTACTTCCGGTGCTTGGCCCAATCATCGGAGGGATTGTCGCCGGGGTGATTGCAAAAGGCGGGTTATGGAACGGGGCAAAAGCCGGTTTCTTTGCAGGACTTTTCGGAGCGATTGTTGTAATCGTCATCGGTCTTGTGGTGGGGACTCTGGCACTCGGATTGTTCGGGTTCTTTGTCGCGCTCGGTGTTGGAGTAATCCTTGTGATAACAGCGCTCTATTATGCCATACTGGGACTTGTTGGCGGTGCGGTTGGCGGCCTGATCAGCAAGTGATATCATCCTTCCCCATTTTTTTGAAAAATTCTACCGGAGACGCTCCTACGGACTGTGATACACTTAACGAGGTACCCCGGTCAGAACTCGCCGTCCTGATCAAAACTACGGCCGTACCGGATTGCAAGTTCTGCCTTTGCAAGTTCCCGGCCCAGGTACCCGGCATGATCGAGCAGAGAGATCTCATTGCGGCCAAGGATCGTGTGCAGGACATCCTGCCAGCGTTTCCCTTTTATCGCCCGGCCGTGAATGACTGCTACGATCTGGTCACCTTCAATCCCAATCCGGAAATTGCCTTTCGGGTCGTACTCGATCTCGTCCGGTATTATGGTTGCCGGTAGAGCCGTATCGTATTCGAGCGGCGGCTCCCTGCGCCGGCGTTTCTCCTTGAGGATAAGAAGATCAATTCCCAGATCCTTGGGATACGGCCGGCCGCCAGCAAGCACCATCATATCCGTTGCCCTTCGCATCTCCCGAACCGATCCCTTTGTCTTGTCCGAATGCTCGCTTGTGAAGATAACCGATGCGCCAAGTTCACAGGCCATCCCGGCGAGAAGGGCGTTTGATCCGGGGGAATCAGCATCGAGGAGTTCGACTACGTTTCCTGCCCCGAAGAAGAGCGGGTAGTTCAGGTCGTGGAAATTTTTCAGCGATGCGACAAGACCCGATCCGACCGGCTGGAGGAGAGGATCGGCAATAAGGCAGCGGATACCGGCTTTTTTTGCGAGGGCAAGGTTTTTCTTAAGCGAGGTGCTGCCCGGCACAATTACCGCTGCGGCTCCGGCTTCTGCGACTATTTTGCCGACTTTGGGGATATTCTCCTCCTGGAGGCTGAGCACGAGGTCTGCCCGGATGAGTGCAGCCCGGATCAGATCGGGATCCTGGCTATCCACGGCAAGCGGCCGGTCGATATCCTCAATCAGCCCGATCACCCGTCTCACATCTTCCGGTTCCGCATCAAATCCAAAGCCGAGATCAACGATATCCGCACCGTTCAGGAAATACCGGTCTACAACCTCTCGGATATCTTCGCGACGGTGGGCATCCATCACTTCCGCGAGTACTTTCATCCGGGATCCCCCTCCGATCTTCACCCCTCGGATGCAGTAATCGAATCCAGATTCCCGCTCCTTCTTTTCAAGCCTACTAAACGCGTCCTCTTCCCTCTTTGCAGCAAGGAAATCATCAGCAGGAACCGTACGGGAGAATTCGATCTTCCCAAGGAGGGGAAGAATTAAGGCAAGATCGGCTGCATGTCGCGGACCACGGTAGATTGGGATACCGGTATCCCGCTCGACGTTTTCAAATGAGGCAGTGCACATCCCCGGGACGATGACCAGATCGTACTTCCCTTTCAGGATCAGGGTGTGG
>JBAZFZ010000084.1:0-2664 GCA_041653075.1 Methanoregula sp.
CGCCCATCCGGGAAGCCATCGAATTCTACAAGCACAAACACGGTTGGTCAAACCGGCTCATCGCGGGCGATTCGCTCCTTGTGATGAACTCCCTACTCGCGAAGGAGGGCATGGCGGGAAAAGTCCAGATGATCTACATCGATCCACCGTATGGAATCAAGTACGGTTCCAACTTCCAGCCGTTCGTGAACAAGCGGGACGTGAAAGACGGCAAAGACGAAGACCTGACGCAGGAGCCGGAAATGATCAAGGCGTTCCGGGACACATGGGAGCTCGGTATCCACTCCTATCTCACATACCTGCGGGACAGGCTGTTACTCGCACGGGAACTGCTCACCGAAAGCGGCAGTGTATTCGTGCAGATCTCGGATGAAAACGTGCACCATGTCCGGGAGATCATGGACGAGGTGTTTGGAGGAAAAAATTTTATTAGTTTGATTTATTTCAGTACAACTGGCGGATTTGCCACAAAAGGTCTGAGCAGAGTTGGAGATTATTTAGTATGGTATGCAAAATCGTTTGATCGAATTAAGTACAAACAACTTTATCTCGACAAAGATGCCGGAGAAAAGGGCGCATCAAAATACAATATGGTTCAATTATCTGATGGCACTCGGAGAAGATTAACCTCAGAAGAAAATAAAAACCCTGGATTACTTCCGAAAGATTCAAAGATATATTCCACGCATGATTTGAGATCACAAGGGTCTACGGAATCTGGTTCCGGTTCATTCACTTTTAGTGGTAAGGAATATCGCCCCGGTAACAATATGCACTGGAAGACAACGATACTTGGGTTACAAAATCTTGCAAAAAAGAATCGTATCGTTGTTGAAGGAAATTTAATAAGGTACGTAAGACTTTTAGATGATTTTCCCGTTTATCCTTTAACAAATAATTGGTTGGACACAGGAGGTGTGCAAAGTCGAACCGACCCTAAGATTTATGTTGTTCAAACAGGTTCAACTCCAATCCAACGTTGTATTTTAATGACAACCGATCCCGGCGATCTTGTACTCGACCCCACCTGCGGCTCCGGCACAACCGCATACGTCGCTGAGCAATGGGGGCGACGGTGGATCACCTGTGACACTTCCCGTGTTGCCGCCACACTTGCCAAGCAGCGGATAATGACCTCGTTGTTCGATTACTACGAACTCCAGCATCCGGAGGAAGGAGTGAGCAGCGGATTCCGGTACAAAACCGTACCACACGTTACACTCAAATCCATCGCAAACAACGAACCCCCGGCGACAGAAACCCTGTACGACCAACCCACCATTGACAACTCCCGCGTCCGGGTGACCGGTCCCTTCACCGTAGAAGCCGTCCCCTCACCCACCGTCAAACCACTCACGGAAATCGATGCCGAAATCCCCGCAGATGAATCCGTTGCCCGGAGCGGCGAAACCCTGCGGCAGTCAGAATGGCGCGACGAACTCCTCCGCACCGGCATCCGGGGAAAGGGTGGGCAGAAGATCGAGTTCTCCCGGGTCGAACCCCTCGCAGGAACCCGCTGGCTCCATGCCGAAGCCGCGACCAAAGAGACCGCATCTCAAAGGGTCGTGCTCTCCTTCGGACCCGAACACGCCCCGCTCGAACAGAAGCAGGTTGCTCTCGCCATCGAAGAGGCGCAGAAACTCGTGCCGCTGCCGACCATTGTTCTCTTTGTTGCATTCCAGTTTGATCCCGAAGCAGCCAAAGACATCGATGAAACCAACTGGAAGGGCGTCAACCTCCTCAAAGTCCAGATGAACGCCGACCTCCTCACCGATGATCTCAAAAAGAAACGGGTCACGAACGAAAGCTTCTGGCTGATTGGTCAGCCTGATGTCCGGGTCGATACGATCACGGAAGGCAGCGACAAAGGCAGATACCGGGTCGAAGTCCTCGGCTTCGATTATTACGACACGAAGAATGGCACGGTCATCTCCGGGGGAACACATAACATCGCCGTCTGGATGCTCGATACCGATTACGACGGGCGCAGCCTCCTCCCCCGGCAGGTCTTCTTCCCCATGGCAGACGAGAAGAGCGGCTGGTCCCGGCTCGCAAAGAACCTCAAAGCCGAGATCGATGAAGAACTCATCGAAGCCTATCATGGCACCACATCACTGCCATTTAAACCGGGAACATATAAGCGGATAGCAGTCAAGATCGTCGATGACAGGGGCATAGAAAGTCTGAAGATCGTGGAGCTGGACACATGAAAAGCGAAAAGATCAAACCACAGCATGACATGGACGAGATCATCCGCCGGATAGTCGAAGTCGCCCGCCCGGAACAGGTCATCCTCTTCGGTTCCGCTGCACGCGGCACGACAACCCCGCACAGCGATCTCGACTTTCTGGTGGTAAAATCCGGCAGGTACAACTCGCGAACCGTCGCAGGTGAGATCTACCTGCGGATGCGGGGCATTGTAACGGCAATTGATCTTGTGATTGTCACCCCAAAACAAGTAGAAGAGTACAGGAACTCTCCTTTTAGCGTCATCTATCCGGCACTGAGGGAAGGGAAGGTTGTGTATGAAAAGAAAAGCGGTCGCCGGATAACCCCCAGAAAGGATCCTACGGTGAGGAGAGGAGCAGATCAGATGATCCGAAATACCAGAATACAGACCGTGGAGATTGGATAACATGAACCCGCTTATCCGGAACCGGAAAA
>JBAZFZ010000085.1:0-2639 GCA_041653075.1 Methanoregula sp.
GTTATACACGACACGGTCAACCCGTTTTATGGCAGATGCGAGCACGAATTCCGGGCCAAGCGGGGACTGGTCGGAATCCGTACCGATGATATACCGCCCGGTTTTATTTCGCGCTACCTCAAACGCCCCCATGTTCGAATACCCGGCAGCAGTGTAGATCACATCCGTCCCGTTGCGATACATATCCTCAGCAATCCGGGCGGTCTGGTCCGGGTCACTGAACCCGTCCGTTGAATTTTGCCGCACATACGCATAATCGACAAGAATCGATGAATTGAATGCCCGGGCTCCGGCCGTGTAGCCATGGAGGAACGTATCGAGCAGGGGCGACTGCATTCCCGCGATGATCCCGACACGCCCGGTTTTTGTTGCCGTGGCTGCAAGAACGCCGGCGAGATAACTGTCACCGTAGGATGTGATCTCGTAGGTTTTGAGGTTCCCGGACCCTGCGCCGGACTGGTCGATAGCAAGGAACCGGATGTCCGGGTGCTGCTCTGCGAGCTGCCGGTCAAAATCCGCATACTGGAAGCCAACGGTAATGATAAGCCCGGGTTTTTCCGCTCCCCCGGTACGGTTGAGAAGATCCGGGATAGTTTCGAAATCGCGGGGCACAAATTCCCGTTTTGTAAATGACCGGTCGTTCTGCGCTGCCACGAGACCCCGGTACGCGGCATCGGTATACGAGAGATCTCCTTTCTCGGATCCATACACGATATAGACAACCGGAACCGGTGGGGATGAGGGCTGGGTACACCCGGAAGCGAGGACCAGCAGTGCCAGAGCGGCAAGGAGAAGAAGCGGGAGCAATGCCGGTTTCATGAATACAGGTGGTTCATGATCGTTCTTAAACCGGGTTGATTTGTTCATTTGATCATCGGAGCTTGATGAAAGGTTCCGGTGTACATCCAGGAATTTTTATTCCGCAGTTCCCATTACCGCGTATGGCGGGAAAAAACCCGGACCCCCGGGGACCTCCTGCCGGAATTACCCGCATCTGCCCTTGACCGGCGGGATGATTTCATCGAGACCTGCGAGACCGATGAAGAGACCGGCGCATAATTTTTCTGAAGAACAAATGGCATGTTCAACCCGGGTTTCAAGAAGGTCTCCAGGAAAAAATGTACAGCGGAAAGATTCCGGAAATAAATTTTCTGGTAAAAAAATCCGGGCAGTTGGACAAAAAGTACCCTGTTTCCGGAAAGTACCTTAGAGAAACCAGTACAGGAAAAAGTTCCCGGAAATAACGAAAGTTTTGTCCAACTGCCCGGATTGTTTCAAACGATTCACGGGAATTTTTTTATTTTTGCTTAGGACTGGGCACCTCACTCAGGATCCATATAACGCAATAAGGATCTATCACATCGGCAGAGGTTTTGTAAAGGGAGGGAATCCGGCAACCGGCCCATCCAAACCTCTCAAAAAAGATGATCTATTCCGGGTCTGAATAATGCCCGGATTCCCGATCCGACAGTCCCATTTCCGGTTCCATCGGAAGCTGTGTCCACACCCATGGAAAATATTATTTTAATCGTTTATTTTTGAAAAATATCGATTTTAAACAGGATAAGACCCTGCAATTTAGCGGGCTTCTGTTGCCCTCTTTTTTTGGCAGGGATGTAGCACTGTCAGAACGAACAAAAGGGCGATATGACCGTACGACCGGAACCAGTCCGGCCAAAAACCCGGCTTTACCGCTCGATAAGCCGGATCGTCTCATCGGTCTTCTTGGCGAGTTCTTCCCGGCCCTGAAGCCGGGATACATCCGAGATCGCTTCCATCACGTGGACCGACTCTTCTAAAAACGACAGGATATCCATAGGAAACAATTCAATCCCGTACTCGTCCAGCAGGTAGGCGGCAATCTGCCGGTGATCGAGCCCGTTCTCCCGGAGCTCAAGGACTTTTTTTGCAAACTTCTTTTCCGGGCAGCCACAGAGCGGTGACTCCTTGCAGGTGCACCGGAGAAATTCGTTAAAAAATTCCAGTATCTGGGATCTTACCGCAAAATCGAGCGCGTCATAATCCAGGCGGGAACAGAGCGTCTCCAGCATCGTTCCTGAAAAAGCGAGTTCCGAGAGCCGGAACCCTGCAAGCCTCTCTATTTTCTTTGCATGACGGAACCGCGCCCGATCCGCGATCAATCCTCGTCTCCCGTTGACTCGTCGAAATTCTTGAGCGATGCCATCGACTCGTGGATGCGCTCGCACTCGATCAGCCACTCGTCAAAGAGGGTCGGCTGCTCGATATCGTCCTTCACGTATTTGCCGCAGCAGGCTGCACCGTCGATTACCGCGGCTGCAATGTTGGCCGTAATTTCAAGGGCCTCTTCCATATCCTTGTCGATGGCGGTCTTGCCTTTCTTAACCAGCGTCTTGATATCCTTGTCAAACTCACCCGAAAGATAGCGCCGGGCACCCGCAAACAGAGCAAGCTTCGGGAGCTGGAGGATCTCGACAACCTCTTCTAGCCCGCCTTCCGGTGCGGGAGCCATAACAATGTCTTCGATCTCCCGGATCTTGGCAAACGCTTCTTCCACGCTGAAACGCTTATTCTGGTAGAGCTTGACCACCTTTAAGACGGCAAGCGTGATATCAACGGAAAATCCGTCGAGAATCCGGAACCCTTCGGGCAACTCTTCG
>JBAZFZ010000086.1:0-2620 GCA_041653075.1 Methanoregula sp.
AAAGACGGTTCTGGGAATTTATGAGGGACATCTCTGCTTTCCGGAATTGACCAACCGACTACCCTGCAAAAATCATTCACCGATCCATCAAACCCCGCCTGGAAAATTTTAACCGGACTTTGTTTGAAATTTTTCCAGCAGACTTTGATTGCGAAAAATAAACCGGATCTTGATCAGGAAAAGGGATCCCCAATTACACTTCCGATGTGAACAATAGGATACAACAGCCGGATCCTGCTTAAAAAATTTTAATTGGAGCGTGTTTGAAAAAAATTACGCAGGCTTTGATTACAATTTTTTCGTTGAACCCTGCCTGAAATTTTTTGATCGCGATCATGATCGCGTCCGGAAATTGTTGAAACATCCATCAACGTTTGATTTTAAAAGATTGAGTGAATCCTGATTGTAATTTTTTCACCACACGTTGATTGAAAAAAGATCCGAACGAGTTGGATCACTTCTTCTTAGCCGTCACTTTCTTCCGATCCGTCCCTTTTCCGGTACCTGCTTTCCTCACGGTCTTCACATCGCAGGGCACACACTTTTCCAGTTTTTCGTCAAAGATCCGGTAGGCATTTGCGAGCACTGACGAGTTCGAGATCATGCCGGCCAGCAGGATCACTTCAAGGATCTCATCCCGTGAAGCGCCCATTTTGATCGCGGCCTGCATATGGTATCCCGTACAGTGGGGGCACTTGAGTGCCGCTCCCACCGCAATACTGATCAGTTCCACGTATTTTGGATCGAGTGGGCTTGTATCAGCGACCGTTCCCTTGTACAACAGGTGTGAGATCAACACTTCGGGTCGTTCCCCCATCCTTTTGAAGATGAGCGGAATTTTGCCATACTCGATCTCGATTGCTTTCATCCATTCTTCTGCTGTTGCATCGGCGCCCTGTTCGACTATCTGCGCAATCTGCTCTTCAAATTCCACCTGGCTTGGTTTTCCCATTATACCACCGTATTCGTCTCAGAAAATGGCAGGATTTTAACAAGGATATAGTCCCGCATCCGCGAGGGCAGGACTTCGGATACGTCTCCCAGCGTTATGCCATCCTCGATATCGATTTTCCGCAGGTCGGCAGCAAACGTATCGTAGGGCAGTTTTACCCGGAGACCTGCCATCTGGACTGTCAGCGGGGTCGGGGAGGTGACATCGAGGATTGCCGGGACCTGCTCACGGATCAGACCCATAAGCCGGGCCGGGGAGACCGAGAGGGGATCTTTTGCGATCTCTTCCCGTTTCTTCTCGAGCACCCGGGTGATCTCGGCAACGATCTCATCGAGCTTGCCAAGCTCCTCGGCCTCTTTGGTGCGGCGCATGAACCTGCCGACATTGCCAACGTAACCGTCAACCGGGGGGTCGGTAATCCTCTGAAGCGTTTCTTTATCCGGGCCCCCGCAGAGAACAATCGGCACGTTGATTCCCCGCCGGAGTTTCGGGATCTTGTACTCGATGCATTTCTCGAAATTGCCAAAGAGGAAGACTGCAATGTCGTGCTCGTTGATAACGTCCCGCTCCTCGTCGTTGAGCCCGGAGATCCGCTTTCCCGGTCCGCGCGCAAGGCTGACCATGTTGCTCTTGGCCCCGATCCGGCGCACGTACTCCGCGATATCGCAGGATGGGTGGGGGAGGTGGTGGATCTCAAGGCTCATGCTGACAATCGCGATCTCGGTGCCAACGAGCGGTGAATCGGTCACTTCCCCAAAGAGGGGTTTTGAGAGGGTGCGGATGAGTTCGATGTCGTCTTTTGGGACAAAGCACTGGAGCACGACTTCCTGTGCAATCATGTGTTTCTGGACGACATATCCCCCGAGATCCTCGATAAGATCAGTAATCACGTCGTTCTGGTAAATCCCACCATTGTAGGTGACCGGGACAAGCATCATGGTGTTTCCCCCATCAGCGCAAATTTTGCCCGCACCAGTTCATCCACGTCTTCTGCAAGCAGGTTCTCGCTTGCAACAAACGTGAATTTCTCCCGGGTGAAGATCTCGCGGCGCAACCGGAACCCTTCCGGGGAAATCAGCCGCAATGCGTAGATGAGATCCTTGGAGAGCGACTCGCTCGGATCGGCTACCACAATATCCTCGATCTCTTTTATGTCCGCCTTGACATCATAGAGAATCACGGTGAACCGATCCGGTTGATCAACATGGTCCTTGCCGTACTTCTCCCAGAAAATCTTCAGCATCGGGGCAAGGTATGTTTCATCGGAGATGACAAGCGTGATCTTGCCTTCGAGCGGGTTCACATTGGCAAAATCCCCCACCCGGACGCGGCTTGTGATCGGCTTGAGTATACCGACCGCAACAAAGATCGGGAAGGATGGATCGATATAAACGTGAACCTTCTGGATGACCCGCAGGAGGTTATGGTCGAGCAGAACGTCGTTTGTGATCTGCTTGTAGTATTCCGCTCCCTGTGCATCCGGGCACTCAACCTCGAAATACTCTACTGCAAGCATCTAATCGTCCCTGATAAAACCTGAAGCCAGGAGTGCCGAGCCGACCGCCCCGATATACTGGGAGTGCGGCGGGACAACGACTTTTGACTGCAACAGTTCCCCCATCGCATGGACAAGCCCCTGGATAAGCGAGGTTCCGCCGACCATGATGA
>JBAZFZ010000087.1:0-915 GCA_041653075.1 Methanoregula sp.
GTCCACGTTGCCCGCTTCGATCCGGGCAATCATCGACTGGCTGATACCGGCACGCCGGGCAAGTTCAGTCTGTTTGAGGCCCAGCGCTTCGCGGCGCGAGCGGAGCTCTTCGGGTGTCGGGATATGCATGTATTACCAGTAGTCATGAAATTTTAATAAGGTTATGCTTCGCGTGCTGAAAATGAAAAAAAGGAAGTCCCGGGAAAATGGATTCAGGTAACGTATGAAGATAAAACCCCGATAAAAAGCCATTCCGGGCCATATAACCAGCCCTCATTTTTCAGGTCCCCGTGTGCAAAATTCTTTAAGCAACAGAACGTATAGAGATTATCGGTAATCCAGCGGATACATGTTGGATTCGTGTTACATATGAACGATAGTCCTGAAAGCGACGACGATCCAGAGCCCCATCCGGTTCTGTATCCTCTTTTTGGTATGAAGTGCTGCACAGACCGTGCAGATCAGAAGAACATAATCATCGGCAGGATGCCGGTCCTTGGGGAATATCGCTCCGGCGGGCCCCGCACATTACCCGGATCTTTTCAACACCCCGCCCGTGTCCCGGACAATCCTGTGCTGGTGGCTGCATGAAATCCTCTGCCGGTTCTGTCCGGATAAACAGGGTATCGGTATCCCCTAGCCCGCAGTCATCCCTTGCAGTCATCACGGTGCCGGAAGGGATACACCAGCCTGTGCCGGTCATAAAAAAAGCACCGGTCAGACCAGTGGGTACCCGGGACAATCATATCAAAAAAGATGCATTCTACACGGTCCATAACAAAGGTTCCGACCATATCGTCAGCGAGAATTACTCGTACAAAACCGAGACCTATTATACGATTTTAAAACGCGAGCTGGATGGCGACCGTGTCCTCCCGACAAGCCGGGATGTACTTGACGCTTACGTCGTGCCCA
>JBAZFZ010000087.1:925-2556 GCA_041653075.1 Methanoregula sp.
GCCCAACTGTCTTGAGCGGGCAAAGCTCGCCGGCATACCGGTCGCAGAATGGGGCATCTCGCAGGCATATGTCCCGGTCCCGGTTATCATCTACGGGCTCAATTACTTCTCCTGCCCCTCCGAATACTTTGTCGTCGATAACCATGAAAAGGCAAAAGAGGCGATCAAGCATGTCACCAACAACGGGAAGTACCCGTTCTGTTACCAGCGGCTCTTTGAAGGTTCCACGATTGTTGCAGTGACCTCCATATTCGGAAAGACCCCCGGTGCCGGTGACCCGGTCTCCCGGTCAGCAGAGAAGATCTATGATCTCTTTGCAATCCCGCTTGCACGGCTGGTGTTTATCAAAAGCGGAGAGACTTATGCGCTCTCATCCGTTGCCCCGGCCCGGTACTCCCAGCTCCGGGACGATGAACGGCAGATGCTCTGCGCATACCTGCAAAACCAGGAGTTCCTATGAGCAAACTCGGTATCTTCGTAGACCGGAAAACGCTCTCGAACTCCGAGCAGCTCAACGCCCTCATCCACTGCCGGGATATTGCCGAAGACATGGGCCATCGCGTGGATTTCATCTTCCCGGTGGATATCAACAAGATCCCAAAAGTGGACGGCCTCTTCATCCGCGCCCGTACCGACCCCATGAATGTCACGTACGTGGCAGCAAGGATGGCAAGCCTGCACAATATCCCGGTCCTCGACGATCCCAAATCGATACGGATCTGCTCGGACAAGATCAACATGTATTCCCACCTCATCAAAAAGAACGTCTCCCTGCCAAAGACCGTGTTCCTCTCAAAACACGATCTCACGGTCGAAAAGGTGACCTCGCTCTTTGACGAAATGGGAACGCCGCTTGTGGTGAAGGAGCCGTCGACCTCGTTCTCCCTCCGGGTGGAGAAAGTGGCCGATATTGCGGAATTTTTCCGGGTTGCCCACCGGTTCATCAAGATGTCGGACTGGATTGTCGTCCAGCAGTACGTCGAGAGCAAATACGACTGGCGGGTCGGGGTTCTTGACGGGAAACTGCTCTATGTCTGCAAATATACGATCCCGTCCGTCACCTTCAAGATCCAGGCATCGGTCAACGGCCACATCGTGTACTGCGGGGTCGAGAGCGTGCCGGAGCAGGACGTCCCGCCGCATATCATCCGGCTCGGCATCGATGCGGCAAAAGCTATCGGCAACGGCCTGTACGGCGTCGACATCAAGAACAACAACGGGGATGCCTATGTTATCGAAGTGAATGACAACCCGTCGCTTGAAAGCGGCGAGGACACCCACTATCCCCGGGTCTACGAACACATCGTTTCCCATCTTTTTGCGTCGTGATTTTTTTATGGAAAACTGGATTTTACGAGCTGAAACTATTTGCATGGATTGTGGCGGCCATTGCTGTGACGAGGCGCATCCCCCGATCTCGGCAGCCTGCTACAAGCGACTGACAACAAGCGGCGTATCCCCGGACGTGTTTGAATCCTGCGGGTATACCCGGCTGAAGACAAAACCAAACGGGGAATGTATCCTTTCGGAGAACGGCAAATGCCGGATCCATGACAAGAAACCCGAAACCTGCAGGGCAGGCCCGTTCACGTTCGATATCCGGGAAGATGTGATCGAGATTTACTTAAAAC
>JBAZFZ010000088.1:0-2541 GCA_041653075.1 Methanoregula sp.
CGAAGAGTTTTCCGAGTTCTTCGATGATTTTTGAGTCTCCAAGGCCATCGATATTAATCCAGGTCACCGTTTCGGTGTCCCGGAACGGGAAGCATTCCGAGATCTGCCTGACCGTTTTTTCCTGGAGATTGGCATCGTCATAATCGATTACCCTGATAAGGGCCGGTGGGTGAGGGGAGTCATTGTTCAGAAGGAGAGTTCCGGGGGGCTGCCCTGTTTGTTTTGCAAGGTTTCGCCGGTGGTGCGACATGACATTTACCTGGATTGGAAGTGATATGGTGCGAACCTGAATAAGGATTTTGTAAAATGAAGGCAACAAGGACAATGATTGCCGCAATTAAGTTTTTTCATAACACCACCACAATACCACTTTTCCGCTCCTCTGAATAAATTATGGGAACTCTGGAAGTACAGGATCGGGGGGCAGGAACGACAATGAATTACTGTTTTTTAAGAATAAAACCCGGTCGAACGGCAGTACACAGGTAGCATATCACCTTTATAGATCAGACTCCGGAACAGTTTCACCCCAAGCCACATTTTTCCGGCAGGATTCTACCTTATTCTTCCATTTTCGGAATACGCCCATAGCGCATACAGATTTCCCGCAGATGACCAGCCGCAACCACAAAACACTTGGCGAACTGCATGGTACCTTCTTATACAAAGGTTCAGGTTTTTTCATGAACTCATCATCACCGGAATGCAAAGAAACGCATTCCTATACCCTGGAACAGCTCGGCTGGACAGAAGAACACCAAGACGCATTCAAAAAATATTCCGGTCCCTATGTGCCGGGTCGCGTGACATGCCGGCAGAAAACCGTCTGGGAAGTATTCCTTGAGGGTAGCTCCGTCAATGCCGGGATCTCCGGAGCCCTGCGGAAACTCGGCCGCTTTCCCACGGTGGGGGATTTTGTTGTGCTGCTCCACCAGCCGGAGACCGGGAGCTCAACGATTGTGGATATCCTCCCGCAGAAGACCCGGTTCACGCGGGGAACTTCCGGGCGGGAAGGCACCGACCAGGTCATTGCAGCGAATATCGATACGGTCTTCATTGTCACGGCATCCGGCCATGATCTCAGTGTCCGCCGTATCGAACGCTACCTTGCAATCGCCTACGCATCCGGTGCCCGCCCGGTGATCGTGATCAACAAGTCCGATCTGGCCGATGATCCCGCATTGCTGGCAGCAGAAATCATCCTGGTCTCCCCCGGCATACCGGTTATCCCTGTCAGTGCCATGAGCGGCGACGGGATTGGCCGGCTCGGGGAGTTCCTGACCCCGGGCACAACGATTGCCCTCATCGGTTCATCGGGTGTCGGCAAGTCAACGCTGATAAACCGGTTGCTGGACCGGCCAGTGCAGGAGACATCGCACATCCGGGATTATGATGGCAAGGGGCGGCATACCACGACCGTCCGCCAGCTCTTTGTCCTGAAAGGGGGAGCGCTCATGATCGATAACCCCGGGTTCCGGGAAGTCGGTATCGGCACGGCCGCCACCGGCATAACCGACACATTCCCCGAGATCGCTGAGCTTGCGGAGGGCTGCAGGTTCTCGGACTGCCGGCACGAGCAGGAGCCGGGCTGTGCGGTCCAGGATGCGGTACGCAACGGGACCCTCTCCGTATCACGGCTGGAGAATTTCCACCGGCTCGTGCGGGAGCTGGTGTTCGAGCAGGAGAAGGCGGAGATCGGGCTTGTCCGGTTAAAGAAGAAACGCTGGAAAGGAATCGCGAAATTCGCAAAGGAGATCAATAAGGCAAGGAGGGAGTAGGGAGTCATGAGGTTATCTCCTTCGGTGAACTGCCCCTCTCATAATCCTGCCAACCCCCCAATCCGGCTCTTTTGCGAGCCTGAATTGCCCATCCGAAGAGCTCATTTCCGGAATATGTGCAAAAAACCGTACACTTTTACACACTTTTTTTAAATACGCGTTTTGATTGGGATTAAGGCAAAACGGAGCGTTTTGCTTGGCGCTATGAAACGCCAATGTACGCTTTCGGGTGGCAAAACTCGAAGAGGGTGGGGAGGTAGCACGGTCAAAGGGAAAAGATGGGCTGTTTTGGGGCTTGGAACGAATAACCCTCATATCCAGACACCGAAGTTAATTTAACGCCTTATTACCGACCCCCTGTTCATGGGATTCCTCCAGGAGTTTACAATCGAACAGAGGGTGTCACCGTAACGGAGGTCATTTTGAAATCAGTTTCACGATTTTCATGTAACGGAGGCAATGACTTCCCCGGATTCGGGTCTGCAAAGAAGGGTTTTGACATTATCTGGTTTTTTAAATAACGCTCAATTGACGGGGATTATCTAAAAAAATACGGGCGTTAAACGTCAAATCCCCCTGCCAGCACAGTATTATCTTAAAGGAGCAGACTGCACCCATTTTACGTTCTCGATAAACACCGGGCTTGTGCCGGAGAGAATGGATAACCGGAGAAGGTTTATAGGGTATCTGTGCAAGACTAAAATCAGAAAACAAGTATCCGGAATCCACTTTCCATGAATCCCGTTCAATCGCTATCAAAGGT